>NC_007761.1:2835000-3205000 GCF_000092045.1 Rhizobium etli CFN 42 | reverse complement strand
CGGCGCTCGCCATGCCGAAGAGAAAGCCGGCGGCAAGTGTTGTTCTGCACAGGCGATGGAAGGGGGAAGTCATTGGCGGCTCCATTCTGAGGCGATGCAGTCGGTCGGATTGTACGCTTACCGGTAAAAATACCAAGAGGGTAGGCCGCCTCAATGACAAATGTTGCGACGGTGGCGAAGCACTTTCCGAAATTGATTCAAGTGCCGCATAAAAAGAGTCCGAAGTCGGCGCTAAGGCGCGAAAATATCGACGCTTTCCGGCATCATCGCATCGCCTGTCCTGTTCAGGCTGAAGCGCTCGCCGGTGAGCTCCCAGGCGCCCGGAGCGCCATCGATGGAGAAGAGGTTGTAGGCGGCCGGCGGCTTGATGCTGCCCGGTCCCTGCGAGGCCGACGCGATGCCGACGACAGGCACCGGCTGCACCTGGCCGCGCAGCCAGTGCAGCGTGTTCAGATGCGTGTGGCCGTGCAGAACGAGCTCGGCGCCGCCGGTCGAAATGACGGCCGCGAAGCGACGGATGCCGATCATGCGTTTGTGGAAGGCGGTGGCGCCGCGGATCGGCGGATGATGGATCATGACGACGCGGAAGAGGCCAGCTTCGCCAGCCGCGCGCAGCATGTTCACCGTGTCGCGGGCCTGCCGGGCGCTGAAAAAGCCGGATGCGGCGAAGGGGGGCGTGGCGACTGCTGTGGAGCAGCCGACGATCGCAACTTTGTCGCGGACACGCAGATATGGAAAGATGCGGCGGTCTTCCTGCCATTGCGGCGGGGCGAGATCGCCGCGGACATAATCGTACCAGGCGCGCATCGATTTCTCATAGGCGCCCGGCACATAGGCGTCGTGATTGCCGGGAACGACCGAGGTGTCGGCGGGATCGCCGAGCGCGCGCAGCCAGGCGGCGGCGGCGCGAATCTCGATGCCGCTCGCCAGATTGACGAGGTCGCCGGTGACGGCCAAGTGATCGGCCCGATGAGTGCGGATATCATCGAGCAGCAGATCCAGCGTGCTGGCGAAAAGGTGCTTGCGTCGATTTCGATGCCAGTTCACAAAGCCGGTTATGCGTTTGGAAAATAGCTCTTGAATGGAAAGACGGGGCAGTGGTCCGAGGTGGACGTCGGAAATATGCGCGAGCTTGAACATGTTACGAGACATAGACCAGCTTATTGACAAATCAAACACATCCGGCGCGATGAAGAGCCGAAACGGAACGATAGTGGATAAAGAGAAGCGGCCCCCTCACATCAGGCTGGCGCTACGCCTCCTGCATGTCTATTTCTCCTTCGCCCGCGGAATGACGATGGGCGTCAGGGCCGCCTGCTTCGATAAGAACGGGCGGATTTTCCTCGTGCGCCACAGCTATGTCGGCGGCTGGCATATGCCCGGCGGCGGGCTGGAGCGCAACGAGACGGCCGAAGAAGCGCTGGTCAAGGAGCTGCGGGAGGAGGGTAACCTCAGGATCATCGGCAGACCGCAGCTGGTCCAGGTCTATTTCAACACCACGACCACCCGGCGCGACCATGTCGTGTTCTACCGGGTGACCGTCGAGCAGACGGCGCCGCGGCCGCCGGACTGGGAGATCTCCGACAGCGGGTTCTTTTCGCTCGACAGCCTGCCTGAGGGTACGACGGAGGCGACACATCGCCGCCTCGCCGAGCTTCGGGGCGAACGGGAGCCCGACCACCGATGGTGAGAGGCCTCAGGCCGCATTGGGCCTGGCACGGCCATGCGGACTGTCGAGATCGAGCTTCGGGCCGACGGGGACGATGCCCGTCGGGTTGAGCGTCTTGTGACTGCGGTAATAGTGCTGCTTGATGTGCCGCAGGTTCACCGTCTCGGCAACGCCTGCCGTCTGATAGAGGTCTTTGAGATAGCCGGGCAGGTTGCGGTAATCCGCGATGCGGCGGATGTTGCACTTGAAATGCCCGACATAGACGGGGTCGAAACGCACCAGCGTAGTGAAGAGGCGCCAATCGGCCTCGGTCAATCTGTCGCCGAAGAGATAGCGGCCCTTGCCCAGGCGTTCGTCGAGATTGTCGAGCGTTTCGAACAGTTTGCTGACATTTTCCTCGTAAGCTTCTTGAGTTGTGGCAAAGCCCGCCTTGTAGACGCCGTTGTTGACGGTCTCGTAGACGGTAGCGTTGAGCGCGTCGATCTCTGCACGCAGATCCTCCGGATAGAAATCGGCCTTCGAACCCGTCAGTCCGTCGAAGGCGCTATTGAACATGCGGATGATCTCGGCTGATTCATTGCTGACGATCGTGCCGGCCTTCTTGTCCCAGAGGACGGGAACCGTGACACGGCCTGAATAATGCGGATCGGCCTTGACATAGATCTGCCAGAGGGTGGCCGCGCCATACAGGTGATCGCCGGTAGCGCCGTCACCGGCCTTGAACTCCCAGCCATTCTCGAGCATCAGCGGATCCACGACAGAAACCGAAATCAACGGCTCGAGCTTCTTTAGCTTGCGGAAGATCAGGGTGCGATGCGCCCAGGGGCAGGCGAGAGAGACATAGAGATGATAACGCCCGGCCTCAGCCTTGAAGCCGCCGCTTCCGGAAGGCCCGGCCTCGCCGCCTGCCGTCACCCAGTTGCGAAATTGCGAGGGCTGACGTTTGAATTGGCCTTTGCTCTCCTTCGTGTCGTACCAGACGTCATGCCAGACGCCGTCCACAAGCATTCCCATGATTCATTCCCTTGGTTGACGCGTTGGAATTGAAACTAGCTGAGATAGTGGGGCTTTGCAGGCGGTAAAGATTGAACAGTGCGTCACGTCCTCCGGATCTAGCTGGATCGGGTGTGCATTTTGCATTGGACGCCGGAAATTTTTCCTGCTATCGGCCCTATCACGATTTGAGGAGCGCCTGCCTGATGTTCATTTCCGGAAACCTGCGACGACGCTGATGCTGCGAACGCCGAAGGCGTGTTCGAGACCCATCAATCTGTCCAGCCGGTTTCTGTCATCATGTACAAGCACGATCTCGTCTACCTCACCGAAGACGCGTCCCACGACGCCGCCATCGAACACATTAATGAAGAAGCCTTCGGTCCGGGCCGCTTCGCGCGGGCGGCCGCGCGTATCCGCGAGCAGGGGCCGCATGACCTGTCGCTCTCCTTTATCTGCGCTGACGACGGCGAGACGATCGCCTCCGTGCGCATGACGCCGGTGCTGGCCGGCACGGTAAAGGGGCATCTTCTTGGCCCGCTCGCCGTTCGACCCTCGCATAAAAATATAGGTATCGGCCGGGAACTGGTGCGGATCGCGGTGGAAGCCGCGCGGCGCAAGGGTTCGGAAGCCGTCATCCTCATCGGCGATCCACCCTATTATGGCCCGCTCGGCTTTGAGAAGGTCGCCTACAACGCGCTCTCCTTTCCGGGACCCGTCGATCCCGGCCGCGTGCTCGTCGTTCCGATCGCCGAAGGCGTGCACGAGCGGCTGAAGGGCATCATCGCCTGGCACGGATGATTAGAGTTTTTTCCGGAGGAAGCTGCGTGTGCGGCCCTCCGGGAAATCCTCAAGCTCCCCGAAGACCTCATAACCCTGGCGCAGATAGGCTCGCAGGGCCTGCGGGCTGAACGTGTCGATCCAGGCGCCGCGGCAGCCCCGGGCTCTCGCCTCTTCTTCAGCCTTGTGAAGGATTTTGCCGGCGAGACCGGCGCCGCGCAACGTATCGGGGATGTATAGCATATTGGTGAAGAGCCAGCCCCAGGCGGTAAAGCGTAAGCGACAAGCAGACCCCATCTGGCGAAGCAGCTTAGCGGTCGGCTATCGGTAGCGGACACGATGAACTGCTGTGAGCTTCTATGTCTGCGCCTAGCTCTGGAACTAGAACTTTTCATATGATCGAGGCTGTTGCGGACCGATTTGAGGGCGCGCCTCGGCAGCTTCGGCGGCGCTGGTCGGACGATTTTAAAGCGCGTGCAGTTGCAGAGGCACTCGAGCCTGGCTCGAGCGTGTCAGCGATCGCACGTCGGCTTGATATCCATCCGTCACAACTGTTTGGCTGGCGTCGCGCCGCCCTGGGCTCTCACAAGGAGAACATAGCGCCGATCGGTCATAAGGCAGTCACGCCATCTGCCGACGGCGCGATAATCGAAGTTCTGATTGGCGATGTCGTCGTGCGCGCTCCCGCCGATGTGGACGAAGCTCATCTGCAGCGTGTCATCCGGGCAGTTCGCTCAGCATGATCCCCGCAGGTGTAAAGGTCTTCCTCGCCAGTCACCCCATCGACTTTCGTAAAGGGCCGGACAGTTTGCTGTCGCTGGTGCGCGACGCCGGCAGTGATCCGTTCAATGGCTCGCTTTATGTCTTCCGGGCGAAGCGGGCGGACCGGGTCAAGATCGTCTGGTGGGATGGATCAGGGGTCTGCCTCTATTCCAAGCGGTTGGAGAAGGCGCAGTTCTGCTGGCCGCGGATCGGCCACAACCGGGTGCAGCTCAATCACGCTCAGCTCATGGCGCTCGTTGACGGCATGGACTGGAAACGGGTGCGCTCAGTGGCGGTGAAGCCGCCGGAGATTGTTGGGTAAAGGGCTGCGGCGAAGTGAATCAACCGCCTGAAAAGGCAGGAAAACCGGAGCAAATTGTGCTCTGGTAGGCCTCATGACGCCGCCCGATCTACAGCTCCCGGATGATGTAGAGACCCTGAAAGCCATGGTCCTTGCCATGGCCGAGAAGGCAGCGCGCACCGATGCTCTCGAGAGCGAGGTCGCAGACCTGAAAGCCAGAAACGCCGATGCCGACGAACGCATCGAGCGACTGACCCAGATCCTGAAAGCCTTCGATCGCGCCCGCTTCGGCCGGCAATCGGAAAAGCTCGGCTCTCCGGGCATCGATGATGAGCAGCAGGCTTTTGTCTTCGAGGAAATCGAGACCGGTATCTCGGCAATCCGAGCCAAGGTAAACAAGGGTGCCGCTGATCCCGATGCGAAACGTGCACCCCGGCCGCGCAAGGGCTTTGCACCTCATCTGGAACGAGTCGAAGTGGTGATCGAGCCGGATGAACTGCACGAACACATCGGCAAACAGAAGGTGCTGATCGGAGAAGACGTCTCGGAGCGACTGGACGTCGTGCCGGCGAAGTTCCGCGTCATCGTCACCCGGCGGCCGAAGTATGCCTTCAAGAACGAAGACGGCGTCATCCAGGCAGCCGCGCCCGCGCACATCATCGAGGGTGGCATTCCAACGGAAGCGCTTCTCGCCCAGATCGCTGTCTCGAAGTATGCAGATGGCCTTCCGCTCTATCGACAGGAGGCAATCTATGCACGCGACAAGGTTGAGCTTGACCGGAAGCTGATGGCCCAATGGATGGGCAAGCTCGGCTACGAGCTCGATATCCTGGCCGACTACATCCTCGCCGAGATCAAGAAGGCTGAGCGCATCTTTGCGGACGAGACGACATTGCCAACGCTCGCGCCCGGATCCGGATCGGCAAAGACAGCCTGGCTATGGGCTTATGCGAGGGATGATAGACCCTTTGGCGGTAGTGGCCCGCCGATGGTCGCCTATCGCTTCGAAGATAGCCGCGCTGGCGATCGCGTCGCCCGGCATCTGAATGGCTATCGCGGTATCCTTCAGGTGGACGGGCATGGTGCCTACAACAAGCTTGCCCGATCTGACGGCGGCAATGACGGCGTGATGCTGGCCGGCTGCTGGTCCCATAGCAGGCGCAAGTTCTACGAACTCCACGCCTCGGACAGCTCCAAGATAGCCAGCGAGACGGTGGAATTGATGGCAAAGCTCTGGGAGGTGGAAGCGGCGGCCCGGGGGCAGAGCCCTGACGCGCGTGTCGCGGCACGTCAGGCGACATCTGCTGCAGTTGTCACTGAGCTCTTCGCCCTGTGGCAAAAGACCCTGCCGCGGATCTCCGGCAAGTCGAAGCTCGCAGAAGCGATCCGCTATGCCACCTCGCGTCGCTCCATCTTCGAACGCTTCCTTACCGACGGCCGCATCGAGCTCGACAGCAACATCGTTGAGCGTGCCATCAGGCCCCAGACGATCACGAGAAAGAACAGTCTCTTCGCCGGCAGCGATGGCGGTGGAAGGACCTGGGCGACTATCGCCACGCTCCTTCAGACGGCGAAGATGAACAACGTGGACCCGCAGGCTTGGCTCACCCAAACACTTGAGCGGATCGCCAACGGCTGGCCGAGCAGCGATCTCGATGCACTCATGCCGTGGAATTACGCGCGCTGAACGGTCTCAGCTTGCCGTTTACGGTAAAGCCCGACAGGCCGCCGGTCACCTTCCCGTCAGTATCGCGGATGAGGACGGCGAGCGGCTGGCGGTCCGAAGGGCCGACATCGCTATTATTGAAGGCCGAGAGCACATCGGTGATTGCCGCGAGTTCCTCTGGCGAGGGCGATGCGGTGAGCTCGAATTCCGGCATGCGGCTACCGGCCTTCGCGCCACCACATGGCGCCGAAAGCGAGCAGCAGGATGCCGACGCCGGCGAAACCGGCAAAGAGCGGCAGCGTGTTGATTCCCTTCAGGACGGTTTCGTTGGTCATGCGGATCATCATACGCTCGTTGTCGGAGACGCGGACCTGGCCGCGCACCGGCAGGATCGGCGGAACGCTGATTGCGCCCTTTGCGTTGGCGACACGGGTCACGAGACCTTTGCTCCTGTCGACGACAGGCTTCAGCACATCGGTCGTCGAGATCATCGCCTTGAATTCCGGCGCATCGACAGCGCCGATGTGCACAAGCGTCGACAACTTGCCATTACGGATTTCGAAGAGCCCAACCTCTTTCATGCGTTTCTCGGCCTTGTAGAGTCCGGGTTCGGTCTGGGTGAGCGGCAAAGTTTCGGTCTTGCCGGAGGGATAACGCACGGTGGCGTTACCAGGATTGTCGCCGATCGTCTGTCGCGTGACTTCAAGCGTTCGGCCGGAGGCGCGCGCCGTCAACGCTTCTTCCTCGAGCGCAGGTTCCTTCATCAGCCAATGAGCAATGCGGCGATATAGCGAGACATTTGGACCGCCGCCTTCGAAGCCGCGCGCCCAGAGCCAGCCCTGATCGGAAAGCAGCATGGCGACGCGGCCCTGGCCGGCGCGGTTCAGCACCAGCAGCGGATGGTTGTCGGCGCCAACCATAATCGTTTCGCCCTGCGGCCGTTCGACATCGACGCTGCGGAACCAGCGGCCCCAATGCGGCGGGTCCTCGCCGGAGCCGTCCAAGCCGCGCGTGACCGGATGCTTGCGCCCTTCCTCGGAGAGGCGAGGATAAAAGGCCTTCTCGATCATCCGGCCCGTCGGCTCTGCCGGCAGCACGGAGGCGAGCGGCGTCATCGCGATCGACTCTGGGCTCGCATGTTCCGGACCGGCGGCGATCAGCAACGCGCCGCCGTTCTCCACGTATTGGGCGATGTTGTCATAATAAAGCATCGGCAGCACGTTGGCGCGGTCCTGATAGCGGTCGAAGATGATCAGGTCGAAATCCTTGATCTTGTCGATGAAGAGTTCACGCGTCGGGAAGGCGATCAGCGACAGCTCGTTGATCGGCGTGCCGTCCTGCTTTTCCGGCGGACGCAGGATGGTGAAGTGAACGAGATCGACCGAGGCGTCGGATTTCAGGAGGTTGCGCCAGGCGCGCTCGCCGGCATGCGGCTCGCCGGAGACGAGCAGGACGCGCAGATTCTGGCGGATGCCATCGATGACATGAACGGCGCGGTTGTTAGCGGCGGCGACTTCGCCGGGAAGCTCGGCGACGGAAAATTCGAGTACATTGCTGCCGCCACCCGGAACCTTGAAGGAGAAGGGCGTATCCTGGCCGGGGGTTGTCTGCAGGGTGGCAATTTCGTCGCCGTTGAGCTTAACCGTAACATTGGCGGCGCCGCCGGGGCTCGGACCATCGTCGAAGACGCGCAGGACGACCTGCTGCTCCTCGTTGACGATGCCGAAGCGCGGTCCCTTGATGACTTCGATGCGACGGTCGAATTCCTTGGGCTTGCCGGTGATAAGGCCATGGATCGGCGCATCGAAGCCGAGCGCCTGATTGGCGGCCGGGACATCATGGACTTCGCCGTCTGTCAGCATGATGGCGCCGCCGATGCGGGCGGACGGGACGTCGGCGATGTTGGCTGCCAGCGCCTCGAACAGGCGGGTGGACGGAACGTCGGAATTGACGTCGCCTTCGACATCGACGAAGCGGGGTTCTATCTGGGGGAAGCGGGCAAGCTGCCCTTTCAATGCCGCAAGCGCGTCATCGGTCATCTTCATGCGCTCGGGTGTCTGCTGGCTCTGGCTCCGGTCGACGATGACGGGGACGATCGTCGACAACTGATCCCGATCCTCCTGCAGCAGTACGGGATTGGCAAGAGCGGTCAGCAGTGCGAGGGCGGCCAGTGTCCTGATCCAGGCGCCGCGAACGCCGCGCCAGATCGCAAAGGCGGCGATAAGAGCGCTGACCGCGGCTAGAGCGGCCAGAATCGGCCAGGGCAGGTAGGGTGAAAAATCGAAGGTCATCTCATTGCCCTAACCGCTCGAGGAGGTCGGGAACGTGAACCTGGTCGGTCTTGTAGTTGCCGGTCAGCATGTACATCATGATATTGACGCCGGCCCGGTAGGCATATTCACGCTGCGCTTCATCCGAGGGCACGGTCGGCAGCATCGGCGTGCCGTTTTCGTCGACTGCCCAGGCGCCGGCGAAATCATTGCCGGTGATCAGGATCGGCGAAACCCCGTCGGCCGTCGCCGCCGATTTTTCGGTCGTTTCGCGGCCACCTTGGCGGGCCTCGATCCAAAGCGGGCTGCCGGCATAACGGCCGGGAAAACTCGACAGGAGATAGAAGGATTTCGTCAGCACGTGATCTGAGGGTACCGGTTCGAGCGGCGGGATATCGAGATTGGCGAGGATTTCCTGCAGCCGCTGACCGTTGGCGCTGACATTGCCGCCATTGTCCAGGGCGCTTATCTGGTCGCGCGTGTCGAAGAGCACGGTGCCGCCGTTGCGCATGTAGGCGTCGATGCGGCTGATCGCGGCCGATGACGGCATGGGCGCCGTTGCCGAAACCGGCCAATAGATGATCGGATAGAAGGTGAGTTCGTCCCTGGTGAGGTCAAGGCCGACGGGCGGCGCCGGCTCCAGCGTCGTGCGGAAGGTCAGGAACTGGGTCAGGCCCTCAAGGCCCCGCTCGGATATATTGTCGACTTCCTGCTCTCCGGTGACGACATAGGCGAGATGCGTGTTGTCAAGCCTCTCCAGAATGAGGTCGTCATCGGGCCGGGAGTCGTTGGCGTGTAGTGTGCCGGGCTGCAGCAGGAAGCCTGCGCCGACTACGACTGCGATCACGCCCATGGTGCGAGCGGCCGGGCGCAATCGCGAGAAAGCGCCGTTCATGAAGAGGACGACCAGGCTGTCGGCGAGCAGCAGCAGAAAGGCGACCAGGAAAAGAGTCGGCTTTGCCGACCAGCTTTCGCCGCCGATCAAGCCTTCGCGCACGGCATTGGTTCCCACGGTATCGAGCGCCTTCAGTTCGGCGTTCTCGGGCAGCACGTTCAATGAGGTGAAACCATCTTCCGAGCCGTAGAGGCCGGGTGGATTGTCGAAATTCGCTGTGGGTTCGGCTCCGGCCCCGGGGATCAGAGGTCGCGCCGAGCCGGTCTCGGAGACGAGCACACCCTTGGCCGTCAGCATGCGGTAGGGCGGAAGGGTCTCGGAGACACGCGCGCCACTGCGCGCCTCGGACGTCACACCGCCTGAGCGCGATATCTGCAGGAGGTGACGCAGCATATCGACGAAGGTGCCAGAGATCGGCAGATCGGACCAGGTCGCTTCGGCGGTGACGTGGAAGAGGACGATCTGGCCGGATGCCAGCTGCTTCATCGTGACCAGCGGCGTGCCGTCGGCGAGGCTTGCCCAGGTGCGTTCGGCAAGATCGGGTGTCGGCTCGGCGAGCACCTGCCGTTTGACGACGACATCGGCAGGACGCGGTATGCCCGCGAAAGGCCCGATGCTCGGAAATTCGGCCAGCGACTGCGGTTCGCTCCAGGACAAGGTGCCGCCCAGCGCCCGTTCTCCCTGGCGCAGGATGACGGGAATGAGCGGATCGTCGGCAGGTGCTGCCGCCATGCGCGGGCCGGCGAAACGCAGGAGCATGCCACCGTTCGATATCCAGCGTGTCAGAGGTTCGTAGGTCTCCTCCGGCAGGCGGCCGATATCGGCCATGATGATGATCGAAGGGTTGCTGGCGAGAAGTTTCGGTATCGCGACCGCCAGATCGGAATCGGTGGGCTGGATGATGTCCGCATAGGGCTGCAGCGCCCGCTGGATATAGTAGAGCGGCGAGAGCAGCGGCTGGAATTCATCGGCTCCGGTACCGGACAGCAGGACGACCCGGCGGCGCTTGAATGCATCGTCGAGGAGGTGGACCGCGCCTGCCGTAGCGCCATTGTCGACGCTGATGCGGGCGAAATCGTTGCGCATCTCGAAGGGAGCGGTGATCGAACTCGTGGCGACGCTCTGGCCGGGACGGAAATCCACCCTGCCGTTGGCGATCGAGCGGCCCTGGGCATCGACGGCGGTCAGCGCCACGGATGCGGCGCGCGAACTGTCGAGCCGCGTGACCTTGACGGTCATGGCGTCGGCCGCATTGCTGGCCGCGGTGACGGCAACGGTCTTTGTGGCATCGCCCTCGATCAGGCGCAGATCGGCGGGCTGGAGCTCGGCGAGCCTGCGCACCGTCGGATCATCGGCCTTGGCGGCGGCGCCGTCGGTCAGGAAGGCGAGGGTGCCGGGCTTGACGCCGTTGAGCGCCGCCCGCAGCGCCTGGAAAGCGCGCTCGCGGTCCGGGACCAGCGGCCGCGGCTCGGCGGCGCGCAGCTTGTCGCGGGCGCGCGCGGCGGTGCCGGGAACAGCATCGTTGGTCGGATCGGCGGTGAAGGCGATCGCTACCGGCGTGCCGGCGGATTCGGCATCGTCCACCAGCGCGTCGGCAGTCTGGACACGGCGCTCCCAATCGGGTGCTGCCGCCCAGCTGTTGTCGACGAAGAGGACGAGCGGGCCGCCCGATGCCAGAGAATTAGTGCGCGGATTGAAGACCGGATCGGCAATCGCAAGGATGATGATGGCGGCGAGCAGCATGCGCAGCAGCGTCAGCCACCAGGGGCTTTGCGCCGGCGTTTCCTCGCGCTTCAGCACCGACGCAAGGATCTTCAGCGGCGGAAAAACCTCTGTTTTCGGACGTGGCGGCGTCAGCCGCAGCAGCCACCAGATGACTGGCAAGGCGATGAGGGCGCCGAGAATGGCGGGATAGGCGAAAGCGAAGGGAAGGGCGTTCATAGCAGCCCTCCATGCGTGGCCTTGGCCGGCATGCCGGACAGGTACATATGGACCGCAACCAGCGCCTCCGAGGCAAGATGATCGGTGCGGTGGGTCGTAAAGGTCCAGCCGAGATGCCGCAGCGACTGGCCGAGGCTCTCCCTGCGGGCGAGGTAGGCGTTGCGATAGGTCTCGCGGATGTGTTCGGCGCGGCCGGAGATGAGCTTGGCCCCCGTCTCCGGATCGATGAATTCGGTGCGGCCGCTATAGGGGAAGATCTCTTCGGCGGGGTCTGCTATCTCGACCACGTGGCCGTGCAGGCCGCGGCGGGCAAGCGGGCCGAGCCGCTCCATGATCACAGGCGCGTCGTCCAGGAAATCGCCGATGAGCACGAGGTCGCTCCAGCCGCGGATCATTCCCGTTTCCGGCAGTCCGCCGGTCAGCGGCGCGTGCATGAGCGCGGCTGCGAGGCGTTCGGCGGCATTGCGGGTGGAGGCAGGTTCCATGATGCCGGGGCAGCCGATGCGCTCGCCGGAGCGGGCGAGGATTTCGGCAAGCGCCAGCATGACGACCAGCGCCCGGCTTTCCTTGGAGACACTGCCGTGGCTCGACTTGTACATCATCGAGGGCGACATGTCGCACCAGAGCCAGATGGTGTGCGCTGCTTCCCATTCGCGCTCACGCACATAGGTATGGTCGTCGCGGGCGGAGCGGCGCCAATCGATGCGCGACAGGCTCTCGCCCTCGGCATAGGGGCGGAACTGCCAGAAATTCTCGCCGATACCGCGCTTGCGGCGGCCGTGCCAGCCGGCGATCACCGTGTTGGCGATGCGCTTGGCTTCCACAAGGCAGTCCGGCATCAGCGAGGCCCGCTGCCTGGCGCGGGAGAGGGCATCGCTGCCTGACGTCGGGTTGACGGTCTGTCCGATAGATGCCACGCGTCCGGCTTCCTTATCCCTTTGCCTGCCTGACCAGTCCGGCGATGACGTCGCGCACCGACATGCCTTCGGCGCGGGCAGCGAAAGTCAGCGCCATGCGGTGCTGGAGAATGGGTTCGGCAAGCGCGAAGATATCATCGAGGGAGGGCGCGAGGCGGCCTTCGTAGAGCGCGCGGGCGCGGGCGCAAAGCATCATCGCCTGCCCGGCGCGCGGGCCAGGACCCCAGGCGACGTTCTTGTCGGTCGAGGCATTTCCCTGCCCGGGGCGGGCGGAGCGTACCAGCGAAAGGATGGCGTCGACGACCGTTTCGCTTACCGGCATCTGCCGCACCAGGGCCTGGATCTCGATCAGCCGCTGCGCATCGATGATGGCTTCCGGCCGGGTTTCCCCGAGGCCTGTGGTCTCGAGCAGAATCTGGCGCTCGGCGGCGAGCTCGGGATAGTTGACGTCGACCTGCAGCAGGAAGCGGTCGAGCTGGGCCTCGGGCAGGGGATAGGTGCCTTCCTGCTCCAGCGGGTTCTGGGTGGCTAGCACATGAAAGGGAGCCGGCAAGTCATAACGCTGGCCGGCGATGGTGATATGATATTCCTGCATCGCCTGCAGAAGCGCCGACTGGGTGCGCGGTGAGGCGCGATTGATTTCGTCGGCCATCAGGAGCTGAGCGAAGACCGGGCCTTTGACGAAACGGAAGGAGCGGCGGCCGCTGTCGTCCTGATCCATCACCTCGGAGCCGAGGATATCGGAGGGCATCAGATCGGGAGTAAACTGGATGCGGTTGGCGGCAAGGCCCAGCACCTCGCCGAGCGTCGTCACCAGCCTGGTCTTGGCAAGGCCGGGCACGCCAACGAGCAGGGCATGACCGCCTGACAGCACAGCGAGGATGGTGTTCTCGACGACGCTCTCCTGACCGAAGATCACTTTCGAGACTTCCCCGCGGATGGCGGCGATATCGGAGAGCGCCCTTTCGGCGGCGGCGACGATCGCCTTTTCATCGAGGCTGGCTTCAGTCTTCATCATACCCACGGGCATCTCCAACGGCTGAATCATTCGGCAGCGAATCGGCGGACTTATACATCTGCCTCATACTCGATAGAGTTATGGAGATGCGACAGGCTGACAAGTTCGTTACGAATGACTATCTCGTGACTTCACTTCGTTAAGGACAAACCGGGACGGAAGAATGGCAGCCGAGGAAATCAACGGACAGGCGGATGCGGCGGGGCTTGCCGCGCTGATTTCGCGTGCCTCTGCCGAAAATAGCGATAAAAAACGGGGGCTAGCGCCGGTCGAGCGCTGGAATCCGCCTTTCTGCGGCGATATCGACATGGAGATCAGGGCCGACGGCACCTGGTTCTACATGGGCACGCCGATCGGCCGGCCGGCGCTGGTGCAGCTGTTTTCGACGGTCTTGCGAAAGGACGAGGATGAAAAGACCTACCTCGTAACTCCTGTGGAAAAGGTGGGGATCAGGGTCGTCGACGCTCCTTTCGTCGCTGTGGAGATGAGCGTGACGGAACGAGAGGGCCGCCAGGTGCTGACGTTCCGCACCAATGTCGGCGATGTCGTCGAGGCGGGAGGAGAGCATCGGCTGCGCTTTGCCATTGCCGGCGAAAATGCCGAATTGAAACCCTATCTGCATGTGCGCGGGCGGCTGGAGGCGCTGGTGTCACGCCCTGTGATGTATGAACTGGTCGCGCTCGGCGAGACGCTCGACGTGGAAGGGCAGGCGATGTTTGCGATCTGCTCTGCCGGCGCGGTCTTCCCCGTCATGCCGGCCGATGAACTGGATGTACTTAGCCGATGAACGATGCGATCAGCCAACGTTATCCGCTGTTCTCAGCAGCCGAATTCCGCCGCCGTGCGCTCAACCAGAATGGCGGGCCGGTGGACCATGCCTGGCGCGATCATGGCGACCATGTTCTCAATCCTGATATCGTGGAGGAGGTGGCGACCTTCAATCTGCGTGACGCCGCCGTGCTCGTGCCCGTCGTCGACGACGGCGAGGAAGCGCGTGTGATCTTCACCAAGCGCACGACGACGCTACGCAAACATTCCGGCCAGATCGCCTTTCCCGGCGGCTCGATTGATCCGGCCGATATCTCGCCCGAAATGGCGGCGATCCGCGAGACGGAAGAGGAGATCGGCCTGCCCGCTTCCTTCGTCGAGACGGTCGGGCGGCTGCCGAACTATCTCGCTTCGACCGGCTTCCGCATTACGCCCGTGCTCGGCGTCGTCGAGCGGGGTTTCGCGCTGACGCTGAACCCGGCCGAGGTGGACGACGTGTTCGAGGTGCCGCTTTCCTTCCTGATGAACCCGGCCAATCACCGCCGAGACAGGCGCATCATCAACGGCATCGACCGGCATTTTTACCGCATGCCCTATGAAACCAGGATGATCTGGGGCATCACCGCCGGCATCGTCCGTACACTCTACGAAAGGCTTTATGCATGACCGGCATTGCCGACCAAGCATGGTTCCGCGACCCGGCTCTCGCCCGGGTGCTAGCGCTGCTCAACGCCGATGAGGGGGAAGGCCGGGTGGTCGGCGGCGCGGTGCGCAACAGCCTTATGGGGCTGCCGGTCAGCGATATCGATATCGCCACGACGCTGACGCCTCAGATAGTCCTGGAGCGGGCGGCGGCGGCCGGCCTCAAGGCGGTGCCGACCGGCCTTCAGCACGGCACAGTAACGCTCGTCGTCGACGGCAAGCCCTTCGAGGTGACGACGCTGCGCACCGACATCGAAACCGACGGACGCCATGCCAAGGTCGCCTTCAGCACGGACTGGAAGGCCGATGCCGAGCGGCGGGACCTGACGATCAACGCGCTCTATGCCGATGCCGACGGCGAGGTGGTGGATCTGGTCGGCGGGCTTGCCGACATCGAGAAGCGCAACATCCGCTTCATCGGCGATGCATCGACCCGTATCGCCGAGGACCATCTGCGCATCCTGCGCTTCTTCCGCTTCTTTGCTTATTACGGTTCCGGACGGCCGGATGCGGAGGGTCTGAAGGCCTGTGCGGCGGCGCGTTCGAAAATCAAGACTCTGTCGGCCGAACGCGTCTGGTCGGAGCTCAGAAAACTGCTCGGTGCTGCCGATCCCGGCCGGGCACTTCTCTGGATGCGGCAGGTGGCGGTGTTGACGGAGATCCTACCGGAATCGGAACGTTGGGGGATCGATGCCATCCCTTCGCTTGTTGCCACCGAGAAGGCGCTCGGCTGGGCTCCTGATCCGCTGCTGCGCCTTGCGGCGATCGTGCCGCCGGAGGCGGCGCGGTTGGAGGCGCTTGCGGCCCGGCTGAAACTCTCCAATGCGGAAGCAGCCACTCTCAAGGCTTGGGCGACGGCGGCGCCGGTCAACGACGAAATCTCGCCGGCCGCTTTCGAACGGCTACTCTACCGCAACGGCACCGACGGCATCATGACCCGGCTGAAGCTGGCGCTTGCCGTTGCACGCGGCAAGGCTGAAGGCGATCTTGGCGAAATGGCGCGTTCCGCGCGGCTCTGCAAGCTCATGGATCGGGCCGCGAACTGGAAGAAGCCGCAGTTTCCTCTGAATGGCGGCGACGTGCTCGCGGCGGGCGTTGCCTCGGGCCCTCGCGTCGGCGAACTGCTTGCGGTGCTGGAAAACCAGTGGGTGGAGGAAAATTTCACGTCAGACCGGACGGCGCTGCTCGCCCGCCTGAAGGAACGCGCGCAATAGCCGACATGGCGCCGCATCGGATGAATGCGACGCGGCTTCGATTATTGTCGCAAGGACCCGCTCGCCGCCATCAGGCGGCGGTGGCTTCGTCGCGGATGCGTGCCTTGATGTTATCAACCATGTTTTCGCGAATGATCGTTTCGCCGTGCGCAGTCTTCAGGTGCTCGACGGCGCGGCGAACCACTTCTGCGTCATTATCCGCCCGGGTACGCCAGGCGCAGCCGGGAACGAGCGTGCCGCATTCGAAAAGTCTCATGGTTTTCTCCTCTGTCTGGAACGCAACGGCCATCGCGCTTTCACGCGATTGATGAAATGTACGTGCGAAGAGAAGGTTCCGGCCGGCAGGAGGTGGCGACCGGAGAGGGTGCTTCAGTCGGGCATCGCCCAGGCTTTGTAGGTCTCCGAGAGATGGCCGGGCGTGTTGCTGTTGGCTGCGTCATTCTGCAGATCCTCCGGCGACTTTCCGCCGGCCAGTTGCAGCTTGACTTGCTCGATGAAGCAGCACAGCGGCAGATCGGAGCCACTCTTGGCCCGCAGTTTTTCGGCGATGCGGACAAGGAACTCGGGTGTGTCGATTGCACGGAATGTTTCCTGGGCATCCGTGGACACAGGCGAGCCGCTTTTTGTCGTCATGACAATCCTCCTCCGATTGTTACGCACGTACATATAAAGTTAGGACTCACTGAATTTTTATGAAGGTCCCTCAGCTCGAATTATCAATGAGATTTTACAGTCTCACGGCCAGCGCACGACCGGAGGCAGCGACGAGAGAATGGATTCGACGTTGCCGCCGGTCTTCAGACCGAAGATCGTGCCGCGATCATACAGCAGATTGAATTCGACGTACCGGCCCCGGCGGATCAGTTGCTCGTCGCGGTCGGCTTCCGTCCACAGCTTGTTGAAGTTGGAGCGAACGATCTTCGGATAGACCATGGCGAAAGCCCTGCCAACATCGCGCGTGAAGGCGAAATCGGCGTTCCAGCCGCCGGCTTCCTCGCTCGAATGCAGCCAGTCGTAGAAGATGCCGCCGATGCCGCGGGGTTCGTTGCGGTGCTTCAGGAAGAAATAATCGTCGCACCAGGCCTTATAGGCATCGTAATCGGCGACGGCGTGGTTCCGGCAGGCGATCTCCATGGCCTTGTGGAAGAGCTGGCTGTCCTCGTCCTCCTGCGTGCGGCGGCGCGACAGCACCGGCGTCAGGTCGGCCCCGCCACCGAACCAGCGGCTTGATGTGACCACCATGCGGGTGTTCATATGCACGGCCGGCACGTTGGGATTGACGGGATGGGCGATCAGCGAAATGCCGGAGGCCCAGAATCGCGGGTCCTCCTTGGCGCCAGGGATCTGGGCGCTAAAATCAGGAGAGAATTCGCCGTGGACGGTGGAGGTATGGACGCCGACCTTTTCGAAGACGCGGCCTTCCATCATCGACATGCGGCCGCCGCCGCCGGCGCCTTCTTCGCGCGACCAGTCCTTGGCGACGAAGCGGCCGGGCTCCTGATCGGACAAGGGGCCTTGCAATTCATCTTCGAGGGCTTCGAAGGAGGCGCAGATCGTATCGCGCAGTCCTTCGAACCAGTTGCGGGCGGCCGTCTTCTTCTCTTCGATGTCCTCAGGCAAGCCGATCGGCAGTTCCGGTCTTTCCATGTCACGCCTCCGCGGCCGGCATCCGTTCAGGATGCGACTCGCTCATTCCTCGTTGCCCGCCACATCTAGAGCTTTTCCGAGTTAGATTGAAGCATTCTGTTGGCTCAAACGGAGTCGGATGGTCGACCGGCCGGCGCGCGTCGTAGCCCAGCTCTACGGCCAAGCCGGCCGGTCGATCAGCCGGCCCGTTTCAGCCAACCCTCCCGCAGATTTGCCCGGCAAATCTGCAAGACTTGGAAATCGCCGGACGCACTGATCGCTTCGCCACGGCGAAGCGGTGCGGCCGGTGGGCCGGGCGTCTTTCCGCCAGGATCAGAGGCGATCGGCTCGGACGTACCTGGAGTATGCCCATCGCCAATCGCCTCTGCTCTGACGAAAACCTGCTCCGGCAGAATGCTTCAAGCTAACCCGGAAAAGCTCTAGATGTGGCGCCGCCTCCCGCCAAGCTGCGGCCGGGCCATCAAGATTCGACTCGCAAAACAAGGGTTTCGATACTATCTTTTCGACAGAGGTAGGGTTGATGGCAAAAATTCCAGGACCTCCGTCCTTCGACGGCCTGAAACGCAGAATGGCGAGACACCGGGCGGAAAATCCTTCCCGTAAGAGAGACCATTTCGTGCGTGAGACATATTGCCTCGGCCTCCTCGACGCGCGCGCCAAGGCGCGCGAATGGTTCGACGAATATCCGAAAGCCGCCTATTGGACCGAGGTGGAAAGCTGGCGTCAACTCGACGGTGACCAGATCGAATTCACCATGCGCCGCCTGCCTTCGGCCGACTGACCGTCACTCCACGGCAGTCCGCACACGGCTTTCGATCAGCAGGCCGCTTTCATCCAGTATCGGATGCGCCACCGAGACGATGTGGGCGTTGATCCTCTTCAGGTCGCGCAGCATATCGAGATGCAGCGAGCTTGTCTGCAGACTGTCGGCGCGTCCGTCACGCAGGCGCTCCAGATGGTGTTCGGCCGACTGTTTCTCCATGCGCCGGACCTCCACCTTTGTCTCCATCATCTGACGCGCAAGATTGAAATCGCGAGTGACGAAGATGGTCTGGGCGACACGAAGATTGTCGATCGTCAGGTCGAACAGCTTACGCAATTCCTGATGACCGTCGTCGGAAAACCTGAGCCCGAGCGAGATCTTCTTCGATACCTGCTCCAGCAAGCCTTTCTCGATGATATCGCCCATATGTTCGAGATTGATGGCATAATCGATGACAACGATCGAGCGGCGGGCGTTTTCGTCGCTGAGTCCGTCGCGGCCGAGCTTCGAGAGATAGACCTTCACCGCCTGCTGAAGCTTGTCGACGCGCTCTTCGAGGGTCGCGATTTCGGAAAGCTTGGCAGCGTCATTGCGTTCGAAGGCCTCGGAGACCCGGATCAGCATGCGCTCAATGAGGTCGCCGATGCCGAGCACTTCGCGGGTGGCGCTGGTGAGGGCAATTACGGGCGTCGAAAGTTCATGCGCGTCTAGATATTTAGGCGCGGTGTCCGGCTCGGCCTGATCCGGAACCAGCCGGGTCATCAGCGTGGCGAGCGGCCTTGAGAAGGGCCAGGCGAGGGCGGCGAGCAGAAGGTTGAAGAGCAGATGCGCATCGACCGGAAGCTTTGTCGGTCCGAAGGGCAGCATCTGGATTAATTCCGCGCCGTAGCCCGCGAGCGGCAGAGCGATGACGCAGCCGAGCGTGCGGACGGCGAGATTGCCGAGAGTGACGCGCCGCGCGGAGGCCGGCCCGGACATCGTCGCGACGACGGGCGGTATCGCGCCGCCGAGATTGGCTCCGAGCACGAGCACGATGACGAGTTCGGCAGAGATCAGGCCGGCCGAGGCGAGCGACAGGATGAGCACCACCACAGCCAGACTGGACGATGAGACGAATGCGAGCGCTGCCGAGAAAAGGAGAGCCACGGGCAGAGCGCCGTCCAGCAGGCTGATAAAAGCGGCCAGAGCGGGGGAGGCGCGCATCGGCTCCGTCGCAAGGCTCAGGAGATGCAGCGACAACAGCATCAGGCCGATGCCGATCAGCGCTGCGCCGCCGCCTTGGCGGGTGCTGGAGCGGCCGCGATAAAGGACGATGCCGACAAGGATCAGGAGGGGCGAGAGCCATTCGATGCCGGTAGCGACAATCCATGCGGTGATCGCCGTGCCGACATTGGCGCCGAGCAGGATGATCTGGGCCATGCGCGGCTTGATCAGATCGCGTTCGACGAAGGAGGCGGTCATCAGCGCCGTTGCCGTGGAGCTCTGCAGCGCGACGGTCGCGACTAGTCCCGAAAGGAATGAGCGAAGGCCGCCGCGCGTGCCGGTCGCCAGCCCCGTTCTCAGCCGGGCGCCGAAGGCCCTGGACACGCCGTCCTTCACCTGCGCGAGGCCGAACAGCAGCAGCGCCACGGCTCCGAACAGGTTGATCATGATGATCGTGGAATCCATTTTCTTGTTTTATTCTGCTTTCGTCAGTTTGGAGGGGTGTTCGCCTGAGGACACATCTTCCCAAGCTGTTGAAATAGTGCAAATCGTGCGATTTTTTTGATTGCCCGGCTAATAAATATACTCCGGTTTAGTGGATTGACAATGTCGATTTTCGACACTTCTCGATATATTCGCCGATCCCTTGCGGATTAGCGCAATCACGCCCAGACGGTCTGGCGCATCGCCTCGCCGACAATCATGGCTGCCGAAATTGCGACATTGATCGAGCGCTGGCCCTCGACCATCGGGATGAGGATGCAGGCGTCGGCTCTCTCGTGCACGTGATCCGGAACGCCGGCGCTTTCGCGTCCGAACAGCAGGACGTCGTCCGGGCGGAAGACGAAGTCGGTGTAGCGTTCGGCGGCCTTGGTCGAGGCGAGGATCAGGCGCCGGCCGGTCGCGGCGTGCCAGGCCTCGAAGCGGTCCCAGCTGGCATGGCGGGTCAGCGCAGCTGCGGCGATATAATCCATGCCCGACCGTTTCAGATCGCGGTCGGAGACGTTGAAGCCGGCGGGCTCGATCAGATCGACGGCGAAGCCGAGGCAGGCTGCAAGGCGCAGTAGCGTGCCGGTATTGCCGGGGATGTCCGGCTGGTAGAGTGCCAGTCTGAGGTTCGTCATTCAGGCGTTGCCCGTTCGTTTCGACACGGGAGGCCTAATACAACTGTGATTTCGGCGCAACAGGACGCAGTTTGGCCCAGGTACGTTCGATTCGCGGCAGTTCGGGGCTGGAAAATTCGCAGTTTTCGCGTTATGCATGCACATCTTCGAAAGCCAGCAGGGAGGGCCTCATGAATATTTTGCTCATAATGCGCTTTCCCGCCGTGATGCCGACCAAGGCGACATGGCGCCGCTAGAGCGGGCTTCCTTCTAAAACTTCCCTTTTGATCCATTGTGCGGCTGTTTCAGCCTCGCCCCTTGAACGTCCGGTTCCCATATGTGCTTGCATGGCGCCGGGATGGCGCGAAGCCGGGAGCCGGAACGCTGATGTTTCGGAGCATTTTCATGTTTGGCTGGTTCGAACAGCGACTCAATCCCTTTCCTAGCGAGGAGCCCGTCGCGCCCCCGAAAGGTCTCTTTGCTTTCTGCTGGCATTACAGCAAGCCGGCAGCGCCCTGGCTCGCCATGATGGCCGTGCTGACGGCATCTATCGCGATCGGCGAAGTGGCGCTCTTCCAGTTTCTCGGCGACATCGTCGACTGGCTGACCAACGCCGACCGCGCCACCTTCCTGCAGACGGAAGGCCACAAGCTGTTCTGGATGGCGGCGCTGGTGCTGGTCGGCTTGCCGCTGGCGGCCGGGCTCGATTCCCTCATCATGCACCAGATGCTGCTCGGCAACTATCCGATGATGGCGCGCTGGCAGATGCACCGCTTCCTGCTGCGCCACAGCATGACGTTTTTCGCCAACGAGTTTGCCGGGCGCGTTGCGACCAAGGTGATGCAGACCTCGCTTGCCGTGCGCGAAACGGTGATGAAGATCCTCGATGTCTTCGTCTATGTCGTCAGCTATTTTCTGACGATGATCATCGTGATTGCCGCGGCCGACTGGCGGCTGATGATCCCGATCCTCGTCTGGCTCACCATCTATGTCAGCATCGTGTCTTATTTTGTACCGCGGCTTCGCAAGATCGCTGCCCAGCAGGCGGATGCGCGCTCGATGATGACGGGGCGCGTAGTCGACAGCTACACGAACATCGCAACCGTCAAGCTGTTCTCGCATGCGGGACGTGAGGAGATCTATGCCAAACAGGGCATGGACGAGTTCCTGCAGACCGTGCACAAGCAGATGCGAAAGGTGACGCTGTTCCATATCAGCGTCTACCTGAACAACTGCGTCGCGCTCTTCGTTGTCGCGGGCCTGTCGATCTGGTTTTGGCTGAACGGGGCGATCTCGGTCGGCGCGATCGCCATCGCCATCGGTCTTGCCATGCGCGTCAACGGCATGTCGCAATGGATCATGTGGGAAGTCTCGGCGCTGTTCGAGAATATTGGCACGGTCTATGACGGAATGGAGATGATGAGCAAGCAGCACGACATCATCGACAAGCCGAATGCGCCTGACATGACGGCGAAGAAGGGAGCGATCCATTACGATCGCATCCGCTTCCACTATGGCCAGGGCGAGGGGGTCATCGACAATCTGTCGCTCGACATCAAGGCAGGCGAGAAAGTCGGTCTGGTCGGTCGTTCCGGCGCCGGCAAGACGACGCTGATGAACCTGCTGCTGCGCTTCTACGATCTGGAGGCCGGCCGCATCACCATCGACGGGCAGGATATATCAGGCGTCTCGCAGGAGAGCCTGCGTTCGCTGATCGGCGTGGTGACGCAGGATACGTCACTGCTGCATCGCTCGATCCGCGACAACATCGCCTATGGCCGGCCGGAGGCGAGCGACGCGGAGGTGATCGAAGCCTCAAAGCGGGCCAATGCCTGGGAATTCATCGAAGGGCTCGTCGATATGCAAGGCCGCAAAGGGCTCGACGCGCAGGTTGGGGAACGCGGCGTCAAGCTCTCCGGCGGTCAGCGGCAGCGGATCGCCATCGCTCGCGTCTTCCTGAAGGATGCGCCGATCCTGGTGCTCGACGAGGCGACTTCGGCGCTCGATTCGGAAGTCGAAGCGGCGATCCAGGAAAACCTCTTCGCCCTGATGGAAGGCAAGACGGTAATCGCGATCGCCCACCGGCTTTCGACGCTGACGGAGATGGACCGGTTGATCGTGCTCGAGAAGGGCCGGATTATCGAGGCCGGCTCGCACGGCGAACTGATCGAAAGCGGCGGCACCTATGCCGACCTCTGGAACCGCCAGTCCGGCGGCTTCCTCTCCGATCACGCCGAAGAGGCGGAAGAGGCAGCGGAATAAAAATGCCCTCCCGGCGTGAGCGGGGAGGGCATTTGATTTTTTTGATGATTGTGCTCGCCAGAAGATCGGCTGCGGTCGTGCCGGCGTGCTTTCAAAGACTGTCGGCCCAGTCGATCACCCGGTCCTGTTCGACGACGACGATCGTGTTGGCGGCTGCGATCGTGCGCAGCGCCACTATACGGCGGCGCTCCTCGCGGTCGAGCCAGGCAGCGATGGCTTCTGTGACGATCACATCGCGCGGCAGCGCCAGGTCGAAAGCCAAGGCATCCAACCTTTCTGCAAGCGGAAGCGGAATATGCGCATCGAGCATTTTCGTTTCCATGAGCCTTCTCTCCAGTGAAGCGCGATTCTATCGTCAGATTGCGACGGGTTCGGGGGCAATCAATGGCGATGCCGCCGATGTTATCGTTTATTACCAAAATATTAGGTTGCGTCCGCTTTCCATTCCCTTTGCCGCTCCCCTCAATCCGCCTATATCGCTTCCATGTTTCTGCGACCTGTCTTCCGCCTGTTCGAAACCTGGATCGATCCGTTCCGTCCGCGCGACGACTTGCAGCCGCCACGCGCGACGCTCGGTTTCATCTGGTTCTACATCGGCCAGGCGAAGATGCCGTTCAT
This sequence comes from Rhizobium etli CFN 42, assembly GCF_000092045.1. Lineage (NCBI taxonomy): Bacteria > Pseudomonadati > Pseudomonadota > Alphaproteobacteria > Hyphomicrobiales > Rhizobiaceae > Rhizobium > Rhizobium etli. The sequence goes on along the minus strand of NC_007761.1, from coordinate 3,181,508 downwards.
CGCCATGCTCATTCTCGGCGGCACGTCGGCGGCAATTGAGGCCGCACTCTTCTGGTTCGTCGGACGCCTCGTCGATATTCTCGCTAGTATCACGCCCAGCGCCGGCTGGAGCGGTCTTCTCGCGGCTCATGGCGGCGAGCTGTTCGGCATGCTCGCACTCATCGGGCTCTTGCGCTTCGTTGTCGCCTTCCTGATCGCCCTCGTCGATCAGCAGGTGATCACGCCGGGTTTCTACAATCTAGCACGTTGGCAATCTTATCTCCACGTCTCAAGGCAATCATTGTCGTTCTTCCAGAGCGATTTCTCCGGGCGTATCGTCACCAAGGTCTGGTCTGCCGGCCAGGCAACCGGCGATCTCGTCACCTCGCTGATGGAAAGCGTCTGGTTTGTCGGAATTTATGCGGCAACGACGCTCGTGCTCGTCGCCAGGCTGGACTTTACACTCGCCGCCGTCGTGCTGTTCTGGCTCGGCGCCTTCAGCCTGCTTGCCCGCCACTTTGTCCCACGGATCCGCCATCACTCCCGCGAAACGGCGGAGGCCGGCTCGATGCTGAACGGCCGGATGGTCGACTCCTATAGCAATATGCAGACGCTGAAGCTGTTCGCACGCGATGAAGAGAGCGACCGCTACATGCGCCAAGGTTTCGATATCTATCAGGACACGGTGCTGCGCTTCACGCGGTTCATCACCGGTGTGAGGGCCTCGATGGCGCTGCTCTCCGGCCTGATGATCGTGACAATGGCGGGCCTAAGCGTCGATCTCTGGCTGCGCGGCTTGATCAGCTCCGGCGCGGTGGCATTTTCGCTGGCGCTGGTGCTCCGGCTGAATTTCCTGCTCGGGCGCCTGATGACGCAGTTCAACGGCATCATGCGCAATCTCGGCACCATTCAGAATGCCGCCGAACTGATTTCGCAGCCGCTCGGGCTCATCGATCGGCCCGATGCGAAGAGCCTGGTGATCCGCCAGCCCGGTGTCCGCTTCGACAATGTCTCCTTCCGCTACGGCAAGGGTCAGCAGCCCGTCGTCGAGAATTTCTCCCTGACCATCCGGCCAGGCGAGAAGGTCGGGATCGTCGGGCGTTCGGGCGCCGGCAAATCAACGCTGATGAACCTGCTGCTGCGTCTCTATGACATTCAGGACGGCCGCATCCTGATCGACGGTCAGGATATATCGACCGTCACTCAGGAATCACTGCGGATGCAGATCGGCGTCGTCAGCCAGGATACGTCGCTGCTGCATCGTTCCGTGCGCGACAATATACTCTTCGGACGGCCGGATGCCGGCGAGGAGCGGCTGATCGAGGCGGCCCGGCGCGCCGAAGCCATCGACTTCATCGGCCGCCTGCAGGATCAGCAGGGCCGTAGAGGCTTCGATGCGCATGTCGGCGAACGCGGCGTCAAACTGTCGGGCGGGCAGCGGCAGCGCATCGCCATCGCGCGAGTCATGCTGAAGGACGCGCCGATCCTGGTCCTCGACGAAGCGACGTCGGCGCTCGATTCGGAAGTGGAGGAGGTGATCCAGTCCAATCTTCATCGGATCATGGAGGGCAAGACAGTGCTCGCGATCGCCCACCGGCTGTCGACGATCGCCGCTCTCGACCGGCTGATCGTCGTCGACCTTGGCCGGATCATCGAGGAGGGCAGCCACGACGAGCTGCTGCGCCGCGGTGGGCTCTATGCCGAACTTTGGGCACGCCAATCCGGGGGCTTTCTCGCGGCCGAGGAGGATGCAGGCTCAAGGATCGAGGATGAATTCCGCCATGAGGCCAAAATGGTTTGATCCGAAACTGCTCTTTATGCGGCGGACCGATTTCAGCCGCAGGGGCGCTTTGCTGAAGACGTGATCTATCGAAATGCCGAAGGGGCCGGCAGCGATCGGCCATGTCGCAGGCTCCAGCGATGCTGTGCCCAAGCCCTGGCTGCGCATGAGATACTGCACATCCGGCGCCAGAATCGACGTATTGAAATCGCCGGCAAGCACGAGTGGTCCCGGTAGCGAAGGGATAATCTCGGCGAGATCTTCGATTTCCAGGCCGTGGAATTCGTCATAATAGGGTTTGGTCAGGTGCGCGGCGAGGAAGTTGACCTTCTGGCCGTCGAAATCGATGGTCGAGATCGTCAGCCGGTTGCGCCAGAGCAGGCCAAGGCTGCGGATGTGAGGTTCGATCAGCGGACGCTTCGACAAGACGAGCGTATCGCATTGCTCCATGCCGACGCCGCAGCCGACGTAATAGGGGTAGGTCTTGAGCAGTCGCGGCAATTCGGAAAATACCGGTTCGGCCTCCAGAATATTGACGACATCAGCGCCCGAACCGATCGCCATGTCGGCGATATCAGCGCCGTTTGCGAAATTGTCGTTCTCTATATTGAAGGACAGCAGCTTGAAGAGAGCAGGGCGGCTCTCGTCTACCGCAGGCTCGACGAATTCACGTGTCATCACGATGCCGTGGACGACGAGAACCATCGATGCGCCGAGTGTCAGCAGCGCGTACCAATGCCGCTTGAAGAGGAGGGCTATGCCGGAGGCCACTGCTGCGGCCGCTGCCAGATGGATCTGGAAGCTGTAAAAAAGAGAAAGCAAATAGAAATCTTTGACATAGCGCAGCGAGATTATGGCGAGGACGAGGGTAGTGAGAACGCTCATTACGCAAAAGATCGTGTCTCTCATCCGCTCGGGTCCGGCTGGCTGGCATCGTTGCGGTTGCGCCTAACACGGCGGCTCTTTTGTTGCAATGCAACATAAGGGCACGCGGGTGTTTGCCGTAAAAAATTCCTCTGAAATTTCCCGCGACATTGTGCCCTCATCCCCTTGTCAAGGCTGGACATAATTTGCGATCAAGCTTAGAACGCGCCGGATTGCCGGGGAATCTATGGCTGAAATGTGTCCAGATCGATTCACCAGCAGAGGGGGCGGGGCGGAATTCCGCGATAATTGCGCAGAGGATGGTTAAGCCGTGAGCGAACACGTAACGACAAGCGAGGCTTCAGCAGAGCCCACTCGCCGTGATTTCCTTTATCTCACCACTGGTATGGCGGGCGCTGTCGGCGCCGTTGCTGTCGCATGGCCGTTCATCGACCAGATGCGTCCGGATGCGTCGACGCTGGCGCTTGCCTCGATTGAAGTCGATGTCGCGAGCCTTGAGCCCGGCATGTCATTGACGGTCAAGTGGCGCGGCAAGCCGATCTTTATCCGCAACCGCACGCCGGAGGAAGTGAAGGCGGCAGCCGATGTTCCGCTGGCGGATCTCAAGGATCCGATCGCGCGCAACGCGAACCTTCCGCCTGAAGCGCAGGCAACTGGTGTTGACCGTTCGGGTGGCAAGGACAAGGAAAACTGGATCGTCATGATCGGCACCTGCACCCATCTCGGTTGCGTTCCGCTCGGTCAGGCCGGTGAGTACAATGGTTGGTTCTGTCCCTGCCATGGCTCGGTCTACGACACGGCCGGCCGCATTCGCAAAGGCCCTGCGCCGCAGAACCTGGCGATTCCGACCTTTTCATTTGTGTCCGATACCAAAATCAAGATCGGTTGAGGGGAGACTGATTTATGAGTGGCCATTCCAGCTACGAACCATCAACCGGCTTCGAAAAATGGGTCGATGCGCGCCTGCCGCTGCCGCGCATGGTCTATGACAGCTTCGTGGCATATCCGGTTCCCAGAAACCTGAACTATGCCTATACCTTTGGCGCCATGCTTTCCGTCATGCTGATCGTGCAGATCCTGACGGGTGTCGTGCTCGCCATGCACTATGCCGCCGACACGACGATCGCTTTCAACTCCGTTGAAAAGATCATGCGCGACGTCAACCACGGCTGGCTGCTGCGCTACCTGCATGCCAACGGCGCATCCTTCTTCTTCGTCGCCGTCTACCTGCACATTGCCCGGGGCCTCTACTATGGCTCTTACAAGGCACCGCGCGAAATCCTCTGGATCCTCGGCGTGGTCATCTACCTCCTGATGATGGCCACGGGCTTCATGGGCTACGTCCTGCCCTGGGGGCAGATGTCTTTCTGGGGTGCGACCGTCATCACCGGCTTCTTTTCGGCCTTCCCTCTGGTCGGCGAATGGGTGCAGCAGTTCCTGCTCGGCGGCTTTGCCGTTGATCAGCCGACGCTGAACCGCTTTTTCTCGCTGCATTACCTGCTGCCCTTCATGATCGCCGGCGTCGTCGTCCTGCATATCTGGGCGCTGCACGTCACAGGCCAGACGAACCCAACCGGCGTCGAGGTCAAGACGAAGACCGACACCGTTCGCTTCACGCCCTATGCGACGATGAAGGACGCTCTCGGCGTCTCCGTCTTCCTGCTCGTCTATGCTTACTTCGTCTTCTACCTGCCGAACTTCCTCGGCCACGCCGATAACTACATACCGGCCGATCCGTTGAAGACGCCCGCCCACATCGTTCCCGAATGGTACTTCCTGCCGTTCTACGCGATGCTGCGTTCGATCACCTTCAACATCGGCCCGATCGACTCCAAACTCGGCGGCGTGCTCGTGATGTTCGGCGCGATCATCGTGCTCTTCTTCCTGCCGTGGCTTGACACCTCAAAGGTTCGCTCGGCGGTCTACCGTCCCTGGTACAAGCTGTTCTTCTGGCTGTTCGTGCTCAACGCGATCATCCTCGGCTGGCTCGGTTCGCAGCCCGCGGAAGGCAGCTACGTCATCGTGTCGCAGATCTGCACGCTTCTCTACTTCGCCTTCTTCCTGGTCGCGATGCCAGTTTTGGGTCTGGTGGAAACGCCGCGCCGCATCCCGAACTCGATCACTGAAGCGGTGCTTGAAAAGCGCAACAAGGCCACTGGCGCCGCCGCGGCGGCCAATGCGTAAGCGAGCGACGGAAGGGAATAGAACTATGAAAACGCTTGTTGCAAGCATTCTGCCGCTTGCCGTCGCCGCTCTCCTTGGCAGCGCCGCTTTGGCCGAGGAAGCGACGCCTGCGAATGGTGCAGCTCCCGCGCATCACGAGGAAGGCGCGACGCCGCACTATCCGCTGAAGGAGCCAAAGGAGCAGGAATGGAGCTTTGCCGGCCCCTTCGGGCACTACGACAAGGCTCAGCTCCAGCGCGGCCTCAAGGTCTACACGGAAGTCTGTTCCGCCTGCCATTCGATGAGCCTCGTGCCTTTCCGCACGCTCGACGAACTCGGTTATTCCGAGGCACAGGTGAAGGCATTCGCTGCCAATTACGAAGTTCAGGACGGGCCGGACTCTGCCGGCGAAATGTTCACCCGCAAGGCAGTCCCTTCGGATCATTTCCCATCGCCTTTCGCTAATGCTGAAGCCGCGGCTGCGTCCAACAACGGTGCGGCTCCGCCTGATTTTTCGCTGATCGCCAAGGCCCGTGAAGTCGAGCGCGGCTTCCCGCAATTCGTCTTCGACATCTTTACGCAGTATCAGGAAAGCGGCCCGGACTACATCTACTCGCTGCTGACCGGCTATGAAGAGCCGCCAGCCGGATTCCAGGTGGCGCAGGGCGCGCATTATAACCCGTATTTCCATGCTGCCGCCGTTCTCGCCATGCCGAAACCGCTTTCCGACGGCCAGGTAACCTATGACGACGGCGCGCCGGCGACCGTCGACCAATACGCCAAGGACGTTTCCGCGTTCCTGATGTGGGCCGCCGAACCGCATCTCGAGGAGCGCAAGCGCACCGGTTTCATGGTGATGGTATTCCTTGCGATCTTTACCGTGCTGATCTATCTGACGAAGCGCTCGGTTTACGCCAACAAGGAACATTGAGCGTTCCGTGTCTGAATTCGAAAGGCGGCTTGCGAGCCGCCTTTTTTGTTGGTTCCACCCTCGGCAATTGATAGGGTGCGGCCGGTTTTATGCGCTCGCAGATACGGACGTTCCATGGGCAATACAATTTCGGAGCTCGCAGCCAGCATTCGCTCCATCCCCGACTACCCCAATCCCGGCATTATCTTCCGCGACATCACCACCCTGCTCGGCAACCCCCGTGCTTTCCGCAGGGCGGTCGACGAGCTGGTGCAACCCTATGCCGGTACTAAGGTCGACAAGATCGCCGGCATGGAGGCGCGCGGCTTTATCCTCGGCGGTGCGGTGGCGCACCAGCTCTCTTCGGGCTTCGTGCCGATCCGCAAGAAGGGCAAGTTGCCGCACGACACCGTGCGCATCGCCTACAGCCTGGAATATGGCGTCGACGAAATGGAGATGCATCGAGATGCGGTCCAGCCCGGCGAGAAGGTGATCCTGGTCGACGATCTCATCGCCACCGGCGGCACCGCCGTGGGGGCGACACAGCTTTTGCGCCAGATCGGCGCGGAGGTGGTCGGTGCCTGCTTCGTCATCGACTTGCCCGACCTTGGCGGCCGCAGGAAGCTGGAAGAGCTCGGCGTCGTTGTGCACACGCTGGTCGAGTTCTCGGGGCACTGAGCCGGTGTTCCGACGGCGTCAGTCGAATTCCAGGACGCTGCTTTCGAAGCGCATGACGGGATCGCCGTTCTGATTGACGCCCTCGCAGAGGATGGTGTTGAGATGCCAGCCCGGCCGCGATGCGAGCGGTCGGCTGGAGAGCAGGGCGACGGAATAGGTCACGACGTCGCCCGCGAAGACCGGCCGCAGCCATTGCAGTTTCTGAAAGCCGGGTGAGGGGCCGAGATTCGGCTCCGTCAGGCCCTGCTTGGCGAGTGCGACGCGCTGCCTTTGCCAGAAGTTGAGGAAAGTCCGCATCCAGGCGGCCGTGGTGTGCCAGCCCGAGGCGCAAAGCCCGCCGAAGAGCGTGTCTTTCGCGGCTTCCTTGTCGACGTGAAAACGCTGCGGGTCGTGGCGGGTTGCGAAGCGGATGATGTTTTCCTCGGTGAAGGTGTAGCTGCCGATCTCGGTTTTCTGACCGACGGCGTAAAGCTCGGACATTCTCATGCTGACGGCTCCGAGCTCATGTTTGCATCCTCCGGAGTGGGGCGCATGCGGATCATCACGGAATTCTCCGAGAGGCAGACGAGTTCGCGGCGCTGGTTTTCCACCGCGTGGCGGAATTTGACGATGCCGATGCCGGGGCGCGAGCGCATCGGCCGGGCTTCGAGAACGGTCGAATGGCCCTGCAGCGTATCGCCTGCCAGCACCGGCTTTCGCCATTCCATCAGATCGATGCCCGGCGCACCCTCGCAAAGCGCGTTCAGCACGTAGCTGTCTGCCATCATGCGCATGAGCATTGCGGAGGTATGCCAGCCGGAGGCGGCAAGCCCGCCTAGGATGCTGGCCCGGCCGGCGGCCTCGTCGAGATGCATCGGCTGCGGGTCGAATTCGCTGGCGAACTCGATGATTTCTTCGGTGAGCACCAGTTTCGGGCCGAGGGCGAAACTGCGGCCGGGTTCAAAATCCTCGAAAGACAGCTTTTCTGCCGGCATTCTCTCCTCCGCCATATGCATCGCCTAGAACAGGATGTTTTTAGGCCGGCCGGCCAAAAATCTGAATCCTGTTCTACATTAAAGAGTTAGAGCATGATGTCGTCCGTAAACCGCTTACAGTTTTCGGCATCGTGCTCTAGTGCTTACAATAGCATCCGCGCGGGCTCAATGATTCCCTGGAGAAAGACCGGTATGACGGAACTGAGGTCGATACTTGACGAGGCGGCGCGCCAGGGGCTGATTTCGTCGGAAGCGGGCGGGCGGCTTCTGCCGTTTCTGACCGAGCGTGGCGTGTCTGTCGTTGAGACGCAGAAGGCAGTCGCAGCCGCGGAGCAGGCCTGGTCGGACACCGAGACGCCGCGGTTCGTGCGCGGCTTTCACGACGTGCTGATCACCATCGGCGTTATTGTCGCGCTCGTCGGCCTCTGGGGGCTGGCGCCGCTTTACGCCGTGCCGGTCGCTATCATCGTGCTTTCGGAAATCCTGGTGCGCCGCCAGCGGCTCGCCTTGCCGGCCGTCAGCCTGACGATCGCGCTGTTCTGCTGGACATTTTTGTTGATGTCCCGCGTCTTCACGCCGTGGACCTCCGAAATCGGGGCAGATCTGACGCAGTTCGTCGCCGGCTTTCCGCTCCTGCTCGGCGTCTACCATGCCCGCTATCGCGTGCCCTTGTCGCTGGCGCTCACTATCATGTCGACGCTTGCCCTGGTGCTCACGCTGCTTTTGCGCCTGGTGCAATGGCTAAGCGGCAATCCCGCGTTTTTCGTCGATCATCTTGACGTGCTGGCTGCGGTCTCTCTCGTCTGTGCGCTCGGCCTGTTCGCGACGGCGCTTTATTTCGATCTCGGCGACCGGCTGCGGCAGACGACGCGTTCGGATATCGCCTTCTGGCTGCACCTCGGCGCAGCGCCGGCGCTGCTCTACAGCACCGTCTCCCTGCTGTCGTTCGGGGAAAGCGGCCATATCTTCGACCTGGCGAACATGTCGGCCCGGACGCCTGTGGTCGTCGCGACCGTGGCGGCGCTGATGCTGATCGGCCTCGTCATTGATCGTCGCGCCTTCGTCACGTCGGGGCTGCTGTCCCTCGGCGTTGCGATCTTTAGCGTCGTTCGGAAGGGAAATGCGACTGTCGATACCTACATCTTCACGACGCTGATCGTTGTCGGCGCGATTGTGCTCATTATCGGAACGGGCTGGATGCCGCTTCGGCGGCTGGTGCTCAGGGCACTGCCGCCGGCAATCGCAAACAGGCTGCCGCCGGGTTAGGGCGGAAGCGATTGATCAGGTGTTGAAGCGGAAGTGGATGACGTCGCCGTCCTGGACGACGTATTCCTTGCCTTCGTCGCGCGCCTTGCCGGCATCCTTGGCGCCGACTTCGCCGTTATATTTGATGTAATCGTCGTAGGCGATGGTGTTGGCGCGGATGAAGCCGCGTTCGAAATCCGAGTGGATGACGCCGGCGGCCTGCGGCGCCTTGGTGCCACGCTCGATCGTCCAGGCGCGCGTTTCCTTTGGGCCGACAGTGAAATAGGTGATGAGGTGGAGCAGCTTGTAGCCGGCGCGGATCAGTCGGTCGAGGCCGGCCTCGTCTAGGTCGAGGGCGGAAAGGAATTCCTTGGCCTCATCCTCCGGAAGCTGGGCGACCTCAGCTTCGATCGCCGCCGAGATGATGACGGTTTCGGCGCCCTGTTCCCTGGCCATGGCGGCGACGGCCTCGGTGAATTCATTGCCGGTCGAGGCATCGCCCTCAGCGACGTTGCAGACATAGAGCACCGGATGCGAGGTGAGCAGGTTGAGGCCCTTGAGGATGGCGATCTCCTCGGCGTCGAGCGTCGACAGCAGCGTGCGCACCGGCTTACCCTCGTTGAGCAGCTTCAGCGACGCTTCCATGATCGGCAGCATCGCCATCGATTCCTTGTCCTTGCCGGTGGCGCGCTTGCGGGTCTGCTCGGTGCGGCGTTCCAGGCTTTCGAGGTCGGCGAGCATCAGCTCGGTCTCGATCGTCTCGGCATCGGCGACGGGATTGATGCGGCCCTCGACATGGGTGATATCGCTGTCTTCGAAGCAGCGCAGCACATGCACGATGGCGTCGACTTCGCGGATATTGGCGAGGAACTGGTTACCGAGGCCCTCACCTTTCGAGGCGCCGCGCACCAGGCCGGCGATGTCGACGAAGGAGATGCGGGTCGGGATCAGTTCCTTCGACTTGGCGATGTCGGCAAGCTTGCGCATGCGCGGATCGGGTACGGCGACTTCGCCGGTATTCGGCTCGATGGTGCAAAAGGGGTAATTGGCCGCTTGTGCCGCCGCCGTCTTGGTGAGCGCGTTGAAGAGGGTCGATTTGCCGACGTTCGGCAGACCAACGATGCCGCATTTGAAGCCCATGGCTAAAACCTGCTGTTCTTGAATTTCTTGCTGGTGCCTATGGGATAAAGGAGCAATATGGTCAAGTCTTAGCGAGCTTTTAACGTTGCTCACTTGCCCAAGGAAGGGCGCTGGCCTATTTTCGAGGGCGATCGCGGTTTCGATGCATTGCGGATGTCGCTGCACGGTCGCTGTTGCCGGCCGCAATGACATCCGGCTTCAACTCGGCGAATTTCCTGCTTCACGGTGAGGCAGCCACGGCGCACCGTCGAAAATTCGTCATCGACAAATGATTAGTTGTTTTGAAGAACCCTGACCATGTCATCAACGGGTGGATTTTCCGATGAGTGACAATGACGTTGCCCTGAAACCGAAGACCAAGGTGAGGCCGAAGCTGGACAAGCCGAAGCTCTACAAAGTCATTCTCGTCAACGACGATTACACGCCGCGGGAGTTCGTCATCGTGATCCTGAAAGTCGTCTTCCGCATGAGCGAGGAGACCGGCTATCGGGTGATGATGACGGCGCATAAGCTCGGCTCCTGCGTGGTCGTGGTCTGCGCCAAGGACATTGCCGAGACCAAGGCCAAAGAGGGTATCGACCTTGCCAAGGAGATGGGTTTCCCGCTGATGTTCACCACAGAGCCCGAGGAATAGTCCTTCAGCTCACTGGCGACGGATCTGATAGCCGGTCTTGTCCTGCAGGAAGCCGCAATTTTCGTAGAAGCGCAGCGTCGCCGGGTTCTTCGAGCCGGTGAGCAACATCACCTTATAGCAGCCGGCCTTCCAGGCCTCATTCACCGCATGGCCGATGACGGCGTTGGCGTAGCCGCGCCGGCGGTCCTCGGCGTGGGTGACGACGTTTTCGATCAGTGCATAAGTGGCGCCGCCGCGCGTCAAATTCGGCACGATGATCAGCGTGACGGTGGCGGCGTGAGCGCCGGCAAAGCCGATGAATACGGTCATGCTGGGCTGGGCGAGAATGGCGGAAAAGCGCTCCTCAGATGCCGGTAGAGGACGGTCAGCCCCTCGAGATCATCGGGAGCGGCGCTGCGGATGGTAAAATCCTGGTCTGGCAGCGCCGTCATTCCCCCTTGTTGCCGAACATCTTCTTGAGCATGTCGGCCATCGGGCCGGTGGCCGGCAGCTTTGGTTGGTTGTTGTTGCGTGCCTGGCGGATATGCGACTGGCCGGCCGGCTTCTTCTCGCTGTCCTTCCGCGGCTTTTCCTCGTCGGCCTTGCCGCCAAGCGCCAGCGCGATCTTGTTCATCAGCTGAGAATCCTCGTTTCGCACCAGCATATCGGCATTGTCGGCCAGCGTATCGAGAAGCGGCTCCAGCCAGGCATTGTCTGCCTTGGCGAAGTCGCCGAGCACATGGTTCTGCACCATTTCCTTGACGCCGGGATGGCCGATGCCGAGGCGCAGCCGCCGGTATTCCTTGCCGCAATGGGCGTCCAACGATTTGATGCCGTTATGGCCACCATGGCCGCCGCCGGTCTTCAGCCGCGCCTTGCCCGCGGGAAGGTCGAGCTCGTCATAGATCGCGACAAGATCGGCGGGCTGGAGTTTGTAAAAACGCATCGCCTCGCCGACGGCTTCGCCCGAGAGGTTCATATAGGTCTGCGGCTTGATAAGCAGCACCTTTTCGCCGCCAAGCTCGCCCTCGGCGATCGCGGCCTTGAACTTCTTTGACCAGGGCGAAAAGCTGTGGCGCCGATGAATGGCGTCAACGGCCAAGAAGCCGATATTGTGGCGGTTGCCGGCGTATTTGCTGCCGGGATTGCCTAGACCTGCAATGATCAGCATGGCCTGTCATCCTCGCTTGAGCGTTTCCCGACGTTCACCACCCGGAAACGACAATAAAGTCAAGCGGAAACAGCGAGCCCGGCGGCAGCATCATTCCGAGAGGTTCATGCCGTATTTCAGGAAGATCTGCTTTTGGCCGCCATCAGCGATCAGCTTGTCGAGGGCAGCCTGCATCCTGGCGTGCAGATCGTCTGGAAAGCTCTTCTCGCAGGCGATGCCCATGGGTTGGGAGGAGAGCACGGTTACGATCTCTACCGGCCGCTCCGCCTTCAGCTTCTCGAAATAAAGTTCGGAGATCGGCATCATGTCGATGCGACCGCTGAGCAGCTTGCGCAGCGTGGCGTTGAAGTCACTGGCGACGTCCAGCTTGGTGAAACCCTTCTCCTTCAGGATCGTCTCGGTGTAGTCCTCTCGCTGGGTGCCGATCGTATATTTCTTTGCCTCTTCGAGATTGCTGGCGGTGATGCCGGAACCCTTACGGGTGATCAGGATGTTTCGGTCGATGAGCAGCGGCTCGACCCATTTGAACAACGGGTCGCGCGCGCTGTTGTGGGCGGTGGCGAAAACACACGTCATCGGCGCAGTGCGGGCAAGGCTGAAAGCACGCGCCCAAGGCATGACTTCGATGGTGTAGTCGACGCCGATCGCGGCCATCACCTTTTCGACCTGCTCGACGGTCGCGCCCTTGATCTCTTTGCCTTCGCGATAGTTGAAGGGGGCGTAATCCTCGGTCGTGAAGGCAACCGTCTGTGCGTGAGCCGCGCAGGGCATTGCCAGGCATGCGAGAAGCAGGAGCTTTTTCATGGTGTCGTCTCCTTCGTTCTTCGTTTACGAGGCGCGCGCGACGCTTGACTGCGGGGCCATCAGTTCCTCGATGAGTGCTGCTGCGTGTTGCGGACGATGGAAGAGATAGCCCTGGCCGTAGTCCAGACCCATCTGGTGAAGCGTGCGGCATTCCTCTTCCGTCTCGATGCCCTCGGCAATGACGGTGCAGTTCATCTTGTGGGACAAGGTGGTGATGCCTTCGATCAGCATGCGGCTCTTCTGGCGCACGTCGTCGTCGCCGTCGTTAATCGCGCGGGTGAAGGACTGGTCGATCTTGATGATATCGACAGGGAAACGGTTGAGGTAGCTGAGCGACGAGTAGCCGGTGCCGAAATCGTCGAGCGCGATGCGGCAGCCGAAGCGGCGAAGCTCGGTGACGATCATGCGAATCTGCGGGTTGTCGTGCATCAGCACGGCTTCCGTGATCTCGACGACGATGCGCTCGGGGCGGATGCCGTGGCGACCGACGATTGCGGCGAGACGGGCGGGCAGCGCCGGTTCGAACTGCAGCGGTGAGAAGTTGATGGCGAGGTAGGTATCCTGCATCCCCGATATGCGAGAGATTTTCGCGAGGTTGGAAATCGCCTTTTCCATGATGACGTTGCCGACGCGGACGATCTTGCCCGTCTCCTCGGCGACGCTGATAATTTCGGCCGGCGGCATCAGACCTTTCTGCGGATGGTTAAGGCGCATCAGCGCCTCGAAACCGGCAATGCCGCGGCCGTTCAGATTGACGATCGGCTGCACGAAGGCTTCGAACCAGCTCTCGGCGAGGCCGGCTTCGATGTTGGCCTCGATCTCGGCGCGGCTGCGGGCGCGGTCGAGCATGGCTTTGTCGAAGAGCTGCGCGCCGTTCTTGCCGTCGCGTTTCTTGGCATACATCGCCATGTCGGATTTCTGCAGCAGCTCGGCCGCTGTCGCGGCATGATGCGGGTAGATGGAGATGCCGATGGAAGCGCTCAGATGCATGTCCGGAGCAAATGGAGTTTCGAAGATGGAGGCGATCTGCTCGCACATCGCCTTGGCGCGTTTTTCGGCGTCCTTCGCCGGCAGCAGAATGGCGAACTCATCTCCGCCGAGGCGCGCCGCCTCGTCGGAGGGAGCAAGATGGGTCTTCAGGCGTTCGACGAGTTCGATCAGTGCCCTGTCGCCGGCGGCATGGCCCATATTGTCGTTGATCCACTTGAAGCGGTCGAGATCGACGAAGAGGCAGGCGAGCTCCTGCCCGGCGGCGTCTGCCGCGGCGATCTTGTTGTCGAGCACGGCTTCAAAACCCTGGCGGTTGAGAAGCCCGGTCAGGTGGTCGGTGATGGCCTGACGATGGTTGCGGTCCTCGGAGGCCTTGAGCTCGGTCACATCAGTCATGACCGACAGCGAGAGGCGATCGTGAGCGTCGGCGCCGGCTTCCGATTCCATGATAAGGACGTCCATGGTGCGGCCGTCCAGGCAGATGAACTTGACGGTCACCGCCATGCCGCTTTCGGCCCGGCGGCGCTTGACGAACTTGTCGCGGGTATTTGCCGTAACGAGATCGGCGAAGTTGCGGCCGATGACGGCGGCGCGATCATAGCCGGTGGCAAGCAGCCAATAGTCGCTGACGGCGGTGATGCGGTCTTCCTCGTCGAGCGAGAAGAGCATGGCGGGGGTGAGATTGTAGATATCGGTGGCGCGGCGATGGGCGAGCTTCAGCTCCTTCTCCTCGCTTTCGAGCTTGGTCTGCATCTCGTTGAAGCTGCGGGCAAGCCGTCCCATCTCGTCGTTCGACTGCCAGTCGACGTGATGGCGCGAACCCAGCTGCCGGGTGGCCTCAATCGCCGCCGTCAGCCGCATCAGCGGCTGGATGACGAAGAAGCGGTTGCCGATCAGCGCGGTGCCGAAAACGGTCAGGACCGCAAAGATGAAGATCGAAATGAAGACGACCTCTTCCTGCTTCAGGCCTGAAAACAGGCCGAGGGCGGGATAGTAGACGCTGATGCTGCCGAGATTCTTCGGGCCGTCGATGGTGTTGTAGATAATGGCGCGCGACACCTGCACGAGCTTGCCGTCGAAGGAGCGCGGAATGGTGGACTGGCTGACGTCGAGCTGGCCCGACTGATCGCGCACCTCGACCTTGACGATGGCGCCCTGGGAAACGACCGTCGCGCTGATCTGAGTGACGCTTTCCTCATCGAGGTCCCAGAGCGGTTTTGCAAGTGCCTGAGCGTTGGCGACAAGAAGAACAGAGATATGGTCGCGTATTTCTTTATCGGCGCGTTCCGAGGAAAGAAAAAGGAAGAGAACAAAAAGCGGAGCGACAAAAACAAGCAGCGCCCCGCAAACAATCCCAAAAAACCTGTTCTCAACGGAATTGTTCATGGTTCCGTCTACTCCCCCAGACCGGCCATATTTGCTGTCGCGCGTTCGGGCCGGCTTCATCGCAGCTGACGGGGCATGCTTTCACGAATACGTTAAATGTTGCTGAAACGGAGGCCCTTGCGGGCAACGAAAAGCCCGCCTCCCCAGTTCACGGGAAGGCGGGTCATATGCTTTACAATTGGTCGAAGCGATCAGGCTTCGGCTTCGCCTTCCGCTTCTGCGGCGCTCTCGTCGACGCCGCCAGCCGGAGCGACGATGGTCGCGATCGTGAAGTCGCGGTCGATGACCGGCGTCACGCTCTTCGGCAGGGTGACTTCCGAAATATGGATACTGTCGCCGATCTTCTTGCCGCTGAGGTCAATGTTGAAGAATTCCGGGATCGCATCGGCCGGGCAGTGCACTTCAACTTCATGGCGGACGATGTTCAGAACGCCGCCGACCTTGAGGCCCGGGGACTTCGCTTCATTGATGAAGTGAACCGGGATTTCGACGGTCACCTGGGTGTTGCCGGAGACGCGCAGGAAATCGACATGCAGCGTGAAGTCGCGAACCGGATCAAGCTGATAGTCCTTCGGCAGAACCTTGTGCTTCTTGCCGTCGACTTCGATGGTCGCTACGGTGGTCATGAAGCCACCGGCGTGAATGCGCTTCGTCACCTCATTGGTGTTGATAGCGATGGCAATGGGGGCCTGCTTGTCACCATAGATGACAGCGGGAATCAAACCGTTGCGGCGAAGTTCACGGGCGGACCCCTTACCAACCCGTTCGCGCGCCTCGGCCTTGAGCTCGTAAGTTTCCTGGCTCATGGCTTTTCCTTTCGAGGTTATTTGGAGAGTTCGGCGGCAGGCAAAGCCTTGTTCCGTCGAACAGGAGGCGGGTTTTCCCATCCTCATCCGCGTTGCCTCCAAGGGTGTCTACGCGGACCGGTCGCCTATAGTATAAGTCGCCCGGAAACGCAAGTTGCCGATTGCGCCGGTTTTTCGGCGGGGCTTTCGCCGGGGCGCGCCATTATCGAGAACAGCGAACTCGCCCAGATTGCATGCGCACCCATCCCAATACGAGACCTTATTGAAATCGCTTGCGATCTGTACGCAAAGGCAAAATTGCCAGTGCTTATCGCCACTTGGCTTGACATCGGCGCGCTTCGCATCTTTGGATGGCCGCAATCAAAAAGCGGCTGAGGAGAAAACCAGACTATGCGTCTCAAACTTATCACGGCAACGAGTGTGCTTGCCCTTTGCCTTTTCAGCGGGGCCGAGGGCGCGGAGATCAACCAGGAGGGCGCCAATGCCGTCAAGGAGACCCTGACGAGGCTGCTTCCGAAGGATTTGGCAAAAAGCGGCCTCATCACCGTCAATCCAGTCGGCACGCGCTATGAGGTCATATACGATCTGGCGAAGCTGCTTACCAAGGCCGATCCGGCGACGTTTACGATCACAGGACTGACGCCGTTTTCGATGTTCGCCACGCCGCTCGACAGTGGGCTCTGGAACATCGAAGGCGACAACAAGCTCAACGTCTCGGGCCATTTCAAGGGGCCAGACCAGAAGCCGACGGATTTCACCTATTCGATCGCGTCGCTTGTTTATACCGGCGTCTTCGACCCGGCGATCAGCTATCTGCGCTCCGGCACCTTCGCGGCCAAAGACATCAAGATGGCCAGCAAATCCGAAACCGAGGAGGTCCATGCCAGCATCGCCAGCATGGACCAGAAGCTGAGTTCAACCGACAGTGCAGGCGGCAATGGACGGGTCGATTTTGACGGCAGCGGTTCGATGGTTGGTTTCGTCGAGCAGGTTTCCGGCCTGCAAATGCCGCCCATCGAACTTCGTGCCGGCTCGATCGATGTCAAAGCCAAGGTGAACGGCCTGCCAGCCAAGCAGATTCGCGAGATGGTCTTCTTCGTGCTCGACCATCTCGATGAGAAGGAATTGAGCCCGGAAAACAGCGACAAGATAAAGGGAATAGTGAAGGAAGCCTTCCCGCTTCTGACCTTGTTCAGCGAGACGATCGGGGTCAACGACCTGACCGTCAGCAGCGAGATGGGCAAGGGCGGCGCCAAGGCATTCGGCTACAACCTCGCCATCGACGGGCCAAGTGACTCCATGCGTTTCGGCTTCGGCATGAACGCGCAGGAAATCAGCCTCGACACACCGCTGATGCCGGCAAACTATTCGGCCTTCATGCCGACCAGCTTCGATTTTCAGCTTGCGCTTCCGAATCTGGATTTCGCAAGCTTCGGCGACGCCCTCATGGCGGTGGATTTCAAAGATTCGGTGCCCGAGAAGACCGGAGAGGAGATGGCGAAGAAGCTCTTCCGCGATGGCCGGCTTGCCGTCGAGTTTCCGAAGATCAGTGCCAAATCGCAGGTCTATGACGTCGACATGACCGGCAGGATCGAGGGGCGGGTCGATACTGAGAAGGACTATTCGATGGAGGCGACGATCCTTGCCCGCGATCTCGACAAGACGATCGCGGCGGTCCAGGAGCTTGCCAAGACGGATCCCGATCTCAACCAGGTCTCCTTCGGCATCATGATGGCGAAGGGCTTTGCCAAGACCGATCCCGACGGCCGTTCGCGCTGGGACGTCAGCATCAGCCGCGACGGTTCCGTGGCGGTCAATGGCCAGCAGATCAAAGGACCGGATGGTCCGGATCAGGGGCTGGAGTCGGAACAGGAGCAGGAACCGAAACAAGGTCAGGACGTGGTACCTGCGCCGCCGCAGCAGCCTTGAAGGTTATCGATTGGAATCGGAAAATAAAAGAGGCCGGCTTTGTGCCGGCCTTTAGGCTGCTGACCAAACACTACACAAGCCGTGACGTCATCATCGGCCTTGTGCCGAGTATCTGCGCCGGCCGATTAAATATCTGAAATAAACGCTTTCCTGCGAAGGATTTGCAGCCGTCAGATGCTCGGCACAAGGCCAAGCGTGACGGAGGAGACTTTTTAATCGAAGAGGCTGGAGACGGACTCTTCCTGGCTCGTGCGGCTGATGGCTTCGCCGATCAGCGGGGCAGTCGTCACGACGCGGATATTGTGCGCTGAAAGCACCGCCGTTGTCGGCTGGATCGAATCGGTGATGACGAGTTCACGCAGCTTCGAGGAGGTGACGCGGGTGACCGCGCCGCCCGAGAGAACGCCGTGCGTGATATAGGCGGTGACGCTGGAGGCACCCTGGGCGAGCAGTGCGTCGGCCGCATTGCAGAGGGTGCCGCCGGAATCGACGATGTCGTCGATCAGTAGGCAGTCCTTGCCGGTGACGTCGCCGATAATGTTCATGACTTCGGATTCACCTGGCCGATCGCGACGCTTGTCGACGATGGCCAGAAGACAGTCCAGCCGCTTGGCGAGCGCGCGGGCACGCACCACGCCGCCGACGTCGGGCGAAACGACCATGACGTTGCTGAGGTCATAATGGCTCTTGATATCGCGCGTCAGCACGGGCAAGGCGAAGAGGTTGTCTGTGGGTATATCGAAGAAGCCCTGGATCTGACCGGCATGGAGATCGAGCGTCATGACGCGATCGGCGCCGGCTTCGGTAATTAGGTTGGCAACCAGCTTGGCGGAGATCGGCGTTCGGCCGGATGCGCGGCGGTCCTGACGGGCATAGCCGAAATAGGGAAGAACGGCGGTGATGCGGCGTGCCGACGAACGACGCATCGCGTCGATCATGATCAGCAGCTCCATCAGGTGGTCGTTGGCAGGAAAGGCCGTGGGCTGCACGAGGAAAACGTCCTCGCCGCGCACGTTTTCCTGGATTTCCACGAAGATTTCCTGGTCGGCAAACCTTCGGACACTGGCTCTTCCCAAAGGAACATTGAGATAGTTGCAGATCGCTTCGGCGAGTTGCCGGTTCGAATTGCCTGCGAAAACCTTCATTTTGGTCCGCCTGTTATGCGCTGATAGCCGCGCTTTTTAGTCAGCTTCCTCGTGAATGCAAGGGCAAAGGCGCCACAGGCTTTCATATTTGCAAAAAGTTTGTGACTAACCGCCCTGAGTTTGCCGCCAGGAGGTGAATTCCGCGATGGTCTTCGAGGCGATCTGCTGCATCACCGAAGCCGGGACACCCGCCCAAGGCTCGGCCGCGGCTGTCGGCACAATTTCCTGGCCCTGGATGCGGTGCAGGCGGGCGCCGCCGCCGTCGAGGATATCCCAGACATAGACCACGGTGACCTTGCCGTCGTCACTGAAGGCAGAGAGGTAACCTTTAAGGATGTAGTCGCTGCTCGTGTCGTCCGAGCTCTTGATAGAAAGGCCGTGGGCGCGCGCCTCGGCGCCGAGCTGGCGCGAGAGCGGAGTCACGGCTTGCACCGGCGCCCCGATGATTGGCAGGAAGCGCACCGTATTGCCACGCGCGGAAGAGGCGCTGGGGGTGAGGGCGGCGGTCTGCTGCGGCTGCTGCGGGTCAAGGCGCTGGCCGGGCTGTGTTGGCGATCCGGCGCCGGCGGCAGCCGGCGGCCGCGCCTGTTCCTCGATCGGGGCGGAGGCGGCGGGCGAGGAGCCGTTCCTCGACAGCGCGTCTGCCTGCTCCTGCATCGTCGTCGGCGGCGCGCCGCTGCCGGGTCGATAGGTTCTTTGCGATTGACCATAGGCCGGATGATAGCCACTCGGCTGCGTGCTCCCGGCAAAAACCGGCTGGCGGGTGCCGGCCAGACGTTCTGCCTCGCCCTGCGTCACCGGAGTTGACGGCGGAGTTCCGGAGGATTCGCCGATGCCGACTTGCGGCGTCAGCGCGTCGGTGGTGTTGCAGGCGGTCAGCAGAGCCATGACGAACAGGAGCGTGGGCACAGTCGCAGCTCGCGTCATCCCGTGATCCGTCCTTCCCACAATCGTATCAGCCCGCCCGGATTTATGCGGGCGGGGATGGTCCTCTGTCAATTCCGGATTCTCACCGGTCAGTCCCGGGCTTCAAAGGCCGATGAAATCGAGCGAATGACGGGAAAGTGTGCGCGGCGCATCCGCCGTCGTCAGGTAGGTCTGTCCGAGCGTCATTGCCGTACCGGTATCGGAATCGGCAATGATCATATGCACGAAGAGCGACATGTTCGGCTCGATCGGCTGCGGATTGCCGACATGGAACATCTGGTGCTCCATCCAGGAGGGCGAGAAGCGGGCGCCGAGCGAATAACCGCAGGCGTTCAGCCGGTGGCGGGCGAGGCCGCGCTCGTCCATGATCCTGGCATGCATGTCGAAGACGTCGCCAAAGGTATGACCGGGCTTCAGCACGGTCTCGATCGCCTCGATGGTTTCGCGGCAGGCATTGTAGAGCTCGCGATGGCGCTGCATCGGCTCGCCGATGACGATCGTGCGCATCATGGCGGCATGGTAATGCGCGTAAGCGCCGGCCCATTCGAGCGTCAGCTGGTCGTTGGCGTCGAGCTTGCGGCGGCCGGCCTTGTAGCGGCAGAGCAGCGCGTCAGCGGCGGAGCCGATGATGAACTCGTTGGCGGGATAGTCGCCGCCGCCGGAAAAGATCGCGCTCTGCATGGCGGCGAGGATGTCGGCTTCGTCGGCGCCCGGTTTCGTCAGTCGGATCGCGGCGTCGAGCGCGTCGTCGGCGAGATCTGCAGCCCGTTCGACATAGGCGACCTCGGTCGGGCTCTTGATCAGACGAAGACGGCTGACGAGATAGGAGGCGTCGACGATCTGGCCGAAAGTGGTCAACTGCGCGTCAAGCAGACGGGCGACGCGGCCGGTCATGCCGTGCGTATCATATTCAACGCCGATGCGGGCGCCGAGCAGATCCATTTCGACCAGGAGGTTCTTCAGGTCTAGCGTCGGATCGGCATTGACCCGGTCGACCCAGATGTGGACGTCCTCAAGGATTGACGTGTGCTTGGCCTGGCGAAGATCGGCCGAGCGGGTGATCAGCGCCATGGTGCCGTCGCTCTTGACGATCAGTGTCTGGAAAAAGCAATAGCCGAAGGTGTCATAGCCGGTCAGCCAATACATGCTTTCCTGGGCGAAGAGCAGCAGGGCGTCGAGCTTTTCTTCCTTCATCTTCTCGGTGAGGCGCGCAAGCCGGCTCGCGAACTCGGCCTTTTCGAAGTGCAGTGCCATTCTGCTCAAGTCTCCCTAATTGATATCGCTGAGATCTGGCGACCGTAGTCCGGCTCGTTGCGATGTGTCGTCCTGCGATAGGAAAAGAAGCGCTCGTTATCTGGATAGGTGCAGATCCCGAGGCTTTCGGCCTGCACGCCAGCCCGCGTCAGCCTGTCGATGGTCAGCGCCGGCAGGTCGAACATAGCGCGGCCCGGCGTTGCGGACGGCTTGAAAAAGCGTTCGTAGTCCGGATTTTCGGCGACGAAGCGATCGACGAATTCCGGCCCGACCTCGTAACTCGCCTGACTGATCGAGGGGCCGAGGCAGGCCAGTATGCTGACGCGGTCGGCCCCCAAGGCTTCCATGGCCGCAATGGTGTTTTCGAGAACGCCGGTCAGCGCGCCCTTCCAGCCGGCATGGGCGGCGCCGATGACGCGATTTTCGGGGTCGACAAACAGGATAGGGCCGCAATCGGCGGCCAGCACGCCAAGCACAATGCCGGGGACTGCCGTCACCATTGCGTCCGCGTCGGGGCGAGCGCCGTCGTAATCGGCACCAATCGTCACCACGTCGGGCGAATGCACCTGATGAACAGTTGCCAGCCGCTTGAGCGGCAGGTCGAACCAGGCGGCGACGCGGCGGCGGTTTTCCATGACGTTCCCGCGCTCGTCATTGGAGCCGAGGCCGACATTGAGACCGCGATAGATCCCTTCGGAAACACCGCCCGCCCGGGTGAAATAACCGTGGCGGATGGTGCCGCCCGTCGCTTCATTCAGCAGCGTGCTTTGGATCGGTGCGGGAGAGGCCGCGTCCTGCATCTGTAATTCCGGGTTTTTTGAGGGGTTTGTTTTGTCCCGAGCGCATCGCATCCGCGACGCGTTTCAAGTTCCTGTTTCGCGCGGATGTTGGCTCAGCCGCGTGCGCCCTGTCAATCCACCGGGCGAAAGGGCATGAGATCAACGGCAGGATCGGAGACCGCCATGACCTTGAAGAGTTCGCCCATCCGACCCTCACCGGCGCCGGCAAGCCTGTCGACCGCCGACTGGATCACCTGCTGGGTCTGCGGTTCGCGGTCACGTCCGAGGGCGGCGGCGCGTTCGAGAATGCCTAGGCCGGTCAGAAAGTCGCCTTGGTGCAGGGCGCCGTTCAGATGCAGGCCGGCCGCCCGCGCCGTCTCGGCGAGCTGCTGGAAATCGACATGGCTCGTCAGGTCAGCTTCGCCGGGATGGGCGAGCGGCGGGTCGAATTCATGCATGCGCACCGCCTGCAGCGTATCGCCGAAGCCGGTGACGAGATGGCCGTAGTCGATGATCAGCGCCGTGCCGCCATAGGCGCGCAGCCGCTCACAGATCGCCATCATCACCGCCTGGCGGGCGGGTGAGATCTCGAAGAGCGTGCCGAGCGGCAGGTTCTGCACCGGCTCCGGCAGTAGGGCAGGATCGAGGCCCGCGACACCCGCGGCGAAGGTCAGCTCGCCATCGGCGTCAAGCCCGACCATTCGCTCGCGGAAGCCCGTTTGCGTGCGGACGAACTGCCGGATCGGGATCGCGTCGAACAATTCGTTGGCGGCAATCAGCGTGAAGCCGGGCGGGACCTCATCGAAGCCACCGTGCCACGCTATCCTCTCGCCATAAGCTTCGAGTGTCTGGCTCTGGACGTCGCGCAGGCGCTCGCTGGTTTCGACGAGATGCACGCTCATCGTGTCGAAGAGCGGCGGGGCGATGCGGGCGATGACACGCAGCATATCAGCCATCATCGTGCCGCGGCCAGGCCCGATCTCGACCAGGCGCACATCTGCCGGCGTGCCGTGGCGCTGCCAGGCATGGACGACGAAGACGCCGATCATCTCGCCGAAGATCTGGCTGACTTCGGGCGCGGTGACAAAATCGCCGGACCGGCCGAAGGGTTCGCGGGTGCGGTAATAGCCGTGCTCGGGATCAGCGAGGCAGAGCGAGAAATAGTCGGTGACGCTGATCGGGCCGTTGGCCTGGATGATCGCCTTGATCTTTTCGCCTAGAGCGGTGGTCATGTCGCGCGTCCTGCCGGTTTAGAGCTGCGGCGCGGCCTGGCGGCGGGCCCGCAGGATCGCCCAGAGGCCGAGCAGGATCATCGGGGAGGAGAGGATCATGCCCATGGTCAGCCAATTCGTGCCGAGGAGGTAACCGAGCTGGGCGTCCGGCTCGCGGAAGAACTCGAGGAAGATGCGCGACAGTGCATAACCGCAGACGAAAACGCCGGTGATGAAGCCAGGACTTTTCAGCGCACGCATGCCGTAGACGAGGGCGGCAAGCACCAGGAGCAGAACGATGCCCTCGAGGCCGGCCTCGTAAAGCTGGCTCGGATGGCGGGCGAAGGGACCGCCGGTCGGGAAAACCACGGCCCAGGGGACGTCGGTCAGCCGGCCCCAGAGCTCGCCATTGATGAAATTGGCGATGCGGCCGAAGAACAGGCCGAAGGGAACAACAGCCGCGACGATATCGAACAGGCTCCAGATCGGGATGGCATTGCGGCGGGCAAAGATGATCATGGCGATTGTCGTGCCGGTCAGGCCGCCGTGGAAGGACATGCCGCCATTCCAGATTTCGACTGCGCGAATGGGATCGTGAAGGACGGCGGAGAGGTCATAGAAGAAGATATAGCCGAGACGGCCGCCGAGCACGACGCCGAGGGCTGCCCAGACGATGAAATCGTCGAGCTGCGTCTTCGTCATCGGCGATGCATTGCCCGGCCAGAGACTGTCGTTGGCGGCGAGGCGGCGCGCATAGGCCCAGCCGAGTAGGATGCCGGCGACGTATGCCAGGCCGTACCAGTGAATCGCCAACGGACCGATCGAAAAAGCGATCGGATCGATGTTCGGGAAAGGCATGATGGCAAGGAGATTGGCTGCTGTCGGCAAGGTTTTCCCATCCGTTGAGGTCGGCGGAACATGCCGCCACGATCCCGGACGGTCAAGTGCATTGTTCGTGATCGCTCCTCCGCTGCTCGCTTCAGGATAGGGCTATCTCCCGCGCAAAGCGCTTGCATCGCGGGTGTCGAAGCCCTACCTCAATCTTCGAGGCCCTGAAGGGCTGTATTCACCTTATACGAAGGGAGAAAAACGCCATGACGACCGGAACGAACCGCATCATGGACGAGTTCGCCAAGCTGATGACCGACGCGGCAGGTGCCGCCCAGGGTGTCCGCAAGGAGATCGAGACGGCTTTCAACGCCCAGGCCGAGCGTTGGTTGAACAGCATGGACGTCGTCAAGCGCGAGGAATTCGAGGCCGTGCGCGAGATGGCGATCAAGGCGCGTGATGAAAACGAGGCGCTTGCCGCACGTATCGCGGCGTTGGAGGCCAAGCTTGCCGGCGAGGCACACTAAATCCCCATAGGGCGCAGATGCGGCGTTGCCTTCATGCCACACGCCGCATCTGTCACAAAAAATTCCAGGTGAGTTTTCCACCTGTGGACACTGCCAAAAAAGCCAATACGCAGAGTCGTTTAATCTCCCTTCTGAATTGAGTTTCGAAGTGCTTTCCACAGCAGGTCTGTCCTATTTTCCCTTCTGGGGGCTGGCAGGTGGCAAGGGTCATTATACACTGATTTTAAATGATGATTCGAAGCGACTTGGTAAGCTCCGGGCAGGTTATCTGCGTTAAGTCTGGCAGCGGTTCAACGATCATCCGATGGTGGTTTCCGGTATTGCGTGTGTCTTTCTTGTGTTCGTATCCCAAGCTAAGCCGCATTCGTTCCGGTCAAGAAGGTGCTGCATGAACCTGATGGAATTGGAAGTCGAGCGTCAGTCGAACCCGGTCGATATGATCGAGTACGTGGCCTCCAACAACGACTGGTCGTTCGAACGGTCCGGCGAGGATGAGATCGCGATGACGGTCGAGGGGCGCTGGGCGGACTATCATGTTTCCTTTTCCTGGATGGAGGAATTCGAGGCGCTGCATCTTGGTTGCGCTTTCGATATCAAAGTCCCCGACATCAGGGTCAATGAGGTGGTCAAGCTGCTCTCGGCGATCAACGGGCAGGTGCTGATGGGTCATTTCGACCTCTGGCGTCAGGAAGATGTCGTCATCTTCAGGCAGTCGCTGCTGCTCGCGGGCGGCGCGGAGCCGACCAATCGCCAGGTAGAGGTGCTGCTTTCCAGCGCGCTCGACACATGCGAGGCCTATTTTCAGGCATTCCAGTTCGTTGTCTGGTCCGGCATGGACGCGGCGAAGGCGATGGAAGCCGTGCTGTTCGAAACGGTGGGCGAGGCGTAAGATGCCGGCAAAGGCTTTCTCCTCGGCAAATCCCGTCGTGCTGATCGGCGCCGGAAACATGGGCGGAGCCATGCTCTCCGGCTGGCTGAAGAGCGGCGTTCCGGGTTCGGCCGTCATCGTTGTGGATCCCGGCCCCTCGTCGGCGATGCTAGCGACGGTCAAGGAAGCCGGTGCGACTCATCTGACTGCGGTCCCTGCGGAATTGAAGGCGAGCGTCTTGTTCCTCGCGGTCAAGCCGCAGGTGATGGAGACGGTGTTGCCCGTGGTGAAGAGCGCCGTCGGACCGGCGACGGTCGTCGTCTCGGTCGCAGCCGGCAAGACGCTCGGTTTTCTCGAAAGACATCTCGGCAAGGCCGCCATGGTGCGAGCCATGCCGAACACGCCGGCTATGGTCGGCCGCGGTGTGACCGGGGCCTTTGCCAATTCAGCAGTCAGCGATCCGCAGCGCAAACGCGTCCACGCCCTTCTCAGCGTCTCCGGCCCGGTCGAATGGGTGCCTGCGGAGGCCGATATCGATGCCGTGACGGCGCTTTCCGGTAGTGGCCCGGCTTATGTATTCTATCTCGTCGAATGTATGGCGGAGGCAGGTCGAAAGCTCGGCCTGCAGGCGGACCTCGCCATGCGTCTTGCGCGGGAAACGGTCGCGGGGGCTGGTGAACTCTTGCACCAGTCCCCCGACGATGCTTCGCGGCTGCGGCAGAATGTGACTTCTCCCGGCGGCACGACGGCGGCGGCGCTCGCCGTGCTGATGGCTGAGAACGGCATGCAGCCCCTGTTCGACGCAGCCCTTGCGGCGGCGCGCAAGCGGGCCGAGGAACTGGCCGGCTGAGGAAGAACCACATGGCGGAAGAGATCAGCTACGCCGATTTCGAGCGTGTCGACATCCGTGTCGGTACGATCATCGAAGCGAGCCCTTTCCCGGAGGCGCGCAAGCCGGCTTTTAAGCTGCTCATCGATTTCGGCCCTGAGATCGGCATCAAGAAATCCTCGGCGCAGATCACCGTGCATTATACGCTGGAAACCCTGATCGGCCGGCAGGTGCTCGGCGTCGTCAACTTCCCGCCGCGGCAGATCGGTCCGTTCCGTTCGGAAGTGCTGACGCTGGGATTCGAGGACGGGAACGGCGCGATCGTGCTTGCGGCGGTCGAACAGCCGGTGCCGAACGGCATGAAGATGATGTGAGTATTGGCTCACATCGTTTTGTCGGTCCCGTCTGAGGCGCCAGAGGCTCCACCGGCTCTGATTTCCTGCAGATACGGATTGCTTCGCCGTTCGTCACCGATGCGGCTGCCGGGCCCATGGCCGCAGATGAAGCCGACGTCGTCGCCAAGCGGCAGGACCTTGTCGCGAATCGAATCCAACAGCTGCTGATGATTGCCGCCCGGCAAGTCGGTGCGGCCGATCGAGCCGTTGAACAGCACGTCGCCGAGATGGGCGAAATTCTGCGCGCGGTTGAAATAGATCACGTGGCCGGGAGCATGGCCGGGCGCGCGATAGACCTCGAATTCGTGGGCGCCGAAGGAGACCTTGTCGCCATCCTTCAGCCAGCGGTCGGGGATGACATTGCGCAATCCCGTTATGCCGTATTTCGCGGCCTGGGTTTCGATCCGCTGCAGCAGCGGCAGGTCGTCCTGATGCGGGCCGACCACCTCGATGCCGAGGGCTTCCTTTAGTTCGCTCGCGCCGCCGGCATGGTCGAGGTGGCCGTGCGTCAGCCAGATTTCCTTGATGGTCAGCCCGCTTTTCTCGATCGCCTGAAGAATAAGCGGCACGTCGCCGCCCGGATCGACGACGACGCCTTCCTGGGTATCGGGATCGAAGAAGACAGTGCAATTTTGCTGAAAGGGTGTCACCGGAATGATGCCGGCCTGGAGCATGCCCATAAGTGCCTCGCTTGGGTGTCTTGGGTGCTCAGGGTATAGTCCGAAACGGCGGCAAGGACAGCCGAAATCTTCTGCTTTTGACGCGTGTTTCACGGCAGCAAGACCAGCTGCAACACAATTTTACAGATCTCTTCTGCCGTTCGGCGTGGCGAGGAATCCATTTTTATCTTGGTTTTTCAATGGCGTGTGAGAGCGTGTCTGCGTGGGCTTTTTGCCAGGCCGCATCGCGTGGGAACATCGTGGAACGCCGCGCGTTGTCCGGCCATCGAAACCAAGGAGACGCTCACATGACCTTGAAGAGAAACATCCTGTTGGCTGGAGCCGTGCTCTTGGCGAGCGGAGGTCTGGCGCAGGCGGAGATGGTGGCGACCACGGTCAACGATCTCAATGTCCGCGCAGGTCCGGGCCCGCAATATCCGGCAGTCGGCCTTGCCACCCGCGGTTCGACCGCGGTGCTTGACGGCTGTATCGAAGGCAGCCGCTGGTGCCGTGTCGACGTCAACGGCATGCGCGGCTGGGTCTATGCCGACTATCTGCAGATGGACTACGGCGGCAACCAGGTTATCGTCGAGCAGCATCGCGCCGAAATCGGCGTCCCCGTCGTGACCTACGAGTCGACCGCCAGCGTTGTCCCGGCTGACCCGCAACCGGCCCCGGGCGATGAATTGATCGGGCCGGTTGGAGCCGTCGAAACGATCACCCCGCCGGAGACGGTGCGGACCTACATCGAAACCAATCCGACCGAGACGGTGCGGCTTGGCGGCGATGTGGTCGTCGGCGCGGAAGTGCCTGCCGACGTCACTTTCCAGACGATTCCGGACTATGAATATCGCTACACAAGGATCAACGACCGGCCCGTTCTGGTCGATCCAGGTACGCGCCGGATCGTCTACGTCTATCAGTAAGATCATCGGCAGATCCGGAACGAGGCGGTCGACAGGCCGCCTCGTCCGGGCAATTCCTCCTCCTGCCATAATCCCGCAGGGGTTGGTTTTCCTAACGCTTTCCTTCTTCATATGGTAAAATACTGATATGCCGAGGTTCGGCACAGATCGGCGATCGGGAGATGTTGATCGCCGACGGCATCAGTGGCCTGATCGGCGGCGGCATTCTGTCGACGCTCGCCGGACTGGTCATGGCGCGGGCGCATAGATAATGCTCCGAGGCGCGTTTCCGCTCGCCGGACCAACTGCGTGAAGATGTTATCCGGCGGCGACCGCCGTCGGATAGACTTCCTTCATATAGTCGCTCATCAAGGGTTCGGAGATCGCCGCTGGCGTAAACCGATACGGTCGATTTCAGGGGCGGGTGTTACTTCCGCGGAGCCGGTGAGGAAACACTCGCTGAATCAGGCAGTTGCTCCGGCAGGATTGCGCGCTCGATCACCTCGATTCCAAACGATCCCCAACCTCCTCCGGACGCTTCACGCGCCATGCCTGTTGATTGTTGTCCCCATTACGTTTTATCCACGGATGCTAGGGGAATTACTTATTGCGTCGGAAGTTTCGGGCGGACCTTGGTTTCCAAAGAAGTGCCATGGAAATTGAGAATCCCGGCGGGCTCCCACAAAAGTTCGGCAAAGCTGGCAGCTGCGTAGATTTACGTCAATATTACTGACCTATCTTTGCGGAAGCTTCCCGAAGCTGCGGAACGAGAAAGGAAATGCCGAGTGTCACGACAGACCGGTCCGAAAGCAGGCAAGCCGGAGCCGTTGGCCACGCCGATGGAAGATACAGGCGGTATCGATTTCGAGATCATCGAGCTGTTCTTCTTCGCCTATCGCGACTTCGTTTCCGATCCCGACGCCATCCTGGAAAAGAGCGGCTTCGGCCGGGCGCATCACCGCGTCGTGCATTTCGTCAACCGCAATCCGGGCATGACGGTGGCTGATCTTCTCGACACACTGAAAATCACCAAGCAGAGTCTTGCAAGGGTGCTGAAACAGCTGATCGATTCAGGCTATATTCGCCAGGTTGCCGGTCCGGAGGATCGGCGGCAGCGTAAGCTTTATCCGACGAAATCAGGGCGCGAGCTGGCGCTTGCCCTTGCCGAGCCGCAATCGCGCCGCATTGAGCGGGCATTCGAAGGAGCTTCTGCGCAGGTGCGGGAGGGCGTGAAGGCCTTCCTTGGAGGCATGCGGGACAGAAAGAAGGCGGATTGAATGGCGGTCAAGACAGGTATTTCCGACGATGCGGCGCATCTGCTGGTGGTTGACGATGACTCCCGCATCCGCGCGCTGCTCAATCGTTATCTCGCCGAGAACGGCTTTCGCGTGACTGTCGCGGCCGACGGCGCCGAGGCGCAGCGCAAACTTGCCGGTCTCGATTTCGATCTCATCATCATGGATGTGATGATGCCGGGCGAATCCGGCATCGACGTCACCCGCGGGCTGCGTGCCATCAAGAACGTGCCGATCATCATGCTGACGGCGCTGGCGGAATCAGGCAACCGCATCGAAGGCCTCGAGGCCGGCGCCGACGATTATCTCTCCAAACCCTTCGATCCGCGCGAACTGGTCCTGCGCATCAATAATATCCTGCGCCGCAACGCCAACGGCGAGGGGCTGAAGATCGAACAGGTCATGTTTGGGCCCTACACTTTCTCCTTGACCCGCAAGGAGCTGAAGAAAGCCAGCGAGGTTATCCGGCTTACCGATCGCGAGCAGGAAATCATGCTGCTCTTTGCGCGGCGCGCCGGTGACACCATCCCCCGTCACGAACTGATCGGCAATGACACAGAGGTCGGCGAGCGGACGATCGACGTGCAGATCAACCGGCTCAGGCGCAAGATCGAGGAGGATCCGGCCAACCCCGTCTGGCTGCAGACGGTCCGCGGCATCGGATACAGGCTGAGCATCGACTAGATTTGAGAAGTGGAGCATGATGCCGAGGACGGTTCACACTTTCCGCATGGCGCTCTGAACGGCCGGGACCGACGATGGTGACAATGGACAGTTTGCGGCGGGAAGACCGCGCTCCGGCGGCGGGCTGGCGCTGGATCGTCCGCTGGCTGCGGCGCCGATTGCCCACCGGGCTCTACGCGCGCTCGCTGCTGATCATCATCATCCCGATGGTGCTGCTGCAATCCGTCGTCGCCGCCGTCTTCATGGAGCGTCACTGGCAAATGGTGACCGAGCGGCTGTCGCTCGCCGTCACCCGCGACATTGCCGCGATCATCGAGATCGTCGAAACCTATCCGCAGAATTCGGACTATAGCGAGATCATCCGCATCGCGCGCGATCAGCTCAACCTGCAGATTTCGATCGAGCCGGACGGTGATCTGCCGCCGCCGCGCGTCAAGCCCTTCTTTTCGATCCTTGACGGCATCCTCAGCGATGAGATCACCGACGAAATTCACCGGCCTTTCTGGATCGACACGGTCGGCAACTCGAATCTCGTCGAGATCCGGATCAAGCTCGAGAACAAGATCCTGCGGGTGCTGGCTAAACGCAGTCAGACCTATGCCTCCAACACCCATATCTTCATCGTCTGGATGGTCGGCACGTCGCTGGTGCTGCTCGGCATTTCGATCCTCTTTCTGCGCGGGCAGATCCGGCCGATCCTGATGCTGGCGCGGGCTGCCGAAAGCTTCGGCAAAGGGCAGAAGCCCGACAATTTCTATCCGCGCGGCGCCGACGAGGTCCGGCGCGCCGGCCTTGCCTTCATTCTGATGCGCGAACGCATCGAGCGGCAGATCGAGCAACGCACGGCAATGCTTTCCGGCGTCAGCCACGATCTGCGAACCATCCTCACCCGCTTCAAACTCCAACTGGCGCTCGCCGGCGATAATCCCGACCTGCATGGTCTCAACGATGACGTCAATGACATGCAGACAATGCTGGAGGCCTATATGGCCTTTGCCCGCGGCGAGGTCGAGGAAGATGTCGGCGAGTTGAAGCTCAGCGAGATCTTCGCCAAGCTCGAGTCCGACTTCGCCCTGCACGGCAAGACGTTCAACTATTCGATCGAGGGCGACGACGATATCTCCGTAAGGCCGAACGCCTTCATGCGTTTGGTCACCAACCTCGCCTCGAATGCGCGCCGCTATGCCAACAGGCTCGACATCGAGGCGAAGCACAGTGCCAAGTGGCTGACCGTCATCTTCGATGATGACGGACCCGGCATTCCCGAAAAGAACCGGGAAGACGTGTTCAAGCCATTCTTCCGGCTGGATACGGCGCGCAACCTCGATGCATCAGGGACGGGACTTGGTCTTGCAATCGCCCGTGATATTGCCCGCAGTCATGGCGGCAACGTCACGCTCTCCGACAGCCCGCTCGGGGGCTTGAGAGCGACGATCCGCATTCCGGCTTAAATGCCCATTGCCGTGAGCTTTACGGCTTTGCGCGCATCGAAATCGCCGAGGCGCTCGACGATCCACCGCCAGAGCGTTGCGACCTGCATGAGGAGGTCGCGGCCGAGCGGCGTCAATTCATATTCGACACGCGGAGGCACCTCGGGATAGAGGGTGCGAATGATCAGGCCATCGCTTTCGAGGCTGCGCAGAGTCTGCGTCAGCACCTTCTGACTGATGCCCTCGACTCGCTCCATCAGACGCGAGAAGCGTAAGGGTGCCCCCGCGTCGGAGAGCACGTGCAGTATGCGCAGCGGCCATTTCGCCGCCGCCCGTTCAATCAGGGTGCGCGCCCGGGCATCCTGTTCATCCGACATGTCGCTGCAGAAATCGAATATGTCGCCGGCCACTTTTGTTACCTCGAGGTGTGTATGGATCGTGTTGGTACCTTCTTTCGATTGGAAACGATAGAACATACATGGGTAGGAAACCAATGAAGAAGAGGTTTCCGATGTCGAAGGTTTGGTTAATTACTGGGAGTTCGCGCGGTCTCGGCCGGGCGCTGGCGGAGGCGGTTCTGGCCTCCGGCGATTATTTGGTGGCGACGGCACGTAATCCGGAACAGCTTGCCGATCTTTCCAAGCGCTATGGGCATCAGGTTCTGACGTTTGCGCTCGACGTCACGGACGAGGCGGCAGCGACCGCGACCGTCGAAGCAGCGGTTAAAACGTTCGGCCGTATCGACGTGCTCGTCAACAATGCTGGCTACGGCAATGTCGGCTCGATCGAGGATACCAGCCTTGCCGATTTTCGCGCGCAGATCGAAACCAACCTGCTCGGCACGATCATCATGAGCAAGGCGGTGATTGCGCTGATGCGTGGGCAGGGGGACGGACATATCATCCAGTTTTCTTCCGTCGGCGGCCGCATCGGGCCCGCCGGACGCGGCGCCTATTCGGCAGCGAAATTCGGTGTCGAGGGTTTCTCCGAGGTGCTGACGAAAGAGGTTTCACCATTCGGCATCAAGGTGACGGTAATCGAGCCCGGCGGCTTCCGGACGGATTTCGCCGGCGCCTCGACCGTGCTTGCCGAGGGGCGGGCGGAATATGCGGAAACCGTCGGCGCCACGGTGCGCTTCCAGCGCGAGTATGACGGCCGTCAGCCCGGCGATCCGGCCAAAGCGGCTGCGGTCGTTATCCACATTGCCGGTCTCGAGGAGCCGCCGTTCCGGCTGCTGCTCGGCAGTGATGCGGTGCGCAATGTCGAGAAAGCGGATGCAGCGCGCATCGCAGCCGACCGGGAATGGCGCGCCGTCAGCGTCTCGACCGATTTCGAGCCTGGCGCCGACATAGGGCCGATGCCTTGGGAAAAGAAAGCCGGGTGAGGGCCTCAAACGCAAAAGCGCCGCTGAAGAGCGGCGCTTTGTATCAGGGATCATCGAGCGATCAGCCGGCGGTGCAGAAGTGGCTGCGGCCATCATTGCCGATATAGGTGCCGCTGCGCGGATCGAAGGAGCGGTAACGGTAAGAGCAGTAGCGCTCCCATTGCGGCGACCAGGGCTCCACGGCCGTGCGGACGGGCGCATAGTATCGCGGCTGCTCGACATAGCGCGGCTCTTCAACGTAGACGCGGCGCGGGGCGCGATAGACGGGAGCGGGTTCATAGTAATCCGGCTCGTAGGGCGGGTCGATGTAGCGAGGTTCATCGTAAACAGGGCCGTTATTGGCATTCGCGATAGCCGAGCCGACGATCAGACCCGTCGCAAGTCCGACGGCGCCACCAACCAGCGCGTCATTGCGGCGCCAATGACGGTCTCGAGCTGATGCTTCGCCGATGGCGGAGAGGGTGAGTGCGGCAGCCGTTGCCGTCAGCAGAAGAGTTTTGGCAAGCCTGTTCATAAGCGTAATACCCTAATTCCGGGAACCGAATGTCGGTTCCTTTCTCGATGACAACATTCCTACAAATCCGCAGCTGAACGAGGGCTGAACGACAAAACCCGGCATTGCTGCCGGGCTTCAACTCGAATTCGACAGCCTTGTTAAGGGCTCAGCCCGCAATCTGCAGATTGACGGCCTTCGGGCCCTTGCCGCGGCGATCCGGCTCCGTGTCGAAGCTTACCTTCTGATTTTCCGTCAAACCGGCCAGCCCTGAGGCCTGTACGGCAGAAATGTGAACGAAGATATCGGCGCCGCCCCGGTCCGGCTTGATGAAGCCAAAGCCCTTGTCGGTATTGAAGAATTTTACAGTGCCAGTCTCGGCCATGCGTCAGGTCCTTTTCTCTCTGCCCGCCATCCACACGGGCAGCATCATAGCATTGCCTCCTTGCGGGAGGCGTTGGCAGGCAAGTCTTGAAATGTGAGAAAAAGGTCCCCTCTACCTCGGCCTGCTCCAAACAGGACTTTCGCCTGCCTTTTTCGGAACCGGCTGACCGGAATATTAGCGTTCCCGGCGCGCAAATACTTAAGGACTTCCCATGCTCGCAAAATGCCCGAACGCGCCGAGAGTGCTGCGTTTAAAGGATTTTGGCAAGCAAAAGTTTTTTAACGTGTCCTTCCGGGCACACTGCTTCCGACATCTGGTTTGCACAAAAACGCAAAATTTCCGTCGCGAATGGGAGATGATTAACGATTTATATCGTCTGCAATGTAAGTTTCGGGCAGATTTTGCCAAAAATGCAACGTAAACGGGCTGGCGAGTTCCCTGAAAATTTTTCCAATCCGGCGTCCACCCATATTCGGACCCATGTTCAGACGGCTGACAGGCGGCGGCGAGTGAATCCGGGTACGATCTCGACTACAAGCATAGCGATAAACATTAGCGCACAACCTGTATATCCTGTCGCCGGCATCGACTCACCGAGAATCAGGGCTGCGAGCGATGCGCCGAAGAGCGCTTCGGATGACAGGAAGATCGCTGCCTGCGACGGCGTCGTGTAGCGCTGGGCGATCACCTGCAAGACGAAGGCCAAGCCGGACGAGAAGATGCCGACATAGAGGACCTCAGGTGCTGCGGCCCAAATCGCCGAAGGGCTGATCGGTTCGACGACGACGGCGATGGAAAGCGCGCAAACCGTGGTGACGGCAAATTGCGTGGCCGTCAGCGCGAGAGGCCTTCCGCTCTCGGAGACGGTCGTGCCAGCAAGAGTGATCTGGATCGCCCAGAAGACGGCGCAGACCACGGTCAGGAGATCGCCTGGCGTGAGCGCCGAGAGCTGACCGCCGGACAGGAGATAGATGCCGGCGAGTGCCATCAGCGCCCCCGGCCAGATAATCCAATGCGGGGTGCGGCGCAGGAAAAACACGGCAATGAGCGGCACGAAGACGACATAGAGGCCGGTGATGAAGCTGGAATTCGTCACCGTCGTCGTCTGCAGCCCGACCTGCTGCGTGGCGGCGCCGCTGAAAAGGGCAAGGCCGGTAAGGATATAGAGCTTGGCATGGCGTGCGCTGGTCTTCGCCTTTGCCTTGCGCGCTTCCAGAAGAACGAAAGGCAAGACGGCCAATGTGGCGACAGCAAAACGCAGGACGATGAACCAGAAGGGGCCGATCGCCTTCATCGCCGTCGATTGCGCGACGAACCCGCCGCCCCAGATGGCGGCGGCAAACAACAGGAGGAGGTTCGCCTGAATGCGCGTCATGTCGTCCTCGATGGGGAAGGGAGATCTGTCCGAGCGGTTAGCAGTTGCCTTTCCTCTAGGCAAGGGCGAAGACTTGGCGCTGATGGCGGAGGTGGAGGCATGCAACGCGAAAAACAGCGGCCGGCGAGCGGTATGGCGGCACCCGGAACGGCAGGCTATTCCGGTACGCCGCTGGCCAGGAAGCTCGGGCTTGCGCATGGGCAGGCTGCCGCTCTTCTCGGTGTTCCCGAAACGATCGACGACATCAATGGTTTCGGCGATTTTGCTTCGGTCGTACGCGTGCTTCCCGAGACGCTTTTGCGAGCATTCGACTATATCCATCTATTTGTGACTGAGCGCAGGGTGCTGGAAGCGACGGCGCCAACGCTTTGCCGGGTCCTGAAGACCGACGGCATGATCTGGATCTCCTGGCCGAAGAAGAGTTCACGCGTGCCGACCGATATCACGGAAGACGTGCTGCGGAAGATCCTGCTGCCAAACGGCCTGGTCGACATCAAGGTCTGCGCTGTCGACGGGACCTGGTCGGGGTTGAAATTCGTCATTCGCAAGGAATTGCGCGGCGCGATGTGACCGCTCAACCGTTGCTGGCCTGAGCGCGCGAGACCCGGATCAGCGCGCCGTCGTCCTCGTCCGTCACCATCAGCAGTGCGCCGTCGGGCGCTACAATGACGTCGCGGATGCGCCCGTAATCGCCCTTGAACAAGCGCTCCTCGGCGACGAAAGCGCCGCTCTCGTCGCGCTGCATGCGCGAGAGCAGCTGGAATTTCAGCGCCGCGACGAGGAAGTCGCCGTCCCATTCCGGGAACATTGCGCCGCGATAGACAGCGAGCGCGCCGGGCGCGATCGAAGGGTCCCAATAGTGCAGCGGCTGCTCCAGCCCTTCCTTGGCGGTGCCTTCGCCGATCTCGGCGCCCGAATAGTCACGGCCGTAGGTGATGATAGGCCAACCGTAATTCTTGCCGGCTCCGAGCTGATTGATCTCGTCGCCGCCGCGTGCGCCGTGCTCGACGGTGTAGAGCTTGCCGTCCCTGGCATCGAAGGTGATGCCCTGCGGATTGCGGTGGCCTTTCGACCAGATCTCCGGCAGCGCTTTGCCGCCGTCCTTGAACGGATTGTCGGCGGGGGTGCTGCCGTCGGCATTGATGTGGACGATTGAGCCGGCATCGTCCTGCCAGTCCTGCGATCGGTCGCGGTCGCCGCGGTCGCCGACGCTGATGAACAGCGTGCCATCAGGGGCAATCGCGATGCGCGCGCCATATTGGATGTTGCCCAATGTGAAGCGCTTCATGGTGAAGATGGGCGTCACCGCCTCAAGCGTCTTTTCGTCGGCGGACAGCGTCGCGCTGAAAGCCTCGGTGCCGGAGCCCTGTCTGTTGGCAATGGCAGCGGTGAAATAGAGTTTTCTGCTCGTGGCAAAGTCCGGGGCAAGCGCCACGTCCATAAGGCCGCCCTGGCCGCGGGCGCTGACCTTGGGCACGTTGCCGATCGGCTCGGAAAGCTTGCCATCACGGATAATGCGCATGCGGCCCGGTCGCTCGGTGACGAGATAGGCGCCGTCGGGCAAGACTTCGACCGCCCAGGGGTGTTCGAGGCCATCGACTAGTTTTTCGACGCGAACCGTGGGACCCTGCGTGTTGACGATATCGGCCGCATTGGCCGATGTGGCGCCGAACAGAACCAGCGCCGCGACAAAATGCAAGGCGGATATTCTCGTCATTTGCTTCCCCGTCGTCTTTTCATCCGGAACGTGGAGCGGGCAGGGCAGAGCTTCAAGCCTCAGTCTGTCTGTAATAACGGCTTTGTGTTTGCCGGTTGAATGGAGCCGGTCGCGTTACCATCAACCAGTTCGGCTTCGAGGATGTAGCGCAGCCGCCCGCGTTCGGTCGCATCGAAGGGCCAGCAGGTGGTCAGTACGAGGCGGCGGCCATCGGAGGAGGGGTCGATGCCGCTTGCGTCCCAGGGGGCAATGCGGCCTTCGCCGGCCTTGAAGGTCAGTAGCTTGCCGTCGCGGCGGGTAACTTCGATCGTATCGCCCGGCCTTATATATTGCAGCCAGCGGAAATGGGTGTCGCGATGGGCGGCGATGACGGAGGTGCCCTCGTCGCCCGGCTGCGGTGTATTGGCAAGCCAGGCCGGACCGAAGGCGAGCGCCTCCCCGGAGGCGCCGGAAAGCACGATCGCCTCCTTGCCGAGCCGCGGCGCGCGCACCCTGGCTTCCGTGGTGAAATCGGCCCAGGGCCAGGGCTTCGTCTCCTTGCCGCTCAGTTCGGCGGCAAAAGCACGTTTCAGCAGGACTTGCGAGATTTCCGCCTTCGCCTTCAGCAGGAATCCGTCGCCGATCAGCGCCAGGCCGTAGAAGGCGAGACCGGCAATGGCGAAGGCGATCGTCTTTTCGATCGGCGAAAGACGCCAGAGGAAGAAACCCTTTCTCCTCCGCGCCTTCGGCGCGTCGTGTGCCGTGGCGGCGGCCATGGCGAGTTCCAGATAGGTCGGCAGCGGCTCGAATTCGGCCGCTTCCTGATTTTTGCTAGAAACCATCGCGCTTGGCTCCGGCCGAGGCGAGACCCTTGAGGCGGCGGCGCCAGATGGCGAGCCCGCTCGCCGCCGCCAGCGCCAGCAGCAGCATGGTGAGTCCGCGCATGATCTGCTCGTCGGCGCGTGTCGCCGTCTGCGGCAGGTTCACCGTCGAGCTCTTCTGCGCGATCAGCGTGGCGGCTTTTGCCGTCGGCGCCGCGGCCATCAAGTTGGCGATCTCGGGCGATGCGGCGAGATCCTGGGTTGCGGCTGCGGCCCGTTGCGGTTCGGCGCTTCCAGCCGGCGTGGCCGCGCCGTGGCGCTCGGCGCCGCCAGACGGGACAGCCTTTTCGCCGAAGACCTTCCCGAAGTCCCAGCCCTCCGGCAAGTTGAGCGGCAGCTTCGCCGAGCCGAGCGGTTCGTTGGCTGGCCGCGACGGCGTGACGTCGACGGCGACTAAACTGGTGACGCGCGAGACGAGGTGGTGGGCAAGCGCCACCGCCTCGATGTCCTTGTCGAGTGCGGCGGGATCCTGGCGCTCATAGGCGCGGGCCTCGAGATCATCGATCTTGCGCCGCGCCCAGAGCTTGGAAATGCCGCTGCCGACGGCGGCATTGGCGATGTCCATCTCGACCCGCCAGGGCTGGTCGCCCGTCTTGCCGACGATCTGCAGCTTGCCGGCAGCCTTGTCCTGCGGCAGTTCCGCCGTCAGAACGACGGGCTCGCCGCTATAGAGGTCGGGCATCGGGTTCGGCGTGATATCCTCGGCCTCTATGCCTTCGAAGCTAGCGGCAATATCGGTCATTGTCGGGTTCTGCAGCTTGGCGAAGAGTTCGCTCATGCGGCTTGCCACCTGATCGGTCGAGCCGATCTGGGTGAAGGTGCCGCGGCCGACCTCTGCGGCTTTGGTCATGAAATAGGTGTTCGGCGCCGAGCCGATGCCGACGGTAAAGACGCGGGCATCGCCACGGTTGGCGGTGATTTCTTGGAAGAGCTGTTGTTCGTTGCCGATCGCGCCATCGGTCAGGAATACGACCTGGCGCAGCGCACCGCTTGCGACCGGGCCCTGGTTGCGCAGCGCATCCTCAAGGGCCGGCAGCATTTCCGTGCCGCCATCGGCGGTCAGGCTCCGGACGTAAGCGACGGCTTTTTCACGATTATCAGGAGTGGCGGCGACGAGGCCCTTGAAATAATCGGTCATCGTGTCGTCGAAACGGATGACGTTGAAGCGGTCGTTCGGGTTCAATCTGGAGATTGCCAGCGCCAGGCTCTGCCTTGCCTGCTCGATCGACTGGCCGGACATGGAGCCGGAATTGTCGATGACGAAAACCACCTCACGTTTTGATGGCGCTGCAGCATCCGGCGCGGTTGGCGGGGTGACGAAGGCAAGCAGATAGGTCTTGCCATCAATCGCTTCGCGGAAGAGGCCGGCACTCGGCGTCTTCCCCGGAGCGGCTTTCCAGGTGAGCTCGAAATCCTTGTCGGCCGGAACCGCGTCTCCTTTCAGGCTGATCGTTCTCGCCTGGTCGCCGTCCTGTCCGATATCGACGTCGTGGAATGAGGATTTGACCTCACCGAGCGGGAAGCCGGCCTTGAGGTTGACGGTCAGCGAGACGGGGTTGATCCTGGCGTTCTCGCGCGGATCGAGCACCGGGGCTTCGATCTTCTCCCGATTTTGCACCGGGTCTCGTGGTATTGCGAAACCGGCACCGTTGTTGAAGTCCACGGTCTGGACGATCGGCGCCGGATTATAGCGCGGCGCAACGACCATCGGGAAGCGCAGCGAGAATTCACCGCCGGACTGATGGACCGTCTGCTGATATTCGATCTGCACGACGATCTCTTCGCCGGGACCGATATTGGCGACCTGGTTGGTGAAGATGTTGGGTCGCTGCTGTTCGAGCAGCGCCGTCTTCTTGCCCTCGGCCTTCGCCTGCTCATAGATCTCGCGGGCTTCCTGGCGCGGCTTGATCTGGCCTTCGATGAAGCGATCGCCGATCTGCATCTTCAGCGCGTCAACGGCCGAATTGTCGGGCAGCGGGAAGACGTAGGTGCCCTCGATCCAGCCCTGGCTCGGGTTCTGGAAACGCTGGGTGACCTTCACCCTGGCGATCGGACCGGAGACATCGATTGCGACATCGGTCTTCAGCCGCGGCGCTTCGACATA
Source organism: Rhizobium etli CFN 42 (assembly GCF_000092045.1). Classification (NCBI taxonomy): domain Bacteria; kingdom Pseudomonadati; phylum Pseudomonadota; class Alphaproteobacteria; order Hyphomicrobiales; family Rhizobiaceae; genus Rhizobium; species Rhizobium etli. The sequence goes on along the minus strand of NC_007761.1, from coordinate 3,142,001 downwards.
AAAACCCGGTTCCTTCGACGGGAAGAGCAGCGAGCCGCTATTGACGTCGTTCGGCCGCACAAGGGCCGCGAGCTGACCGGATGCCTGCCGCGTCTCGGCGCGGGCGGCGGAGGCAAGCCCCAGCATCGCGGCGATGCAGGCGACAAAGGCGGTGACGGCGACAAGACATGAAATGGAGATCCGGCGCATGCGCATGCGCCCGATGGTGAACTCATCTTCCAGAAACATTGGCCTACCCTCAATAACCAATTTTGGATGAGGGAATGATGCAGCTTCGATCTCGGCGGGCTCGCGACCGAATTGCGGCGGCGGGCGGCATTTGTTGCGGCTTATTCGTGGCGGCGATGAAATCCGGCGATCTCTCTGATTTTAAAAGGCGAAAAACATGATCGTCGTGACCGCGAAAGTGCCGCGGTCGAGGCCCTGTCCTGTCCAAAGCCCATGGCCTCAGACTGTCGCGATGTCATGGACGGGTGATTCTGTAGACCAGCAAATCGTCCGAATCCACAAGCTTGGTTGCGGTCTTGTCCAGATAATCGATGACGCCAACATGATGCTCGAAGAATCGCAAGTCCGCGTGGTCGGTGGCGTTCTTAGTCACGCCGAACAGATCCGCGCCTTGCGCGCGCAGTTCCTCGAGCTGCGCGATCGCAGTGGCGTCATCCGCGACGAATTTCGACCAGTCCGCATCGCCTCCTCCAGGCGGGAACACCCAGCCGCGCGCCCTGCTGTAATAGACTGCGATGGGGTCGCCGACGTCTGGCGCGGTGGCGACGACGAGATCGCCCGGTTTCGCCAACCGCGCCAGTTCCTCGCCAAGCAGTTTGCCCTTCATGGCGACTGGCTTCTTCATCGTCCTGACGAGGGGAAGGGTCGACCCGGCAAGCGCCACGGCGACGATGCAGATCGCGCGAAGCGCCACAGCCGGCTTAAGAACGGCCCTCGGTGACAGCGTTGCCAGGAGAAGCGCGCCGTGGCCTGAGAACATCGCGACCGGCACATGAAAGATGTGGAAGTTCCACACATTGGCGGTGATCTCGCCCGCCGCCGCCAGATAGAGGATCGTGGCCGCTGCCAGCCAGACATAGGGAATGGCCGAAAGTCTGCGTTGCTCCGGGTCTTCAGCGGGTCTGGGCGGTATCCATAAGCCGACCGCCAGCAGCATCAAGAATGGAGAGCCGTAGAACCACCAGACCCACGTGTTCCACGCCGATTTGACGTAGAACCTGTTCTTGACGTATGCCCAGAAGCCGTCATCCCAAATATAGCCGCCGCTGCCGGCGATATGAAACGGCGGATAATTACGGCCGAGATAAATGGCCCAGCTGTAATAAGCGGCGACGATAGCCAGGCTCACAAGCCCCCATAGGAAGACCCGGGTTGCCTGCTTCTGCTTCTTCTCCTGAATCCAGCAAACCATCAAATAGAAGATGACGGCGCCGGCGACGAGGCCTGGCGGCTTTGACAGTGCGCCGAGCGAGATGCTCGCCGTGGCGAGGGGCAAGAGCCAGCCGTTGCCGCCGGCCCAGTATTTGACGAACAGCCAGACGCCGAGGGTCGCGAGCGCCAGCATCACGGGATCTGGAAGAAACGAGCTGTCGATCATGATCGTCGCCGGCATCAGCGCATAGGCAAGCGCCGCCGCATGGGCGTGCATCTTGCCCCAGCACAGCGCCGTCAGCCTGTGCAGAGAAAATACCGTCACCATACCGAAGACAGCCGCAACCACACGGCCGTACCAGTCATGCCAGCCGAAGAGCTGATAGAGAAGGGCGGTGATATAGCTGACGATCTGGAATTCGCGGCCCTGATAGCTTGGTCCGGGACCGGTCCAGCTGACCTCTGGAAAGAAGATGTTCCAGCTGCGCTGCTGGAAATTATCGGCCATCATCGCGGTGCTTATCTCGCGCCAACTGAAGCCGTCGACCAGCGGCAAGGTGATTTTGTGGAACCTAAAGACGACCGCAATGAACAGGATCGCCAGCAGGATCCCCGTGTCCAGGTTCAGGTAGTTGCGGCGAGCCATGTCCCGGCCGGTCGTCTGCTGCTGATATTGCCGACCTTCGGCCTGGGTCAATTCCCGGATGTCCGTCATCTGAAACCGTGTCCCGCCTGATGCCCGACGCAGCGCGAGAGGCGGCGGCATCGGATCGAAAGGAAGATCAGGCTGAGCAGGATCTCGCCGCCGGCGCGGCCGGCTGCGGGGAGCGGCGCGTCGGTATCACTGAGCAGCGGCTTGGAAGACTTGCGAAGCGGCTTTGTCATGACGGAAGTTCATCAACACTGCCTCGAAAAGCAATTAGCCCAGATTGATTAGTAACCTCATCCGTGATGCGAACATCATAAGAACATCGGCGAGGGCGGCTGTCAATTCGAAACCCGTGCTGTGGAGATTGATCCAAAGATTGAGCGGAGCGTTTCAACCGCGCCGCAAGCCCTGCGGAAAAGAACTCCAGTCCGCAGGTGAGATAAAACGATCAATAAGAATCATTGCGCCCATCACGCCTTTGCCCTTGAAATGCCGCCATACATTGGACATAGAGCTAACCGCAGAACTCCGGTCCCGGCTTTCTGCTCGTTTCAACCAATAGGACCGATATCATGGCCTTCCTTGCCGATGCTCTTTCTCGTGTGAAGCCTTCAGCCACCATCGCCGTTTCCCAGAAAGCGCGTGAGCTGAAAGCGAAAGGACGCGACGTCATTGGCCTCGGCGCGGGCGAGCCGGATTTCGATACGCCCGACAATATCAAGAAGGCCGCCATCGACGCGATCAACCGCGGCGAGACGAAGTACACGCCGGTTTCCGGCATCCCCGAGCTGCGCAAGGCGATCGCTGCCAAGTTCAAGCGCGAGAACGGGCTGGAATATTCCTGGGAACAGACGATCGTCGGCACCGGCGGCAAGCAGATCCTGTTCAACGCATTCATGGCGACGCTGAACCCCGGCGACGAAGTCGTCATCCCGGCGCCTTACTGGGTGTCCTATCCCGAGATGGTGGCGCTCTGCGGCGGCACGCCGGTTTTCGTTTCGGCAACCCAGGAGCATAACTTCAAGCTCCAGCCCGCCGATCTCGAAAAGGCGATCACGCCGAAGACCAAGTGGTTCATCTTCAACTCGCCGTCCAACCCGACGGGCGCGGCGTATACGCATGCCGAACTGAAGGCGCTGACCGACGTGCTGATGAAGCATCCGCATGTCTGGGTGCTGACGGACGACATGTACGAGCACCTGACCTATGGCGACTTCAAGTTCGTCACGCCCGTGGAGGTCGAGCCCAGCCTTTATGACCGAACGCTGACGATGAACGGCGTCTCCAAGGCCTATGCGATGACCGGCTGGCGTATCGGTTATGCGGCCGGCCCGCTCCAGCTCATAAAGGCAATGGACATGATTCAGGGTCAGCAGACCTCGGGTGCGACGTCGATCGCCCAGTGGGCGGCTGTCGAAGCGCTGAACGGCACGCAGGACTTCATCCCAGCGAACAAGAAGATCTTCGAAGGTCGCCGCGACCTCGTCGTCTCCATGCTGAACCAGGCCAAGGGCATCGTCTGCCCGGTGCCGGAAGGCGCCTTCTACGTCTATCCGTCCTGCGCCGGCCTGATCGGCAAGACGGCACCGTCGGGCAGGGTCATCGAGACGGACGAAGATTTCGTTTCCGAGCTTCTGGAGTCGGAAGGTGTCGCCGTCGTTCACGGCTCCGCCTTCGGCCTCGGCCCGAATTTCCGCATCTCCTATGCGACGTCGGAAGATCTGCTCGAGGAAGCCTGCCGCCGCATCCAGCGCTTCTGCGGCGCCTGCAAGTAAAGCGAACCGCGATAATATCGATCGAAGGCCTGCCGGTGACGGCGGGCCTTTTATTTATCTGGCGTGGACGATGTGGCTGCATGTGGCTACATTCGCAGCGTGAAGACCGTTTCAATCCGCGGCGCGAAGAACCGCCTGACCGAGCTTGCCCGCGAGGTCGAGGCAGGCGAAACCGTTGTCGTCACGCGCAACGGGCGGCCGGTGTTCGACCTTGTGCCGCATCAGAAATCGCTATCGCGCAGAAAAAGCTGACCGAACGCTTTCCACGTGTCGAGCAGTTGCTTTCAGACGGTGTCGCCAGCGCTTCGTCAGTGTCGCCAGCCTCTGGGAAATTGCCATCAAGACAAGACTTGGCAAATTGCAGCCGGGATTGCCGCTTGAGACCGGGTTGACCATCCTGCCTGTCGATGTCCCACACGTCATCACCGCCGCCAACCCCGAGCCGGAGGCGCGCTATCCCTTTGATCGGCTGCTGCTGGCGCAGTGCAAGGTCGAAGGCTTGCAACTCGCCACCGTCGACCGGCTGCTCGTCGGTCATCCTCTGGCATTGCGACTATAGCTCACATCCCGAGTCAAGGCGTTGCCGCATTGAATCCGCTTCGCCTCGCAAGTCGTTGAATTCCGATTCAAAACGTGACGGGGGGTGCCGGTGGGGCGGGTGATCTGCGGTTGCGGGCGGACGCCAAACCAACTAGATATCCGGCACCAAGTTCAAATTGCCGCTTCGGGGGGCCGGATTTTGCAGCAGAGTGCCGTCATTGTATGTTCTGACGTTAACATGCTGCCGGCCGCCTGCTGCACTCTGCTTTCCGTCAAGCGCAATCTTACGAATGCTGATGTAGAGTTCCTGCTTCTCGGCATCGACCTCAAGCCGCACGAGGTCGCCGAGGTCGAAAATTTTGGGCGGCTTCATGGTATGGCGATCAGGGTATTGCCCTATGAGACGCCAGATACCGGCCTCCAGGCGCGGGGCCGCTGGTCCGCCGCCACGCTGGCGCGGCTCTATATGGATCGGGATATACCAGACCATATCGAGCGCCTGCTTTACCTCGATGCCGACGTGCTGGCGGTTGCGCCCGTCGATGAACTCTTCACTCTTGATTTTCAAGGCAAGGCGCTTGCCGCCGTCGACGACTATGTCATGGCCTTTCCCGAGAAATCAGGCGCGCGCCAGCGCAAGATCGGCATGGGCGAGGGCGGCCGCTACTTCAATGCCGGCGTATTGCTGTTTGACTGGTCGGCTTGCCGAGCGAGGGGGCTCTTCCCCAGAACCCGGGAAATCTTCAAGGAGCGATCGCACCTGTTCGAGAACAACGACCAGGATGCGCTGAACGTCACTTTCGACGGTGACTGGCTGGTGCTCGATCCGCGCTGGAATACGCAGACGGGCCTGTTGCCTTTCGTCGATCGGCCGGCCATCTTTCATTTTACCGGCCGCAAGAAGCCGTGGCAGGCGAACGTTCCCTGGGTGCACCGGCGGATGGCCAATCGTTATGCCGATGATCTTCGCAACACACCCTGGGCGTCTTTCTGCAGGCAACCCTCGAGAACGGACCGAGTGGCGGGCTTCCTCTCGCATGTGGGAAAGCAGATCGGCGGCCTGACGCGGCTTGCCCGGATGCGCGCCTATTTCAGCAACAGCTAGTCGGGCGGGCGGCGCGCGTCGTCCTTGGAATGTGCATGTGAGGTGATATGGAAGCAATCCCCAGCGATAACAAGGCTACGACCGCTCCGGATGGCGGCTTCAATTTCCTGACGCCGGAAGCGTGGAAGGCGCTGTTGTCGGGCTATTCCCACATCGTGCTGGTGGCAAACAGCGAGGCGGTCGATATCGAACGGCTGCGGAGCGAATTGCCGGAGACGGCGCTCTACGTCTTCTTCAACAAGGTCTACAAGGTGCTCGACGAACCCTTCGTCGGCCATTCCATGCTGGTTGCCCGCAGCGACGTGATGGGCGCCCATATCGTCCACCGGCGCGAGGCGGCCGATGTCTTGCGCTTCTTTGGCGGCGACGATTTCCTCGGCATCGTCAACATCCGAGTTTCCGTCGAGGAAAATTTCAGCGAAAAGAGCTGCTTCGAAGGCGCTAAGGCCCGTCACCTTGATCTGACGCAAATGCTCGCCGATCTCTATCCGGTCGGCAAGATCGCGACGAGCGGCTTTGCTGTAGCGTTGTGGCTCGCCGATTTGCAGTTGCCAGGCAAGATCCTGCTTGCCGGCTTTTCGGCGAAGCGGAGCGAGAAGTGGAAGGTGTTCGACGTGCATGATTGGACGTTCGAGCAGATCTTCCTGCGTCTCTTCGCGCGCATGGGCTCGATCTCGATGATGGGCGGCGTCGATGTCAGCCCCTATTCGGCGCTCGCCAAACGGTTTCCTGAGGTGCCGCCGATCGAGATCGCGATGACCGCGGCTGAGGTCTTGTCCGAGCGGCTCGACAATACGAACAGCCAGATCGACAGGCTGATGTCCGTCACCAAATTCATCCGCGCCGTCGACAATTTCTTTCGGCGGTTCAAACCGAAAACCCGCAAGCAGCGCTTTCTCGAAAAGTCCAGGGGATGACTGTCGCAGGCCTCTGCTATTAGGCGTAGGTGGCCAAGAAAGCTGTTTCCGATACCAATCAATTCATCTCTCTATACTGACGATCGAGGTGGACAATGGAACAAAAGACCGTCCGAATTTTCGTGGGATTCGATCCCAAGGAAGTGGTCGCCTACCACGTTCTCGTGCAGAGCATCATCGAGAAGTCGTCGATCCCGGTCGAGTTCTCGCTCATTGCGCTCTCCAATCTTGGCGGGATTTTCACCCGCGAGCGCAACGCGCTGCAATCAACGGAGTTTTCCTTCTCGCGTTTCCTGACGCCCTATCTCAGCGGTTACGAGGGCTGGAGCATCTTCATGGATTGCGACATGCTGATGCGTGCGGATATCGCCGAGCTTTGGGCATTGCGCGACGAGCGTTACGCCGTCATGTGCGTCAAACACGATTACCAGCCGAAGATCGACACCAAGTTCCTCGGCCAGGTACAGACCAAATACGAAAAGAAGAATTGGTCGAGCTTCATCCTCTTCAACAATGACGAATGCCGCGCGCTGACGCCTGATTACGTCAATACCGCCGCCGGGCTGCAACTCCATCAGTTCAAATGGCTGGAAAATGAAGACCTCATCGGCGAATTGCCGGTGACGTGGAATTACCTCGTCAATGAATACGACTACCGCGAAGACGCCAAGAACGTCCACTTCACCGATGGCGGGCCGTATTTCGAGGAATATAAGAACGACGATTACGCCGAGGAATGGTTCGCAGCCCGCGAACGCCTGCTCTTCGCCCAACAGCCCGCCTAAGCAGCCTGTTCTTTCCCTTCCTCCGCGGGAAGGGGGGCCTCAGAGCCCCAGCGCCGTCAGCATGACGAAGGTGGCGAAGAGGATGAAATGCGTCATACCCTCAATGGCGTTTGTCTCGCCGTCGTTGAGGTTGATCGCGGCGGCAATCAAGGTGATCGTCACCATCACCGTCTGCACCGGCGTCATCGCCATGATGAAGGGCTGGCCGGTATACAGTGCGATCGCCTCCATCACGGGCACAGTCAGGATCACCGTCGATAGCGAGGCGCCCATGGCGATGTTGACGGCCGCCTGCATTCGGTTCTTGAGCGCCGCCCGCAAGGCGGTCAGGATTTCGGGAGCGGCGGAAATAGCCGCGACGACGACAGCGGTCACCGCGATTGGCGCGCCGCTGTCGCGCAAGCCTTCGGTCATGAAGGCCGACATGAATTCCGCCAGCAGGCCGATGATAACGACGCCGACGAGAATGGTGGCAATCGAGACGGCGGCCGGTCCGTCAGCGTCGTGTCCGTCGTGACTTTCCTTCTTTCGCTCGGAGCGCGGATAGCTATAGCTGAAAAAATAGCTGTGCTGGCCGACCTGCATGCGCAGGAAGAGGCCGTAAAGCGCAATCATCGCGACGATGGTGAAGGCGGAATAATAATGCCATTTATCTCGCGGCACGAATTCCGGCACGATCATCGAAATGCCCATGGCGGTGAGGATCATCACGCCATAGGTCTTGCCCGAATTGTCGTTGTAGGGCTGCTCCCCGTGCTTCAGGCCCCCCAAAAGGGCAGCGAGGCCGAGAATGCCGTTGATATCGAACATCAGGGCCGAATAGATCGTGTCGCGCACCAGCGTCGAAGAGCTCTCGCCGCTCATCATGATGGCGAGAATGATGACTTCGACGGTGAGAGCCGAAAGTGTCAGGATCATCGTGCCGTAGGGATCGCCGACCTTGACTGCGAGCAGTTCGGCATGATGGGCGACGCGGATCGAAGCGAGTACGATGGTGGCGACGAGTCCTGCGGCGGCGATGAGCGCCAGACCGCGCCCCATCTCCATGACCGTATGCTCCAGAAGATAAGCGGTCACGACGACGACGAGTGCAGTGATCAGAAACTTCTCCTCTTTAAGGCGTGATGCGATGCCCAAATCTCAGCTCCCGTTGCGATTCACGCCTTTTAACTAAGTCACTGATTTCGGATGGGAAGCACGCGGCGGCACTCTGCTATTTGCAGTCTTCGGCGTTTAATGGAATACTAACGCCATCGGGGCCGGAAAGCAGATCGCGGCGTCCTCGAATTCTCGTCACGCGGCCGCGATGATCCGGACCCTGTCCGGAAGCATGCGAATGCGCAACAAGATGATGAGGAGACGGATGCATGATCAAGGTGGTCTATGAAGTCGTGCCGCATGACGGCGGTTGGGCCTACAGGCTGGGAGGCGTCTATTCCGAGGCATTCCCGACCCATGCCGAGGCGCTCGAAGCTGCGCGCATCGTCGCGGCCGAACAGCAGGTCGGGGGCGATTCCGCCGAGATCAGCTGGCAGGACGAAAACGGCAAATGGCATGAGGAATATGCCGAAGGCGGTGACCGGCCGGAAACCGAGGTGGTCGATGGCTTGTGGCAGGAGCGATCGGCTGGAGCCTCGCCGAGTGCTGGACATTAACCCTAATGCGCGTCGCGATCTTTCAGATTCGCTCGCTGCGATTTAGGTCCTTGTTTTTGTGCATGCCGTTATCGCAAAACCGCGCACGCTTTTGCGCGACATGCACCTAGCCCCTCAATGCCCGCGTGACGATCGTATCGACAAATTCGCGCTTCTCAGCGGTATAGCGATCGCCGTCCGTTCGGAATTCAGCTGCCAGCCTGCGTTTCAGCGCGGCATAATCGGCCGCCGCCTCGGGATGCGCGATGAGATAATCCCGGAAAGCCAGCCTGTTTCCATGCGTGCCGTTGCCGGCCGGGCAAAGGTAGACCCGTTCGGCCGGCACCGAATCTCTCGACAAAAATGCCCAAACCTCGTCGTCATAGCGGTTGCCGCGCGGCTCGTAGTCTTGCGAGAGAAGCACCTGTGTCGCACTCTCGATATGCTCGAGACCAGGAAGAACGATGTCGATATCGATAAGCGGCTTGGCGGTCATATCAGGTATGGCGGTGCTGCCGACGTGATCGATGGCGAGCGCCTGCGGTAGCAAGGCCAACAGATTGGCTCGGATGCGCTGGAAGGCTTCCGGCCATTCCCTGTCATAGCTCACGAGTTCAACCGGCTTGTGCATCGTTATCTCCATAGGATGCTGCGATTACCCATGATTTTCATCGAAAATCGATCTCGATTTCCGCTTGCGCGCCGGTGGAATGACGTAATCCCGGAGCCCCTTGACCAGCGCGTCGAAAGTGACGCGGCAGCGCGGTGAGGTCCTCAGGCTTTCGTGCATGACCACCCATGTGCCGAGCGGAATCTCGAACGCATCGGGCAGGACATGCACGAGGTCGGGGTTTTCTCGTGCCAGTCCGATCTGGCAGAGACCAATGCCGACGCCGGCGCGGATTGCGGAGAGCTGGGCAAGATTGCTGTCGGTCCTGTAGGAGAATTTGATGCCTTCGGGCGCCGGATAGCGCTTCATCACCATGCGGACGTAGGCCGTCTGCCGGTCGAAGCCGATGAGCCGGTGGTTGACGAGGTCTGCCATGGTTTGCGGAATGCCGTGCCGTTCGAGATAGCGGCGGTGGGCGTGGAAGGCGATCGGGATGTCGCCGATGCAGCGTACGATGAGGGCATCCTGCTGCGGCTCGGCCATGCGTACGGCGATATCGGCCTCGCGATTTACCAGATCTTCGATCGCATCGGATGCCGAGAGCTCGATGTGGAGTTCGGGATAGGCTTCCTGCAGGGGCCCGAGAATCCGAGGCAGGACTTCGACGGCGACAACCTCGCTGGCGCTGAGCCTTACCGTTCCGGCTACCCTCTCTCGCTCGCCGGATGCCGTGCGCAAAAGAGCGGCGGCGGTTGCCGCCAGCGTTTCGGCATAGGGTTTCAGCGCCTGTGCGGCGTCGGTCGGCACGAGGCCGTTCGGCGACCGGATGAAGAGCTCGACGCCGATCGCCTGTTCCAGAGCATCGACATGGCGGCCAATGGTCGGCTGGGTCAGCCCCAGTTCGCGTGCGGCCGCCGAAAGCGACCCCCGCTGGAGCACGGTCAGGAAACTGCGGTAGAAATCCCAGCTTGGTTCAAGTGTCATATGTTTTTGCATAGCTGATCAATTTATTTCGTCAATTTTGTTTATCTGCAGGCAGGAGCATAGTCATCTCATGCAATTGAAGGAGATGATTGCGATGAATGGAGAGACGAAGATCACGGCACTGGTTCTCGGCGCGACCGGCGGCATCGGTGGCGCGATCGCGCGCAAGCTTCTGGCGCGCGGATGGCGCATCCGGGCGCTTAGCCGTGACGCCGCCAAGGCGTCGAAGAACGAGCCGGCATTCGAATGGGTGCAAGGTGATGCAATGAATGCCGGCGACGTGCTGAAGGCGGCTGAAGGTGTTGGCCTGATTGTCCACGCGGTCAATCCGCCGGGCTATCGCGATTGGGAAAGGCTGGTGCTGCCGATGTTCGACAATACGATCGCTGCCGCTCGCGTCGTCGGTGCCCGCATCGTGCTGCCGGGCAACGTTTATAATTTCGGTCCCGATGCCCTGCAGTCGCCGACGGAGGAAAGTCCGCAGCATCCCATTACAAAGAAGGGAGCGATCCGCGTCGAGATGGAGAAGCGGCTGAAGGCGGCTTCGCTATCCGGCACTGGCGCGATCATCGTCCGGGCCGGCGATTTCTTCGGTCCGGGCGCAACGGCCAATAGCTGGTTCTCATCGGGGTTGGTGACGCCGGGCAAGCCGGTCGGCACCATCAAGAATCCGGGGCGGCGCGGCGTCGGCCATCAATGGACCTATCTGGCCGACATGGCGGAAACCGTCGCCCAGCTCATCGAGGGGGCCGATCGGCTGCCGCCTTTTGCCCTCTATCATATGGATGGCTTCTGGGATGCCGATGGCATGCAGATGGCAGAAGCGATCAAGCGTGTCGCCGGCGGCAAGGCAAAGATCGGGCGGTTTCCCTGGTGGATCGTGCCGCTCGCCGCACCCTTCATTCCCTTGATGCGGGAGATCAACGAGATGCGCTATCTCTGGAAAGTGCCGCTCAGGATGAACAACGCCAAGCTTGTGGCCGAACTCGGCAAGGAGCCGCAGACACCGATCGACGAGGCGGTGAGAGCCACACTCGTGGCGCTCGGCTGCTTGCCTGAAGCGCATCGTAACACGGCGGCCGTCTTCATCGCCCATTCGCCGGTCTCCCCTAGCTAGCGCCGGTAGCGCTTCACCGTTTCGTCAAGCGGCAACGGTCTGATGGCAGAGGCATGTCCGGCAGCGTTCGTAGCGGTCGCTGCAGACCTTCGCCATGATCTCGATTGTCGACATTCAACCCGTGACGCGCAGGCCGATCGCCTGACCATCCGGGCGTTCTCCGGCCCCATCGGGACGAAGAGCCAGGAATTCGAAGAGCCGGGCTACCGCTTCCGCACCGGGATCAGTATGGCCTTCGAGCTGCTTGGCGTTGATATATGCAGCGCGTCCGGCCTTGGCATGAACGAGCGTAGCGGTTAGGTCCGCGCCGGCGCGCGCTGCTTCTGCAGCCGCGGTAAATCCTACATCGAGCGCATCCAAGGCGGGCGAGAGAGCATCAACCATCGTCCGGTCGCCCAGACGCGCGCCGCCGATCTCCTGCATTCGGGAGAGGCCCGCCTTCAGGGCTTCGCGAATGGTCAGCCCGCTCGATGCGCCATCGCCGGCCGCGGCAAAGAAGATCGCGAGAAGCACACCCGAGGAGCCGCCCATGGTCTGGCTGAGTTCCTGCCCCATGGCCCGGAAGAGCTGCGTGTGATCGGAGAGGGGGAGGCGATCAAGTGCCTCAATCAGCGCGCGGGCGGCACCTGCCAAAGTCGAACCGGTATCGCCGTCGCCTGACTTCGCATCAAGCGCATTCAGATCCCTCTCCGCCGCGATGAGCAGATTGCAGCAATCCGTCAGGAACTGGCGCGTGGGTTCGTGCCTTGATGCGAGCGGGGCGATCGGCGTCAGTCCGTCCGGCAGCGAAAGCACCGCAACGGGCTTGACTGCGGTCACGCCGGGCCAAGCGGCAAGTTCAACGGGTTTGGACAGCAGCTCCAGTTCCGCTTTGCCGGCCGGGAAGACCGAGATCGAAAATCCCTGCATGTCGAGCGACGTCATCATGGGCGCCGGTCCGATGATGTGTGAAATCTTGCCCGCGACGGCCGATTGGAGAAGTTCGTGAACGACGACCGACATTTCCAGAACCGACGTGCCGCCGAGGTTGTTCACGAGGACGACGTGAGATCGATCGTCCATCGATTGCGCGAGACGCTCGACCATTGCGGCGACCGCGCCCTTCGCACCGGAATATTCGACCTGCTCGACACCGGCTTCACCGTGAATGCCGAGACCGAGCTCGGCATGGCCGTCAGGAATTCGGTTCTCCTTCGGAGAGCCAGGCACCGTGCACGTATCGAGCGACATCCCGATCGAGCTGGTGTTTTCGATCACCCGGCGCGCGGCTTTGGTCACCGCATCGAGGTCGGCGCCGCTCTCGGCGAGCGCACCCGCGATCTTGTGAACGAACAGGGTTCCCGCCACGCCGCGGGATTGCGGAAGATCCGGCAGCGCGATGTCATCGTCCACGATGACCATGCTGACGTTCAAGCCAAAGGCGCGTGCGCGCTCGGCTGCGAGACCAAAATTGAGGCGGTCGCCGGTATAGTTCTTGACGATGAGCAGGCAGCCGGCCGGTCCGGTGACGGCCAGGATGCCGGCAAGGATCGCGTCCACGCTCGGGGAGGCAAAGACATCGCCGCATACGGCTGCGGTGAGCATCCCTTTGCCGACGAAGCCAGCGTGAGCGGGTTCATGTCCCGAACCGCCGCCGGAGACGATCGCAACCTTGCTCCTGTCCCAGTCCGAACGGACGACGACGCGAATATGCGGATATCCGTCAAGACGGCTGAGCGCGCCACCAGATGCGGCCAGAAGGCCGTCGATTGCTTCAGTGACCGCGTTTTCCTTGCTGTTGAGGAACTGTGACATGCTCGCCTCCCTTAAACTAAGCGCATGCCGGCCGCGTCGAAATAGAGCGGCTTGTTCGGCTGTATCTTGATGGTCTCGCCGCCTTTGAGTTCGGTATGGGCGTCGGTGACGGTGATCAGATTATGTGTCTTGAACGTCAGATGCAGGCGCGTCTGATCGCCGAGATGTTCGACGCGCGTAACCGTCGCATCCTGGCCAGCGCCCTGATCGATATGCTCCGGCCGCAGGCCAATCGATTTGGCCTTCGCCGGCGCGCCAGGGAAAAGCTCCGCGGGAACGACATTGATGCGGGGCTGGCCGAGGCGCGTTGCGGCATAGATGCTGACCGGATGCTCGTAGATCTCACGCGGCGAGCCGAACTGGACGAGCCTTCCCTCATGGAGAACGCCGACATGGGTTGCCATCGTCATCGCCTCGACCTGGTCGTGAGTGACATAGAGCAGCGTCGCACCGGATTTGGCTTGGATCTTCTTCAGTTCGATCCGCAGATCGGCGCGAAGCTTGGCGTCGAGTGAGCTCAGCGGCTCATCCATCAGATAGATCTGCGGGTTTCTGACCAGTGCGCGCCCGATCGACACGCGCTGCATTTCTCCGCCCGATAGCGCGGTCGCCTTGTTGTCGAGCTTGTGGGAAATCTGGAGGATTTCCGCAATCGCGTTCACCTTGTCGTCGATCACGCGCTGCGGCGTCTTCAGCAACGGCGACTTCAAGGGAAATTCCAGGTTCCGGCGCACCGACAGATGCGGATAGAGCGAATATTGCTGGAAGACCATTGCAACGTTACGCTGGGCAGGCGTCATTCCGCGCATGGACCGTCCGCCGATCATGACTTCGCCGACATCGGGGTTGTCGAGACCCGATACCATGCGCAAAGTCGTCGTCTTGCCGGCGCCCGTTGGGCCGAGAAGGACCACGAACGAACCGTCAGGGACGATCATCGAGAAGTCATCGAGAGCGCGGCGGCCGGCGAAAGACTTCGTGATGTTTTTCAGGATGACCTCAGCCACGGCGCAACACTCCTTCGCTGGCCTCAGAAACAAGAGCGTTTCCGGTCGCAGAGTCAAAGATCGTCAGATTTCTGGAATCGAAATCCAGGCCGATCAATTCTTCGACACGTGCGGATTGGTTGGATGGGGTGCGAGCCTTGATCTCACCGTGGGCGGTCTCGATCGTAACGATCTGCGTCGTGCCGAGATATTCGACGGCAGCAACCCGCCCGCGATAGGCGGAATCGTCCTTGAACCTGATATGTTCGGGTCTAACGCCCAAGGCGAGTTTGCCGAAGCCTTCGTCCCGAGAGACCGGAACCTTCACCACGTTTCCGGATAGGCTGATCTGGTCGCCGCCGGCGCCGATCGAGCCTTCGAATTCGAGGAAATTCATCGGCGGCGAGCCGATGAACTGTGCGACGAACTTCGTCGCCGGCCAATCGTAGATCTGCTGGGGCTTACCGAATTGTTCGACGACGCCATGATTCATCACCACGATCTTGTCGCCCATCTGCATGGCTTCCAGCTGATCATGGGTCACATAGACGGTGGTCGCGCCCATGCGATCATGCAGAGCCCGCAATTCTTCGGCCATATGTTCGCGAAACTCAGCGTCGAGAGCGCCGAGCGGCTCGTCCATGAGGAAAGCCTTCGGGTTGCGCACGATGGCGCGACCGAGCGCGACGCGCTGCCGATCGCCGCCGGAAAGACCGCCGACCGGCTTGTCGAGGATATTTTCGATCCTGAGGATCTTTGCCACCTCCGCGACACGCGAGGTGACCTCCGCCTTCCTCATGCCCTGGCTGACGAGGGGATAGGAAATGTTCTTGCGGACGTTCATGTGCGGATAGAGAGCGAACATCTGGAAGACGAAGGCGATGTCGCGCTCGCTCGCCCTCTTCATCCCGACCTCCTCACCACCGATGTAGATTTCACCGCTGGTCGGAAGCTCGAGGCCGGCCATCATCCGCAGAGTCGTCGTCTTGCCGCATCCGGACGGGCCGAGAAGCATGAAGAACTCGCCATCCTCAACGGTGAAGGTCGAAGATTTCACCGCGTTGAACGCCCCGAAATCCTTGCGCACATTTCGAATTCTGATCTGTGCCATGGTTCACTCCGGGAAATGGCTGACGATGATGAACATCACTGTGCCCACCAGCGTCACGAGGAAAGAATAGGAGTAGAGCGACAGCGAAAAGGGCTGCATCAGCATGACGACACCGAGCGCAATCAGGACCGATGCCAGCATTTCCCATGCGTCGCGGCGAAGGCGGAACAGGCGATGGAGAAAGGTCGTCATTTGCGGACCGCTCCAAAGGTAATGCCGCGCAGGAGATGTTTACGAAGCAGGATTGTGAAGACCATGACCGGAACCAGGAAGATGGTGGCGCCGGCGGCGACCGCTGGCCAGTCCTGGCCGCTGACGCCGATGATGGTGGGGATGAACGGCGGCGCCGTTTGGGCGTTGCCCGATGTGAGGAGAACGGCAAAGGCGTATTCGTTCCATGCGAAGATCAAGCAGAAGATCGCCGTCGATGCGATGCCGGTGACGGCCTGAGGCAGCACGACCTTGTAGAAGGCCTGGAAGCGCGTGTAGCCGTCGATCAGCGCCGCCTCTTCGTACTCGATCGGGATTTCGTCGATGAAGCCCTTGAGCAGCCAGACCGAGAGGGACAGGTTGACTGCGGTATAGAGCAGGATCATGCCGGCATGTGTGTCGCTGAGACCGAGCGACCGGAACATCAGGAAGATCGGGATGGCAACGGCGATCGGCGGCATCATGCGCGTCGAAAGAATGAAGAAGAGAAGGTCGTCCTTCAGCGGCACCTTGAACCGCGAGAAGGCATAGGCTGCCGCCGTGCCGAGCGTGATGCACAGGACGGTCGAGCCAAATCCGATAATCACAGAATTACAGAACCGTTCGGCAAAGCGCGAAGCGCCGGTAATGACAACGCCCTCCTTGCGAACCAGTTTATCGTACCAGGTCGCAGGCTCACCGAGTGCCTTGAGCTGATCCTCGGGCACACGGGTCCGGGTCGTGAAGAGGTTGACATATCCTTCCACCGTCGGCTGGAACACCATTTTGGGCGGATAGGCGATCGCATCCTCGGGGGATTTGAAACCGGTCCCGATGATCCACAACAGCGGAAGAAGGGTGATGACGGCGTAGACGACCACCAGAATACCGGCAAACCACTTCTGACGCCCTGATGGTTCGGTTACGGAATAGCTGCTCATCGTTGTTTCACCTTGTTCAGAGCTTTGACGTAGATCGACGCAAGGCCGAAGACGGTGACGAAAAGAATGACGGCGTAGGCGGATGCGTAGCCGGTCCGCCATTGCTCGAAAGCGGCGCGTTTCAGATTGACGGAAGTCAGTTCGGTGATGGATCCCGGGCCGCCGCCGGTCAGCTGAACCACGAGGTCGAACATCTTGAAATTTTCGATGCCGCGGAAGAGGACCGCCAGCATCAGGAATGGCAGCACCAGCGGAATGGTGATGGTCCAGAACTGACGCCATTTGCTCGCGCGGTCGCATTCGGCCGCCTCGTAGATGCTGTTCGGGATAGAGCGCAGTCCTGCAAGGCAAATCAGCATGACGAAGGGCGTCCACATCCAGGTGTCGACGATGACGATGGCCCATGGCGCGAGCGACGTGCTGGCGATCATCGAGAAGCTGGAAGGATCGTTCCCTGTGAGGAAACCGACCACGTAGTTGAACAGGCCGATTTGCGGCTGGTAGAGGAAGGTCCAGAAATTGCCGACGACGGCGGGGCTCAGCATCATCGGAAGCACGATGATCGTCGTCCAAAGGTCATTGCCGCGGAACTTCTTGTTGATCAGATAGGCGAGCGAAAAGCCGATCAGCACCTGCAGGACGATGGTCCAGATCAGGAAGTGCGCGGTCGCCTGCATGCTCTGCCAGATATCGCTATCCGACAGAATGTTGATGTAGTTCCGCAAGCCGACGAACTCGATCGGGGCGTTAGGCCGGTTGACTCTGAAATTGGTGAAACTCAGCCTGATCGTCCAGATCAATGGAAAGATGTTAATGGCGAGCAGCAACACGATCGACGGAGCTACGAAGAGCCAAGCTATGGCGCGATCGGACAAGCCTCTGATCCGGGCCGCGATTGCAGGCGGAGTCGCGCTGGCGACCCGATCGATCGGTGAATGGAGCATGTTGGTCTCCCTGGCATGGAGGATGGTGGTGTGCAGGGCCGCCTCGGTCCACATGGCCCGCCTGCTCGACGCTCACTGCTGGGATGAAGCGGCTGTCAGCGTCAGTATTTGCCGTCGTCCTCGAAGACGCCCTGCCAATCCTTCACAAGGCCGTCGAGAGCGTTTTTTGCGCTGCCCTGGTTTGCGACCACATAGTCGTGGAAGCGCTTCTGCGATGCCTGGAGGAGGGAGGCATAGGCAGGTTCGGCCCAGAAGTCCTTCACGATCGCCATCGAATCGAGGAACGGCTTGGCGTAGGGCTGGCTGGAGGCGAAGCTCGGATCTTCCACGACCGCCCGGAGCGCCGAATAGCCGCCGAGCTTCCACCATTTCTGCTGGATTTCAGGCTGGCTGAACCACTTGATGTAATCGAGCGCCTCCTGCTGTTTGTCGGAAGCGGCGACGACCGAAATGCCCTGCCCGCCGAGCTGGGCAAACTGCACGCCCTTCGGGCCGGCTGGATTGGGGAAGTAGCCCGACTTGTCGCCGCCGACATTGGCGTCGGCGTTGATCCCCGGCCAGGTGAAGGTGAAGTTCATCTGCAAAGCGACCTGACCTGATTTATAGGCGTCGACGTCCTGGGTCATGTAGGCGTCGGAATGGCCGGGCGGCGTGCAGCAATCGTAGAGCTTCTTGTATTCTTCAAGCCCGGCAACGGCATCGGGCGAGTTCACGAAGCCGTCGAGCTCATAAGGCTTTTTCGGGTTCTGATATTCGAAGCCGTAGCTGTAGAGCGCATTCATGGCGCCCATGGTGACGCCTTCGGAGCCTCGTTCCGTGTAGATCGCCGCGCCGTAGACCTTCTTGCCGTCGATTTCGCGCCCCTGGAAGAACCGAGCGATGTCGATCAGTTCGTCCCAGCTCTTCGGAACCGCGAGATCACGGCTGTATTTCTTCTTGAATTCGGCCTGCAGTTCGGGACGTGAGAACCAGTCCTTGCGGTAGGTCCAGCCGACCACGTCGCCGAAGGCAGGCATTGCCCAGTAATTCGGCGAGTTCTTCGGCCACTCGGCATATCCGACGACGGTCGCCGGGATGAAATCATCCATCTTGATTCCTTCCTTGTCGAAGAAATCGTTGAGCTTGACGTACTGCTTGTTCTCGGCCGCGCCGCCGATCCACTGGCTGTCGCCGATCAGCAGGTCGCAGAGCTTGCCGCCAGAATTCAGTTCGTTGAGCATGCGATCGGCGAAGTTCGGCCACGGCACGAATTCGTAGTGCATCTTGTTGCCACTCTTCGCCTCGAAATCCTTGCTGAGTTCGACGAGCGCATTGGCAGGATCCCATGCCGCCCAGCAGAGGGTGAGGTCTGCAGCCTGGGCATGCGAAGCCGTGCCCGCAGCCACGGCGATATACATCCCGGCAGCGAGTGCCGAGCTCAGCAAAAGAGACTTCATAACTGTATCCTCCCGTTGAACCTCCCGACCTCCATCGAGAGGGGTGAATGAAGAGCATTGCGGCGAGGGCGCACATGCTGGAGCGCGCAACCGCGTTATCGACAGTCCTTTCCGACCGGGCCGACAGAGCCCATCGTGAATTACTTATAACTGAGGTGCGCACCTCAGTGCAAGCCAATTTTGAGGTGCGCACTTCAATTCTTGCAATTTTCGTTTTTTTGAGAGAAACGTGAATCGTCCAAATTGCGTCAGGAGCCCCTATGCGGCCAACAGCAAAAGACCTTGCGGAAGCCGCCGGCGTCAGCCTCGCGACTGTCGATCGCGTATTGAACGATCGCCCGAACGTGAGCAAAAAGGCGGTTCGCAGCGTCCACGAAGCCATTGAACGCATTGGCTTTATTCGCAATCCTGCGGCTGTGAGCCTGGCGCGTAACAAGAGCTATCGGTTCAGATTCGTCCTGCCCAAGTCAGGCGATCTTTATCTTCGCGAGCTGTTGCGACGGGTGGAGGAGTTGGGGCAGGCGCTCAAGGGCGATCTCACCGATATCGATTATGTTCAAATCGCCACCGAGGACGCGCATGGGGTGGCGAAGTATCTTGCTGGAATAGGTGAGGAGGATCTCGACGGAGTTGCTCTGATGGCGCCGGAATCGCCGCAAGTGCGCGATGCGGTGGCGCGGTTACTCGAACGAAACATCAGGGTCGTGCAGTTCCTATCCGGTCAGGAAAAACTTCCCGCGGCCGATTTCGTGGGCGTCGACAACTTCGCGGCCGGGGCGACCGCCGGAAAGCTGATCGGCACATTTGCCTGCCGGACGCCGGGAAAGGTGATGGTGGTCGCCGAGACCATGCAATCGCTTGACAGCATTCAGCGCCGGCACGGTTTCGATACCATAATTAATGAACGATTCCCGTTTCTCAGGTCTCTTCCTTCGATAGAGACGCATGCCGACGAGCGGCGAGCGAACGAGATCATCGGTCGGGTGCTCGAAAACAACAAGGATATCATTGCCGTTTATGTTTTGAGTTCGGAGGCGCGCATTCCTCTTTCGGCAGTCGGCGCAAACGTCGAGCTCGCCAATCTCGCAGTGGTCGTTCATGAGCGTACGCCGTTCAGCGAGGAAGCCTTGCGTGACGAGCGTATCGATGCTGTCATCGCGCAGGATCCTGGTCACGCGGTGCGAAGTGCAGTCCGTATCATGCGGGCTCGCTCGGACGCCCGGGAGCCGCTGGCGGAACAAGAGAGAATAAGAATCGAGATCCTTCTCAAGGAAAATCTTTAGGGGAAGCAGGCAGCGGCGGCCCAAGGCCAGTCGAGGTGCGAACCTCACTGCCCTTTGCGACGTGCTTTAGGCCCGAAGCTCGGCCAGCGCTATCCGCGCGACCGTCAAGGCCGTCTCCGCCTGTTCGATATTGGGGTCGCTGAGAAACCAGGCGGCGGAAAGGCCGGAATAGGCGGCGATCCATCGCAGCAGCCGCTTCGGCTCCAGCTCCGCCTCCGCAGAGACGATAGCGAGCTGGCGGCGAAAGCGGGCGGGGTCGGTAATGGCCGGCAATTCCTCGTTGGCGAAGATATTGGCGAAATCGAAACCGCGCTCGCCGTGGAGCCGTTTCGGATCGATCGCCAGCCAGCCGCGCTCCTCGAAATCGAGAATGTTGCCGTGGTGGATGTCGCCGTGGAGGACGGAGAGATCGCGCGGATCGGCAAGGAGGGCATTGGCGATCGCTGAGCAATCGGCAAGCGTGCCGCCATGTTTGCCGGCGGCCGGCTCGAGATCGCGGAACCAGCGGGCGAGGGGGATAGGATCGGGGAGTGGTTTTTCGCGCGGCGCATGCAGACGGGCGGCGGTGCGGCAGAGAATGCGGCTGGCCTCGTCATCTTCACCGTCCATTGCCATGGCGAGCAGCGAGCGTCTTCCCATTGCTCTTTCCAGGAGCACGGCATCGCCTTCGTGGGCATAGACATGAGCCGCGCCGTCACCGTCCCACCATTGCATCAACAACGCGCCGTATCGTTCGTCGATATCGGCCGCGACTTTCAGCATGGCGGGCTTGTCCTGCCAGAGGACCGGCAGCAGGCGGCTCGAATGGGTGATGATGGGCTCGCCGTCCGACATGAGCGACCAGCGATCGAGATAGGAAGCAAACATGCGTCCTATATAGGGATATTGAACGCAGAAATTCCACCTCTCGGTGGATTTCTCGTTTGCAGACAAAGTCTCTGCCGTCATGCTCGGCCTTGTGCCGAGCATCTGACCGCGGCAATTGCTTGACAGGAAAACACCATTTTCCAGTCACTTAACTTGTCCGGCGCAGATCCTCGGCAAAAGGCCGAGGAACCCGCCGTTCGGCCCGAATTTCTTGAAACCGAAACCTCAGGCGACCTTTTCGAGGGTGGGATAATCGAGGTAGCCCTTGGCGGTGCCGCCGTAGAAGGTCGACTGGTCGGGCGTGTTGAGCGGCAGGTTCTTTGCCAGCCGTTCGACGAGATCAGGATTGGCGATGAAGGGTTTGCCGAAGGCAACGAGATCGGCGCGGCCGCTTTCGGCGGCGTCGATCGCGAGAGCGCGGTCATAGCCGTTATTGACCATCCAGCTGGCCTTGCCGCCGGCCTTTTCATAGGCTTGGCGCAGGGCCCTGTAATCGAAGGAGGGGTTTTCGCCCTGCCGGTAATCACGGTCACCGCCGGTCTGGCCTTCGATGACGTGGACATAGGCGAGGCCGTATCTGGCCAGCCCTTCGACGACATGGGTGAAGGTGGCCTGCGGATTGGAATCGAAGCTTTCGCCCGACGGCGTCACTGGCGAGATGCGGATCGCGGTGCGGCCCGCGCCGATTTCCTTCACGACAGCATCGACGACGTCGAAGGCCAGCCGGGTGCGGTTTTCGACCGAGCCGCCATATTGGTCGGTACGATCGTTGACGCCGTCGCGGATGAACTGATCGATCAGGTAACCATTGGCGCCATGGATCTCGACGCCGTCGAAGCCGGCATCGATGGCGGCGCGGGCTGCCTTTCGATAATCCTCGATGATGCCGGGGATTTCGGCGGTTTCGAGCGCGCGGGGCTCGGAGGTATCGGCAAAGCTGCCGCTGCCGTCGGCGTTGACCAGATAGGTCTTGGCTTTGGCGACGCGATTGGTCGAGGAGACTGGCTTGCCGCCGTCCGGCTGCAGCGTCGTGTGCGAGATGCGGCCGACATGCCACATCTGGACGACGATCCTGCCGCCGGCTGCATGGACGGCGTTAGTCACACGCTTCCAGCCATCGAGCGCTTCCTTGCTGTAGAGGCCGGGCACGTCGGCATAGCCCTGGCCCTGATGGGTGATTGCGGTCGCTTCGGTGATGATCAGGCCCGCCGTGGCGCGCTGGCGATAATATTCGACATTGAGGTCGTTGGGGATCGCACCCGGCGAGCGGTTGCGGGTGAGCGGCGCCATGACGATGCGGTTTTTGACTGTGATGTCGCCAACCTTGGTGGGTTCGAAAAGCTTGGTCATGATGGTCCTTTCTTTTGCGGGAGGATCACTCTGCGGGGGCGAGGGCGGCTCGTCCTCTGGCGGAGAGATAGGTGAGCGCCGTCGCACCCAGGCCGATCAGGGCCATCAGGGCTGCGGCGAGCGGAACGCGGGTGAGATCGAAGCCGGCATCGATGACGAGGCCGCCAGCCCAGGCGCCGAGCGCATTGCCGGTGTTGAAGGCCCCGATATTGATCGTCGAGACCAGGTTCGGCGCGTCCCTGCCGAAGCCGACGACGCCGACCTGAAGCGCCGGCACGGCGGCAAAACTTGCGATCGCCCAGAGGAAGAGGGTGATTTCCGCCGGGATGAAGAACCGGCTCGTGTAGCTGAAAGCGATGGAAGTGGTGGCGATCGCGGCGAAGACGCCGGCAAGAGTGACGCCGAGACGCCAATCGGCAGCTTGCCGCCGATGAGATTGCCGACGGTCAGCCCAAGGCCGATCAGGAACAGCGTCCCGGTGACGCCTTCCGGCGAAACGCCGGTGACGTCACGTAGGAGCGGCGCGATATAGGTGAAGAGGGCGAACATCGAGGCGGCGAAGAAGACTGTGGTGGAAAGCGCCAGCCACAGGCCGCCATTTCTGAGTGCCGCAATCTCGCGCAGGATGCTGCCGTTCTCCTGTTTTTTGTCTTTCGGTAGGATGGAGATCAGTCCAAGAATGGTGACGATGCCGACAACGGTGACGACGCCGAACGTGGCGCGCCAGCCATAGGCCTGGCCGACCGCGGTGCCAAGCGGCACGCCGAGGACATTGGCAAGTGTCAGGCCGGTGAACATCAGCGCGACGGCGCGGGCCTTGCGGTCTTCGGCGACCAGCCCGGCGGCGACGACCGAGCCGATGCCGAAGAAGGCGCCGTGGCAGAGCGCGGTCACAATTCGGGCGATCATCAGCACCCAATAATCGCTCGCCAGAGCGCAAAGCAGGTTGCCGGTGATGAAGAAGGCCATCAGCGCAATCAGGGCGGTGCGGCGTTTCAACTTCGCTGTCGAAATGGCCATGACGGGTGCGCCGATCGCGACCGCCAGCGCATAACCCGTCACCAGCCATCCGGCGTGCGGGATGGTCACCGAGAGATCGGCGGCGACCTCCGGCAGCAGACCCATGATGACGAATTCCGTTGTGCCTATCGCAAAGGAGCTCAAGGCGAGGACGAGAAGGGCGAGGGGCATTCTAGAGATCCTGTTTCAACTGCTTGAGGAAAGCAGCGATCGTTTCTTCGTTGCGCTTGTAGAAAATCCACTGGCCGACACGTTTCGTGGTGACGAGGCCGGCGCGCTGCAGGGTTCCGAGATGGGCCGAGACAGTGGATTGAGATAGGCCGCAGCGCTCAAACTGGCTGGCGCAGACACCCATTTCAAACGGATGCTCCTGCGTGGGGAAATGTTCCTCAGGATTCTTCAGCCAGCTTAGAATGTCCATCCGGGTGGGGTGGGCGAGCGCCTTGATGATCTCGTCTTTGTCCATCGTCCTTTACCGAATTATAAATCGTGTTTGATCGATATATTGATCGTCGGGTGCCGATATGCAAATCACGGAGACGTGAGGCGGCAGCTTTTGTCGATTGAGCAAATTTTGGGCAAAAAAAGAGGGCCACCGGAAAACCAGGGCCCTTTGAATTGTGAAGGTCAATAACCTCCAGAGGGGAACAGCTAATGCGGTGGAACTGGGAGAGAAACCACGAAATGCATCAGCTGAATTGGATATGGTGCTTCCTTAGGCAGGTTTCAATGCTTTTTTGTGCATGCCTGCTATGCGCCGCACAATTTTTTTGCGATGCGGCATTTCTCGAAGCGGCAAGGCAAAAAAAGAGGGCCACTGGAAAACCAGGGCCCTTATAAGTGTGAAGGTCAAAAACCTCCAGAGGGGAACAGCTAATGCGGTGGAACTGGGAGGAAAAGCCACCATGTGCATCAGCTATGTGCGATATGGTGGTTTAATGGGCAAACGGCAACCCACATTTGTGCATGCCAGTCATGCGCTCTACGCATAGTATGGAAAACATTCCATTAATCTGGCTTAAAAATTCCAGTTTCTGGCCTTGCTGACGATAAAATCACGGAAGGCCTTCAGCTTGGCGGCGTTCTTGATCTCGTCGGGATAGCAGAAATAGGTATCGAAGGAGGGGACATCAGCGTTGATCGCCAGCTGAATCAGACCGGGATCGCGCCCGACGATATAGTCCGGCAGGCAGGCGACTCCGATGCCGAGCAGGCAGGCGCGCTTGATCGAGGTCTGGCTGTTGATCTGCAGATGCGGGATGCGCTTGTTGTCCGAGGAGCGGCCGGCGACTTCGAGCCAGTTGACGTCGAGCAGATAGCTCGGCGCCGGCTCGCCGAAGGTGATGATGCGGTGATTGTCGAGATCTTCGATCTTCTGCGGTTCGCCGTGGCGATTGATATAGGAGGGCGCCGCATAAACGTGCATATGCACGGTGAAGAGCTTGCGCTGGATGAGGTCGGATTGCTGCGGCTGGCGCAGGCGGATCGCACAGTCGGCATGCCGCATGTTCACATCCACTTCCTCATTGTCGAGGATCAGCTGGATCTGCACATCGGGGTAGAGCTGCAGGAATTCCTGGATCTTGTCGGTCAGCCAGCCCTGGCCGAGGCCGACTGTCGTCGTCACACGCAGCTTGCCGGACGGCGTCTCGGTCGTCTCGGTGAGTTGCATCTTGACGGTTTCGAGCTTCAGCAGCACGTCATGGGCGGTGCGGTAGAGCAGTTCGCCCTGTTCGGTCAGGATCAGGCCGCGGGCATGACGGTGAAACAGCTTGGTGCCGACATCCTGCTCGAGCGCGCTCACCTGGCGGCTGATGGCTGATTGGGACAGGTGGAGTTTATCCGCCGCATGCGTGAACGAACCCGCCTCGGCAGCTGCGTGGAAAATTCGCAGCTTGTCCCAATCCAATGGCATTCCCCCGCCTCTCATGCCGGTCTTACTCCGCGGCCACGGCGACGGGCATGTGGCCCGTCAGATATCGCTCGGCTTCGAGTGCTGCCATGCAGCCCATGCCGGCGGCGGTGACGGCCTGACGGAATGTGTCGTCGGTCACGTCGCCGGCGGCATAAACACCCTCGAGGCTGGTCGCGGTCGAATCCGGCGCGGTCCAGAGATAGCCGTTGTCCTTCAGCTTCAGCTTGTCCTTGAAGAGTTCGGTTGCCGGTGCGTGGCCGATGGCAACGAAGACGCCGTCGATCCGCATTTCGGTGATCGTGCCGGTTCTGACGTCACGCAGGCGGGCGCCGGACACGGATTGCGGCATCGGGGGCTTGGCCGCCGTGCCGGTGATTTCGGCCACTTCGGTGTTCCACAGAACGTTGACGTTTTCCTTGGCGAACAGGCGTTCCTGCAGGATTTTCTCGGCGCGGAAAGTGTCGCGGCGATGTACCAATGTCACCGACTTGGCGATGTTGGAGAGATAAAGCGCCTCTTCGACGGCGCTGTTGCCGCCGCCGACGACGATCACATCCTTGTTGCGATAGAAGAAACCGTCGCAGGTGGCGCAGGCCGAAACGCCGAAGCCCTGGAAATGCTGCTCGCTTTCGATGCCCAGCCACTTGGCCTTGGCGCCGGTGGCGATGATCAGCGTATCCGCGGTCCAGACCTGGCCGCTGTCGGTGCGGGCGACGAAGGGACGCTGGTTCATGTCGACCTCGGACACGAGGTCGTTGACGATCTCGGCGCCGACATGTTTTGCCTGCTGCAGCATCTGGTCCATCAGCCAGGGACCCTGGATCGGATCGGCAAAGCCCGGATAGTTCTCGACATCGGTGGTGATCATCAATTGCCCACCCTGTTCGAGGCCGGCGATCAGAACCGGCTTCAGCATGGCGCGCGCGGCATAGACCGCGGCAGTATAGCCGGCGGGTCCGGAACCGATGATGAGCACCTTCGTGTGGCGGGCGGGCATGTCATTTCCTTTCGACTGGCAGGAGGGCGGCGGCTAAAAGGCGATTGCGGCCGTTTCGCGGTCCATGCGCCATTTATGAACGTCCAATGCTATTATTCAAGGGCAGCCTTGCATTACCAACAAGGCAAATGGCCTTGCTGTGCAAGAATCCGTCATCGGCTTGAAACTTTCTTGCGTATTCCGCTGCTTTATATAGAAGCTCGCCGCGGAGAATTAAAGAAAGGCCACGGTGTGGGTCGCACGGAACTCGACGTCATCGACATAAAGATCCTCCGGGAGCTGCAGGCCGACGGCCGCATGACCAATGTCGAACTCGCCGACCGGGTCGGCATCTCAGCGCCGCCCTGTCTGCGCCGGGTGCGGAAGCTCGAGGAGGCCGGCATCATCGAAGGCTATCACGCCATGTTGAACAGCCCGAAGCTTGGCTTCGATCTGGTCGCCTTCTGCATGGTCGGCCTCAAGCACCAGTCGGAAGGCAATCTCAAGGCGTTTGCCGCCGCCACCGCCGAATGGCCGCTGGTGCGCCAGGCCTGGATGGTTTCGGGCGACAGCGATTTCCTGCTGCATTGCGTGGCGGAAAACCTCACCCATTTCCAGGATTTCGTCATCGAGGTGCTGACGGCGAACGAACATGTCGATACCGTGCGCACCATGCTGACGATCCGGCAGGTGAAGAAGCTGGGACTGGTCGAAGTCTGAAACAGCCTATTTGCGCGAGGCATAGCCGCCCCGGTTGATGCCGTGGCGTTGCAGCTTGTCGTAAAAGGTCTTTCTCGGAATGCCGAGTGTTTCGATGGTGCGGCGCACGTCGCCGTCATTGGCCGAAAGCGCGTCGCGGATGATCTCTGCCTCGTAGCGTTCCAGCCGCTCGGGCAGCGTGCCTCCGGTCGGCTGCTGGGGAAGGGACGGCGCTCCGCCGCCTTCGACGCCAAGCACCACGCGTTCGGCATAATGGGAGAGTTCGCGGACATTGCCAGGCCAGGAATGCGAGGCAAGATGGCGGCGAACCGCCTCTGAAAGCTGCGGCACATCGCGGCGGAAGCGCTCGGCGGCGCGAGCGGCGAAATGGGAAAACAGCAGCGGAATATCGTCGCGGCGCTCCCTCAGCGGCGGAATGGAAATCGTCACGACATTCAGTCGGTAATAGAGATCCTCGCGAAAATCGCCGCGCACCTCGGGATCGCCAAGGTCGATCTTGGCGGCCGCGACGACGCGCAAGTCGACCGGGCGCACCTCGTTGGTGCCGAGCGGGGTGATTTCGCGCATCTCCAACACCCGCAGCATCTTGACCTGCGTGGCGACAGGCATGCTCTCGATCTCGTCGAGGAAAAGCGTGCCGCCGCTTGCATGTTCGATGCGGCCGGTGCGGCGCTTCTGGGCGCCGGTAAAGGCGCCGGCTTCGTGGCCGAACAGCTCGCTTTCGATGACGGTTTCGGGCAGCGCCCCGCAGTTCAGCGCCACGAAATTGCCGTTTCGGCGATGGCTCCACTGATGCAGGATCTGGGCCACCACTTCCTTGCCGCTGCCGGTTTCGCCGGCGACCAGCACGTCGACATCGGTATCGGCGATGTGGCGAAGGATCTTCCTGAGATTGTCCATGACCGGCGTCTGGCCGATCAGCGGCAAGCTCTCCTGCGCATCGTCGGCAGCCTTGCGCAGCATGCGGTTTTCCAGAACGAGCCGACGTTTTTCGCTGGCGCGGCGCACGCTCTGGACGAGCCGGTCGGCCGGGAAGGGCTTGGCGATGAAATCATAGGCGCCGTCCTGGATGGCCTGGACGGCCATCGGAATATCGCCGTGGCCGGTCATCAATATCACCGGCAAGTCGGGATCCATACCCTTGAGCGTCGCGAACAGTTGCAGCCCGTCGATCTCGGGCATGCGGATATCGGTGACGACCGGGCCGGCAAAATCGGCCGGCAGCTCGTCCAGCGCCGCTTTGGCGCCGTCATAGGCGGAAACGGAGAAGCCGGCGAGTTCCAGCGTCTGGGCGGTGGCGCGGCGCAGATCTCTGTCATCGTCGATCAAAGCAACGGGTATGCCCATGTCCATGATCTCAAGCCTTTCTCAGATGAACGATGAAGCGGCTTCCCTCGCCATCGCTCTCAACTTCCATCCGGCCGCCGTAATCGCCGACGATATCCTTGGAAATGACAAGGCCGAGGCCGAGACCTTTTTCCTTCGAGGTGTTGAACGGCGTGAACAGGCCCTTGCGGATTTCGGGCGAAATGCCGGGGCCATTGTCGGCAACCGTCAGCGTCACCGTCTCCGCATCGGCCGATGTCCTGACCTCTACGCGCCCCGCTCCGGCTTTTGGCGCCACGGCTTCCAGCGCATTCTGCAGCAGGTTGATGAGCACCTGCTCAAGACGGATCCTGCTGCCCATGACCTGCAGCTCGGCGGGCGGCAGCTCGATGTCGAGCGTGTCCATGCGGCCGGCAAAGCGGCTGCGCAGCAGCATCACCGCCCCCTCGATGACGTCCTTCAAGCCCGTCGGTTCGGCGCTGCCGCGGCCCTTGCGGGCGAAGGTCTTCAGCTCCTCGGTGATCGAGCCTATGCGCTCCGTCAGGGCGGCGATATTTTGAAGATTTTCACCGGCCGGCGCCGTCTGGCCGCGGTCGAGGAAAGTGCGGGCATTGTCCGCATAGGCGCGGATGGTGGCCACCGGTTGGTTGATCTCATGGGCGACACCGGCGGCAACCTGGCCGAGGATTGCCAGCCGGTTGGCCTGCACCAGATCCTGCTGCACCGCCTGCAGCTTCTGCTCGGTGCTGCGGTGACCGGCGATCTCGGCCTGCAGCCGATCCCGCGCCTGGCTGAGATCCAGCGTCCGCTCGGCCACGCGCTGTTCCAGTTCTTCGCGCGCCTGCTGCTCCCTGAAAATCCTCAGCGTGATCGTCTGGCGGCGGCGCAAGAGGAAGGCTGCGCCCGCCAGGAGCGGCAAAAGCAAGAGCAGCGCCAGCATGCGCGTTTCGCGGACCGCTGCATCGACGGACGGCCCCAATGCAACAAGATGCTGCAGATGCCAGCCGGTCGCAGGGATCGGCATCCCGACATTGAGAAAGCTTGTCTTGCCGGCGCCGCCGGGCGTGACGATCTCGACGACAGCAAGCCCATCGCCAAGGTGCCTGATGATATCGAGCGGCAGCGGCTGAAGCGGCGCGTCACCGAATTGAAGGCTCTCGCGGATCGCGGTCAACCGATCCTCCGCGATACGGCCGATCGTCATGAACCGCCAGGAAGGAATGCTGGTGATGAGGACGATGCCACGATCGTCGATGACGTAGGAGGGGGCGCCCGAGGCATTCCAATCAGCCTCGACATCGTCGAATTCCACCTTGACGACGACGACGCCCAGCAGACCGTCGCTGCCTGATATCCGCTCGGAGATATAAAGACCGGGTTTCTTGCTGACGGTGCCGAGCGCGAAATGCTCGGCCTGCCCTTGAGCGACGGCGCCCTGAAAATACTCGCGGAAGCGATAGTCGTTGCCGACGAAGCTCGTCGGTTCGCGCCAGTTGCTGGCCGAAACCGCGATACCATCCTTGTCGATGACATAGATAACGGCAGCCTTCGTACCGGCTGCCAGTGTCTCAAGCTTCCGGCTCAGCTGTTCGAAGGTACCAGCGTCGCGTCCCGCCAGGGCGGCGGCGAGCGCGGTATCTTGGGACAACACGAAGGGCAGTGCCCGGTATTTTTCGAGGACGGTGCGCAGCAGCGCCACGTTCATCCTCGCATCGGTGCGGGCCTGTTCCTCCAAGGCCGCTTCCGCCCGGCGCCGGCCGACCTCGCCACTCGCCAAGAGACTTCCGGCGACGGCCGAAAGGGCAAGCACCGCATAGGCCCACCACATTCGGCGAATGCGGTGGTGCAGAGGCAGGGAGGGCCAAAGCCTTTGCGAGACTGACAAGGACATGGCGGATTTGTGCATTTTTCCGCACGGGACGCAAATGGATTTGTGTGAGTTTCCGCATTGCCTGGATAAGTCGCGGGCTCCTGAAAATTTTTTTCTGAAATAAACACAGCGGCTTAGGCGGATGGCGCGAAACTGGCACGGCGATTGCGAAGAACAGCGCAACAACGGCTGAGCTGTTGGATTGAAGCGAACGGCTCGGGAGGCCGGAGTTCGTTCCGGACGAGCCTTTAGGAGGACATCATGATCGCAGCACCACTCGATGCAGTCGCAGACAGCAAGGGCAAGAAGCCCTTCTATTCTCATCTCTATGTCCAGGTTCTCGCGGCTATCGCCGCGGGCATCCTGCTCGGCCATTTCTATCCTGAGCTCGGTACCCAGCTGAAGCCGCTCGGCGATGCCTTCATCAAGCTCGTCAAGATGGTGATTGCGCCGGTCATCTTCCTGACGGTGGCGACCGGTATTGCCGGCATGAGTGATCTGAAGAAGGTCGGCCGCGTCGCCGGCAAGGCGATGCTGTACTTCCTGACCTTCTCGACGCTGGCGCTCGTCATCGGCATGATCGTCGCCAACGTCGTCCAGCCCGGCGCCGGGATGAACATCGATCCGGCATCGCTCGACCCGAAGGCCGTCGCCACTTTTGCCGATAAGGCGCATGAGCAGAGCATCGTCGGATTCCTGACGAATATCATCCCGACAACGATCGTTGGCGCCTTTGCCGACGGCGATATTCTGCAGGTGCTGTTCTTCTCGGTGCTCTTCGGCATCGCGCTCGCCATGGTCGGCGAAAAGGGCGAGCAGGTCGTGACTTTCCTCAACGCCCTGACGGCACCGATCTTCAAGCTCGTCGGCATTCTGATGAAGGCCGCTCCGATCGGCGCCTTCGGCGCCATGGCCTTCACTATCGGCAAGTACGGCATCGGATCGATCGCCAATCTCGCCATGCTGATCGGCACCTTCTACATCACCTCGCTGCTGTTCGTCCTTGTCGTGCTCGGCGCGGTTGCCCGCTATAACGGCTTCTCGATCCTGGCGCTGCTGCGTTACATCAAGGAAGAGCTGCTGCTGGTGCTCGGCACCTCGTCTTCGGAGGCCGCACTTCCGGGCCTGATGAACAAGATGGAAAAGGCCGGCTGCAAGCGCTCGGTCGTCGGCCTCGTCATCCCGACCGGCTATTCCTTCAATCTCGACGGCACCAACATCTATATGACGCTGGCAGCCCTCTTCATCGCCCAGGCAACCGGCATCCAGCTCTCCTGGGGCGACCAGATCCTGCTGCTCCTGGTGGCAATGCTGAGCTCGAAGGGTGCAGCCGGCATCACTGGCGCCGGTTTCATCACCCTTGCCGCGACACTCTCCGTCGTGCCCTCCGTGCCGGTCGCCGGCATGGCGCTCATCCTCGGCATCGACCGCTTCATGTCGGAATGCCGGGCGCTGACCAACCTCGTCGGCAATGCGGTGGCGACGATCGTCGTGGCGCGCTGGGAAAATGAGCTGGACACTGGACAGCTCGCGAGAGCCCTGGGCGGCGAGAGCGAGGACACGTCGACTGCTGGTCTCCAGCCCGCCGAATAACCAGCCACTCATCAGTCTTGGATATTTGCAGCGGCCCGTCATCCGACGGGCCGTTCGCTTGTCGATAGATCTCGTTCTCTGCTCGACGTCATCCTCGGCCTTGTGCCGAGGATCTGCTGCCCTATCGACCCGAGGCAGATGCTCGGGACAAGCCCGAGCATGACGGAGGAGGGGTGGCCGTCTTTTCAGCGGGCCGTTTCTCGTGCCACTCAGCCGCGATTGCCGCCGAGAAGCCGATCGTAAATAGCGCCGATCGCGGTTGCTTCCTTCTCCAGCGCAAAATTAGCCCGGACATGGCGCAACGCATTCTCGCCATGCGCAATCGCCAGCGCCGGATCTGCAATATAGGGGGCGATCGCCTGCGTCAGCGCCTCACCGTCGCCGGCGGCGACGACTGCGCCGGTCTCGCCATTGACGATGAGTTCGGCATAGGCGCCGGCGTCCGATGCCACCACAGCCGTCCTCGAAGCCATGGCTTCGAGCGGCGTCAGGCCGAAGCCCTCGTTGCGGGATGGGGCGACATAGAGCGTCAGGCGGCGATACCAGACTTTGATATCGGGCACTTCGCCGAGGAAGAGGATGCGGTCGCTAAGGCCTGCGGCGGCGACGTCGGCCTTGAGCTTGTCGCCGAAGCCCACGTGCTCCGCCGTCACCCGGCCGGAGACGACGGCCGTCCATTCGGGGTGCTGCGGCAAGAGTTCGATCATAGCCTGAACGAAGAGATCGGTGCCCTTCTGATGGCGCACACGACCGAAACAGCCGACAAGATAGCGGCCGGGCAGGCCGGTCGCGGCAATGGCGTCCTCCTCCGTTTCCGGCGGGTGGAACAGGGACAGATCGACGCCGTGCTGGATCACCGTGTGCGGCACCTCGAGGAAGAAGCCGGAGCGATCACTGGTCGCGATCACCGCGTCCATGCGGCGGATCAGCCATTTCGTGAAGGCGGTGTGGCGGCGTTGTGCGGCCGAGGTGAACAGCAGCTTCAGCGGCATGCGCAGGAGATGGCGAAGGAGGATGCCGACGGCCATCTCATTGTTGCGCCGGGCGTGCCAGACGCGCTGGCGCCGGCGCGCCGGCCTGCGCCACAGACCAGGGAGCTGTGACCATCTCAGTTTCGGCAGGCTTTCCGGCAGACCGGGGCCGAGAGTTGCGATTCCGATGCCGAGCCGGAGCTGGCACGGAATGAGCTGGACGATGGTCGAGGTGACGCCGGAGAGCCGGCGCTTGAAATTAGGCGCGATGATCTCGACGTCACGCATATCAGGCAAGGGAGGGGTCTCGTCTGTGGCGGCCGATCAGCCCCAGGAAACCTGGAGGATTTCGTAGGCCTTCGAGCCGCCGGGCGCGTTGACCTCGATGGAATCGCCGACTTCCTTGCCGATCAGCGCACGGGCGATTGGGGAGGAGATGGAGATGCGGCCGGCTTTGACGTCGGCTTCCTGGTCTCCGACGATCTGGTAGGTCTTTTCTTCCTCGGTGTCCTCGTCGACGAGCTTCACCTTGGCGCCGAATTTGATCTTGTCGCCCGACATCTTGGTTAGATCGATGACCTCGGCGCGCGCCGTCAGGTCTTCCAGCTCGGTGATGCGGCCTTCATTGTGGCTCTGGGCTTCCTTGGCGGCGTGATATTCGGCGTTCTCAGAAAGGTCGCCATGGGCACGGGCTTCGGCGATCGCCTCGATGATTCGGGGGCGCTCCTCCTGCTGGCGCCAGCGCAGTTCTTCCTGCAGCTTGACGAAACCACCCTGTGTCATCGGTACCTTTTCAACCATTTTTCTGTCCTTCACTCCTTGTATCGGCACGTCAGGCGCAAACACAAAAGAAAACAGGTCCCGAAGGGGAGCTTCGGAACCGTGCCACAATCCTAGTTAAGTGCTTATAGCAGATCGCCAAGGCCGATTTCCAGAAAATTCGCAAAAAGGCAATGTAACCTCCGCGATATCAGGTGATGCGCCAGAAAATCGGGCAGTGGTGGGATGGAGCTGGATTGACTTCGTATATTAGAACATATAGTGAACATAGGAATGAAGAAGTCGCTTGCCGAACGCTTGGCCATCCTGTCCGATGCCGCGAAATATGACGCTTCCTGCGCCTCCAGCGGCACGGTGAAACGCGATTCGAGCACAAGCGGCGGGCTCGGTTCGACCGAGGGATCCGGCATCTGCCATGCCTATGCGCCGGATGGTCGATGCATTTCGCTCCTGAAAATCCTGCTGACGAATTTCTGCATCTACGACTGCGCCTATTGCATCAATCGCTCGTCGAGCAATGTCGAACGGGCGCGCTTTACGCCGGAGGAGGTGATCTGGCTGACGTTGGAATTCTATCGTCGCAATTATATCGAAGGTCTCTTTCTTTCGTCCGGCATCATCCGTTCGTCCGACTACACCATGGAGGAGATGGTCCGCATCGTACGCGAACTGCGGGTGACGCATGCTTTCCGCGGTTATATCCACCTGAAATCGATCCCCGAGGCATCGCCGCGGCTGATCGAGGAGGCGGGGCTTTATGCCGACCGGCTGTCGCTCAATATCGAGCTGCCGACGGACATCGGCATCAGCCGTTTCGCACCGGAAAAGAAGCCTGCCAATATCCGCCGATCGATGGCTGATCTCAGGCTGAAGATTGAGGCCGCCGGCGAGCCGACGCTGAAAAGCAAGAAACGCCAGCGTTTTGTCCCGGCTGGCCAGAGCACGCAGATGATCGTCGGCGCCGACGGCGCGAGTGACGCGACCATTCTGGCAACCAGCGGCCGGCTTTACAGCAGCTACGGCCTCAAGCGCGTCTATTATTCCGCCTTCAGTCCGATCCCGGATTCGTCGAAAAACCTGCCGCTGATCAAGCCGCCGCTGATGCGCGAACACCGGCTCTACCAGGCCGACTGGCTGTATCGGTTCTACGGCTTCGGCATCGATGAGATTACCGCCGACCAGGCAGGCGGCATGCTCGATCTGAACCTCGACCCCAAACTTGCCTGGGCGCTTGCCAATCGGGGTGAATTTCCCGTCGATATCAACAAGGCCGAGCGTGAGCGTTTGTTGCGTGTGCCCGGTCTCGGCACCAAGTCCGTCAAGGCGATCGTTTCGGCGCGCCGCTTTCGCCGCCTGCGGCTGGACGATCTCTCGCGGCTCGGCGTTTCGATCAAGAAGGTCCAGTCCTTCATTTCGGCGGAAGGCTGGTCGCCACGGCGGCTGATCGACCGGCCGGACCTTCGCGCCATGTTCGAGCCGCAGCCTGAACAATTGTCGTTGCTGTGATGCGCCGGGTCGTGCTTGCAGGACGAGGTGAGCTTGGCGAATGGCGCGATGCCGCACGTGCCTTGGCGGCGGCCGGCATTTTGCCTGAGGAGATCGACTGGCGCGAAAAAAGTGCGGAGGCGGATCTTTCGTTCCAGCGCGACGCCATGCCGCCGGCGCCGGCAGCCTCGCGCAAGCCGATGACAGTGCCGCCCGCCTTCATCGAGCTTGCCGAGACGGTGCTCTGCCATTCCGATACGGCGCGGTTTTCGCTGCTTTACCGCCTGCTGTGGCGGCTGCAACTGGACCGACAGCTGCTCGAGGTGAACTCCGATGAAGATGTCGTACGCGCCAGATCGATGGCGAAAAACGTGCATCGCGACGCGCACAAGATGACGGCCTTCGTCCGCTTCAAGGAGGTCGGCGCGGTTTCCGCAGGGCGACGAAAATTCATCGCCTGGTTCGAGCCGGACCATCATATCGTCAGGCGCACGGCGCCCTTCTTCCAGCGGCGCTTCAACGACATGGACTGGCTGATCGCAACACCCAAGGGATCAGCCGCCTGGGACGGCGAGCGTCTGACGATCAGCGACGAACCCTGCGAGAAGCCCAATCTCAGTGATGCCACCGATGAGCTCTGGCGCACCTATTACTCCAGCATCTTCAATCCGGCGCGATTGAAGGTGAAGGCGATGCAGGCGGAAATGCCGAAGAAATATTGGAAGAACCTGCCGGAGGCCGATCTCATTCCCGGCTTGATTGCGTCGGCTGAGAGCAAGGTGCGGGCCATGGCGGCGCGGGAGGCAACGCAATCGCTGCCTTTTCACGAACGGCTGCAGCAGGCTGCGCGCAATCTTCCCGCCGAGCCCGAGCTTCCGGCGGGCACGCTGGAAGCACTGCGCGCGGAGGCTGCCGTCTGCATGCGCTGTCCGCTTCACGCCAATGCAACGCAGACGGTCTTCGGGGAGGGGCCGCGCGATGCGGCGGTAATGTTCGTCGGCGAGCAGCCGGGCGATCAGGAGGATATTGCGGGGCGCCCCTTCGTCGGTCCAGCGGGCAAGCTTTTCGATCAGGTCATTGCGGAGGCGGGCATCGACCGGTCAATGCTTTACGTCACCAATGCCGTCAAGCATTTCAAATATGAGCCGCGCGGCAAGCGGCGCATCCACCAAAAGCCCACTATGGGCGAGGTGAAGCAATGCCGCTGGTGGCTCGATCTGGAATTGGCGCTCGTCAAGCCGAAGCTGATCGTTGCCATGGGGGCGACGGCGCTGGCGGCGCTGACCGATGTGACGGGACGCCTGCAGGATGTCAGGGGAAAGGCAATGGCGATCGAAGGAGGACGCACGCTCTTCGTGATAGTGCATCCGTCCTATCTGCTGCGTATCCCGGACGAGCGGCTGAAGGCGGAGGAAATGCTTCGATTTCGCCAGGATATGATGGAAATTCGAGGGCTTATGAAAGCGACTGCATAAGTCGATTCTGGTTGAACTCAGCGTCAGCGCTCAAGGAGCGCTGACGCTGTTTTGCTGAAATTGCTCTCATCTCAGGCGAAGTAGCTTTGCAGCGGCCGGACTTCGAGATTGCCGGCCTTCAGCGCCTTGATCGCCTGGGCGGCGGCCTCCGCGCCGGCCATCGTCGTGTAATAGGGCACCTTCTGCATCAGCGTCGCGCGGCGCAGCGACTTGGAGTCCGAGATCGCCTTGTTGCCGTCGGTGGTGTTGATGACGAGCTGGACCTGGCGGTTGCGGATCGCATCCTCGATATGCGGACGGCCTTCGAGCACCTTGTTGATCTTGGTGGCGGTGATGCCGTTTTCGCCGAGAAAACGGGCGGTGCCGCCGGTCGCCAGCACCTTGAAGCCCTGTTCGACCAGGATGCGGATCGCCGGCAGCACGCGCGGCTTGTCCTCGTCGCGCACCGAGACGAAGACCGTGCCGTCACGCGGCAGTTCGACGCCAGCGCCGAGCTGCGACTTGGCGAAGGCCAGCGCAAAATCCGTGTCGAGGCCGATGACTTCGCCGGTCGAGCGCATTTCGGGCCCGAGCAGCGTGTCGACGCCGGGGAAACGGGCGAATGGGAAGACGGCTTCCTTGACGGCGATGTGCGTGAGCTTGCGCGGATCGGGCTTCGTGCCGTAGGCGGCAAAGGTCGCGTCGAGTTTCTCGCCGGCCATGACGCGAGCAGCGATTTTGGCGATCGGCGCGCCGATGGTCTTGGCGACGAAGGGCACGGTGCGCGAAGCGCGCGGGTTGACTTCGAGCACGTAGACGGTGCCGTCCTTGATGGCGAACTGGACGTTCATCAGGCCGCCGACATTGAGCGCCTTGGCCATCGCCTTCGCCTGACGTTCCAGCTCGTCGAGCAGTTCGACCGGCAGCGAACGCGGCGGCAGCGAACAGGCGCTATCGCCGGAATGGATGCCGGCTTCCTCGATATGCTCCATGATGCCGGCGACATAGACGTCGGTGCCGTCCGAGAGGCAGTCGACATCGACTTCGATCGCATGGGTGAGATAGCTGTCGAAGAGCAGCGGGTTCTTGCCGAGCAGGGTGTTGATCTGGCCGGTCTTGTCGTTGGGATAACGCTGCTTGATGTCTTCAGGCACCAGTTCCGGCACCGTATCGAGCAGGTAGGTCTGCAGCTGGCCTTCCGAATGCAGGATCTGCATGGCGCGGCCGCCGAGCACGTAGGACGGGCGCACGACCAGCGGGAAGCCGATTTCTGCGGCGACGAGACGGGCCTGCTCGACCGAATAGGCGATGCCGTTGTTCGGCTGGTTGAGGTCGAGCTTCATCAGCAGCTTCTGGAAGCGGTCGCGGTCTTCGGCAAGATCGATCGCATCGGGCGCGGTGCCGAGGATCGGGATGCCGTTCTTTTCCAACGCCTCGGCAAGCTTCAGCGGCGTCTGGCCGCCGAACTGGACGATGACGCCGACGACTTCGCCCTTTTCCTGCTCGGCGCGCAGGATCTCGATCACGTCCTCGGCCGTCAGCGGCTCGAAATAGAGGCGGTCCGACGTGTCGTAATCGGTCGAGACGGTTTCCGGGTTGCAGTTGATCATGATCGCTTCGTAACCGGCATCCTTCAGCGCGAAGGCGGCATGGCAGCAGCAATAATCGAACTCGATGCCCTGACCGATGCGGTTCGGACCGCCGCCGAGGATGACGACCTTCTTGCGGTCCGAAACCTCAGCCTCCGAGCGTGCGGCGCCGACGAAGGGCGTCTCGTAGGTCGAATACATGTAGGCGGTCGGTGAAGCGAATTCGGCGGCGCAAGTGTCGATGCGCTTGAAAACAGGACGGACGTTGAGGCCGTTGCGCAGTTCGGCAACTTCCTTCGGACGCTTGCCGGTCAGCGTTGCCAGACGCGCGTCGGAGAAGCCCATCGCCTTCAGCATGCGCAGGTTGGCAGCATCGCCGGGCAGGCCGTGCTCGCGGATGCGGGCCTCCATGTCGACGATGTTCTTGAGCTCGGCGATGAACCACGGGTCGATCTTGCAGCCCTCGTGCACCTCTTCGATGCTGAGACCCTGGCGCAGCGCCTGGGCGACCATGCGCAGGCGATCGGGCGTCGGCGTGCCGATGGCGGCGCGGATGGCGTTCTGACTGGATTCTCCTTCCTCGAAATCGGGAATTTCGATTTCGTCCAGGCCGGTCAGGCCGGTTTCGAGGCCGCGCAGCGCCTTCTGCAGCGACTCGGCGAAGGTGCGGCCGATCGCCATGACTTCACCGACCGACTTCATCGCGGTCGTCAGCACCGGCGAGGCGCCGGGGAATTTCTCGAAGGCGAAACGGGGGATCTTGGTGACGACATAGTCGATCGACGGCTCGAACGAAGCGGGCGTGGCGCCGCCGGTGATGTCGTTTTCCAGTTCGTCGAGCGTATAGCCGATCGCGAGCTTGGCTGCGACCTTGGCGATCGGGAAGCCGGTGGCCTTGGACGCCAGTGCCGAGGAGCGCGACACGCGCGGGTTCATTTCGATAACGACGAGGCGGCCGTCTTTCGGATTGACGGCGAACTGGACGTTCGAGCCGCCGGTCTCGACGCCGATCTCGCGCAGCACCGCGATCGAGGCGTTGCGCATGATCTGGTATTCCTTGTCCGTCAGCGTCAGCGCCGGGGCGACGGTGATCGAATCGCCGGTATGGACGCCCATCGGATCGATGTTCTCGATCGAGCAGATGATGATGCAGTTGTCAGCTTTGTCGCGGACGACCTCCATTTCATATTCTTTCCAGCCGAGAACCGATTCTTCGATCAGCACTTCGGTGGTCGGCGAAGCATCGAGGCCGCCACCGACGATCTCGAAGAATTCCGAGCGGTTGTAGGCAATGCCGCCGCCGGTGCCGCCGAGCGTGAAGGAGGGGCGGATGATGGCGGGCAGGCCGACATGATCGAGTGCCTGGGCGGCGATCGCCATGGCGTGGTTCAAATAACGCTGCTTGCGGTCGCTCTCGCCGAGATTCCACTGGTTTTCCAGCTCGTCCAATGCCTTGTCGAGGTCGGAACCGGAAAGGCTTTCGCGCAGCTTGCTGCGCTCGGCCTCGTGCGTCTTGCGGTCGAGATCCTTGATGTCGGTGGCGTTCGCCAGCATCGAGCGCGGCGTTTCCAGGCCGATGCGGGCCATGGCCTCGCGGAACAGCGCGCGGTCTTCAGCCATGTCGATGGCGGCCGGCTTGGCGCCGATCATCTCGACATTGTAGCGGTCGAGCACGCCCATGCGCTTCAGCGACAGCGCCGTATTCAAAGCCGTCTGGCCGCCCATGGTCGGCAGCAGCGCGTCCGGGCGTTCCTTGGCGATGATCTTCGCGACGACTTCGGGGGTGATCGGCTCGACATAGGTGGCGTCTGCCAGTCCCGGATCGGTCATGATCGTCGCCGGGTTGGAATTGACGAGAATGACGCGGTAGCCTTCCTCCTTCAGCGCCTTGCAGGCCTGGGTGCCGGAATAGTCGAATTCGCAAGCTTGGCCAATGACGATCGGTCCCGCGCCGATGATGAGGATCGATTTGATGTCTTGGCGCTTCGGCATGGCGATATCCATTGTCTGGCTGCGCAGAAAACCGGCCAGGGTGGGAGATCACCGGGTCGGTTGCGCATGCTGGGTCTTTTCAGGCTAGAAGCGGCTTATAGGCAAATGTATTTGCAAACGGAACCCCATAAATCGCGGAATCGACAGGAATCCGAACCATCGCGAATGGCTATTTTCGTCCGGGGATGACGAGCGCCCGGATTTCGCCGCCGCGCGCCGGATTGATGATCGCGTCCGGGGCTTCTGAAAGTCCGATCCTTCGGGAGATCAACGGCTCGACCTTGATCCTGCCGGTGGCGATCAAATCGGCGGCGCGGCCATGGGTAAAAGGGTTGACGAAGGAGGCTATCAGCCGGACTTCGCGAAACAGCAGGTCGAAGGGCTCGACTTCTATCCTTGCCCCCTGCGGCATGACGCCGAGAATGACGGCGCTGCCGCCGCGGCGGGCAAGCCGGGGCGCCTGCTGCATGGTTTCAGTGACGCCGGCGCATTCGAAGACGACGTCGGCGCCGCCGGGCAGCGGTCCGTCTGCGGCAGTGATGTGGGCAATGACATCGCCGTCACCGGGATCAGCCGTCGCGGTGGCGCCGAGGCTTTCGGCCAAGCGGCGTTTTTCGCGGCTCCGCGTCACCAGCACGAGGCGCGTCGCGCCGGCAAGCCTGGCCAGCTGGAGGGTGAGCAGGCCGATCACGCCGCCGCCGAGCACGATGACTGAAGCGCCGGCATGCAATCCTGCGAGGTCGACGCCGTGAATGCAGCAGGCGAGGGGCTCGCAGAAGGCGCCGTGGAGCGGGTCAAGATCGGCCGGCAGTGCGAAGGCCTGGCTTTGCGGCATGCAGACATAATCGGCAAAGCCGCCGTCGCGGTGAATGCCGATCGCCTGCAGGTTCCGGCAGAGATTGACCCGGCCGCGGCGGCATTCCTCGCAGCCGCCGCAGGAAATGTTCGGATCGCCGGTCACGCGCATGCCGGGCCGGAAATCGGTCACGCCCGGTCCGACCGTCTCGACGATACCTGCGAATTCATGGCCGAGCGTCACCGGCGGCTTCGACCGAAATTCGCCGTGGAAGATATGGCGGTCGGTGCCGCAGATGCCGCAGGCTTCGACGCGGACCAGCAATTCGCCGGGGCCGGGTGCTGGCTTTTCGACTTCGCAAAGCCGTAACTGTCCTGTCGCTTGCAGGCGCACCGCCTTCATCATCATCTCCTCCCGCATTCTCCGCACGTATCAGGAAGAGCGAAAGCAGGAGCCGCGTCAAGCGGTTGACGCATCTTCTTTGCGTGACGGGGTGCAGGGCATAGCTGCGGCCGACCTGGAAGACGCCTTCCGACTGCGCTTGCTCCGTCAGGGAACAATATCCTGTCGTTCAAGTTTGCGGTCGAGAACTCGGAGGCTGTGATGGTAGATCCAAAAGACAAGGAACCGGCGGAAGGCTCGCGGGAGACCGTGGATAAGGAGCTGGCACGTCAGGGGAAGGGCAAGTCGCACGGCAGTGCCGGCAAAGGCGGCGGACAAAAGGGACCGGCGCAACCGACTCCAAGAAAAAAATGAGCCGTTTAGTCGCCCGTTTCGCATGCGGGTGAAGCCGCTGGAATTCCTCCCTTCGGCGGTTATATAAATTCCTTGAGTGGAAGCACTGGCTTTGCCGGGGAGAACGAAAATGGAATGGAGAGGCCGGCGTCAGTCCGACAATATCGAAGATCGCCGCGGCAATCCGAGGAGCGGCGGGTTCGGCCGCGGCGGCGGCTTCAACTTTCCCTCGGGCGGCGGCGTTCGCCGCGCCGGCGGCGGCTTGAGCATCGGTACGATCATCTTCCTCGTCGTCATCTATTTCATCTTCAAGATGATGGGCGTCGACCTGCTGCAGGTGCTCGAAACCGGCGGCATGTCGAGCGGCCCCGGTTACGAACAGAGCCAGTCCGAAGGAACACGCACGCCAGCCAACGACGAGATGACCGCATTTATGCGCACCGTTCTGGCAGAGACCGAGGATACATGGAACGGCATCTTCCAGGCACAGGGCCAGAATTACGAGGAGCCGCGGCTTGTGCTCTTCTCGGGACAAACGCAATCGGGCTGCGGCTTCGCCTCAGCCGCGACCGGGCCGTTCTACTGCCCAGGTGATCACAAGGTCTATCTCGACACGGATTTCTTCCAGGAACTCTCCGACCGGTTCGGCGCTTCGGGCGATTTCGCCGAAGCCTATGTCGTCGCCCACGAGGTCGGCCACCACGTGCAGAACCTCCTCGGCATTCTGCCGAAGTTCAACGAGGCCCGCCGGCGCATGAGCGAGGAGCAGGCCAATGAGATGTCGGTGCGCGTCGAGCTGCAGGCCGATTGCTTCGCCGGCATCTGGGGCAAATATACCCAGCAGAAGGGTCTGCTGGAATCCGGCGACCTCGAGGAAGCACTGAATGCCGCCCAGCAGATCGGTGACGATACGATGCAGAA
Source organism: Rhizobium etli CFN 42 (assembly GCF_000092045.1). Lineage (NCBI taxonomy): Bacteria > Pseudomonadati > Pseudomonadota > Alphaproteobacteria > Hyphomicrobiales > Rhizobiaceae > Rhizobium > Rhizobium etli. Next base: position 3,099,461 of record NC_007761.1, on the reverse strand, counting down.
GCGGTCGCAAGGTTACGTCGTGCCCGAGAGTTTCAACCACGGCACCTCGCAACAACGCGTCAGATGGTTTAAACGCGGCTTCGACAGCGGCCAGCTGTCGGCCTGCGATACGTTCTCGGGGCCGGTTTGAGTTTGCCTAGCTGAGGTTTGTGGGTGTAGCCCCCTCATCCGCCTGCCGGCACCTTCTCCCCGCTGGGGCGAAGGGGACTTGCCGCAACGTCTCGATTCCCTCTTCTCCCCAGCGGGGAGAAGGTGGCCCGGAGGGTCGGATGAGGGGGCCACACGGAAGGACTTTCGCTTCAGGCCTTCGGGCTTGGCGATCTGGACGCCGTTCCTGCGAGGGCCACCCGGCAGCGCCCGGCGGTTGAGGGATTTCATGAACTTCCCGTACGGCTGCATCAAAAACTTTGAAATGTTCACGGATTGTTTCGTTTTCTTTTCTGAGCTATGTCACTTGAGCGGCGACGAGATCGTCTTTTCAGAAACATGCTGTAGAGATGCCTCATGCTTGACCCGAAATTCGTTCGCCGAGGGCTTTTCCTGGTCTTCATCATCCTGTTTCTCGACATTATCGGCATCGCCATTATCATGCCGGTGCTGCCGGCTTATCTGGAGCAGCTGACCGGCGGCAGCGTCAGCGATGCGGCAATCGACGGTGGCTGGCTGATGCTCGTCTATGCCGGCATGCAGTTTCTGTTCGCGCCGCTGCTCGGAAACCTGTCCGACCGTTTCGGCCGCCGGCCGATCCTTTTATTGTCGGTGCTGACCTTCGCGATCGACAATTTCATTTGCGGCATCGCCACCAGCTTCTGGATGCTGTTCGTCGGCCGCGTGCTTGCCGGTATCAGCGGCGGCAGCTTCGCCACATGCTCGGCCTATATCGCCGATATCAGCACCGAGGAGAACCGGGCGAAGAATTTCGGGCTGATTGGCATCGCCTTCGGCGTCGGCTTCACGATCGGCCCCGTCATCGGCGGGTTCCTCGGCGAGTTCGGGCCGCGCGTGCCGTTCCTTGGCGCGGCAGCGCTGTCGCTTCTCAATTTTATCGCCGCCTGCTTCCTGCTGCCGGAAACGCTGGAAGCGAAGAACCGCCGCCGCTTCGAGTGGAAGCGCGCCAACCCGCTCGGTGCGCTGCGCCAGATGCGCCATTACCCCGGCATCGGCTGGGTCAGCCTCGTCATGTTCCTGTTTTTCCTGGCGCATGCCGTCTATCCCTCCGTCTGGTCGTTCGTCTCGACCTATCGTTACGGCTGGAGCGAGGGGCAGATCGGCCTGTCGCTCGGTATCTACGGGATCGGTGCCGCGCTCGTCATGGGGTTCGTCCTGCCGCGGATCGTGCCCCTGCTCGGCGAGTGGAAGACCGCTCTCCTCGGCCTGTGCTTCTCGGCTGCGGGACTGACCGGCTATGCCTTCGCCTGGGAGGGATGGGTCGTCTACGTCGTCATCGTCGCGACCGTCATCGAAAACGTCGCCGATCCGCCGCTGCGCAGCATCGCCGCTGGCAAAGTGCCGCCTTCGGCTCAGGGCGAGCTACAAGGCGCGCTGACCAGCCTCAGCAGCATCACAACGATCGTCGGGCCGCTGATCTTCACGCAGATGTTCGGCTATTTCACGCGGCCCGAGGCGCCCGTCACCTTTGCCGGTGCGCCTTATCTCACTGCCGCCGTGCTCATCCTGCTGGCCGCCGGTGTATTCCTCACCAGGGTTAGGCTCCGTGAGCCGGCCGAGGTGCTGGAAGCGGCGGGCTGATCAATCAGAAATAGTGATGTCATGATGAATTTTTCATCATCTTCCCGTTCTGGGGTAGTTCTCTGCGAGGCTTTGATCTAAGTCCGAATGATATTTTGCCGCTTCATTACGCGGCGTTGCAGATTTCAATCACAGGACTGGTGTCATGGACACGCCGATCGACGCGCGCAGGCTTGCGCCGACAAACGATAACCGTTGGGGCGCACATTTCCGTGCAACGCTGGCGCTCGGCATTCCGCTGATCGGCGCCCAGCTTGCCCAGCTCGGCATCCACACCACCGATGTGATGATCATCGGACGTCTCGGCGCCGAGCAGCTGGCTGCCATGGTGCTATCGGCCCAGTTCCTGTTCACGATCCTGATCTTCGGCTCGGGCTTTTCCATCGCCGTCATTCCGATGGTGGCGCAGGCCTATGGCCGCGGCGACGTCGTCTCAGTGCGCCGATCGCTGCGCATGGGTCTGTGGGTGGTGATCGGATTCTGGATCATCGCACAACCGGCCTTTTTCAATGCGGAACAGATCCTGCTTTTTGCACAGCAGAAGCCGGAAGTGGCCAGGCTCGCCCATGGCTATATTCTGATTGGTCAATTCGGCGTGCTGCCGGCCCTTCTTTTCAACGTGATGCGGGCTTTGGTCAGCGCCATCGGCAAGGCGGGCATCATCCTCAACGTCACCATCGTCACGCTGGTGATGAACGCAATGTTCGCTTACGCTCTCGTGCTCGGCCATTTCGGCTTTCCGGCAATGGGGCTCGAGGGTGCGGCGATCGTCTCGGTGGTCGTACAGACGGCAGGCTTCCTCTTCATCCTCGTCTTTGTCCAGCGGCGGGAAGAGACGCGGCGCTACGAGATCTTCGTGCGGTTTTGGAAGCCGGACTGGCACGCGCTGCTGGAGGTCATCCGGCTCGGTTTCCCGATCAGCGTCACCGTGCTTGCTGAGGTCAGTCTGTTTACGGTCGCGTCGCTTCTGATGGGTTATATCGGCACCATCGAGCTTGCCGCGCACGGCATCGCCCTGCAATGGGCCTCGATCGCCTTCATGATCCCTCTCGGTCTCAGCCAGGCGGCGACGGTGCGCATCGGCGTGGCGCACGGGCAGGGCAATTATGATGGGCTGGTGCGCGCTTCGATCATGGTTCTTGTCATTGCCTGCGCCATCTCGGCGGTCGGATCGGTGATCTTCGCCACCATGCCGCAATTCCTCGGCAGCTGGTTCCTCGACGTCAACTCGCCGGAGGCGCCGCAAGTGCTGGCCTATGCCGGTCCGCTGATCGTCGTTGCTGGGCTTTTCCAGCTCGTCGACGGGCTGCAGGTGATCGCCAACGGTTTGCTGCGCGGCCTGAAAGATGCGCGTGTCCCGATGGTCATGGCTCTGATCGCCTATTGGCCGATCGGCTTCCTCCTCGCCTGGGCCTTTGCCTTCCCGCTCGGCTTCGGTGGGATCGGTATCTGGTTCGGCTTCCTCGTCGGACTGGCGGCTGCCGCCGTTATGCTCTGCGCTCGCTTCTATCTTCTCCTTCGCCGGGAAGGCGCGCTGGCCGGCACCTGAGCCGGCCGTCCGGCCTTAAGCGGCGACAGGTTTGTAGCCGGCGATATCGGCGCGAATGCCGAGACGGGCAAACATCTCCTGCGGATCGAAATTGGCGGCCTTGTGGGCGGCCGCCACGGCTGCCCGCGCGCGCTCAACGACCACGGTATTTTCCCATTCGGCAATGGTGACGAAATTGAATTCGCCGGGACCGGCGACCTGCTCCAGCACCCTGTGTTCGATGAAACCTTCCTGTGCTTCCAGCAGCTTGTGGGTCATCATCACCTTGACGAGAAATTCCTCGCGCGCCGCTGCCGGCACGACGAACTTGTCGACACGATAGAAAGCTCCGCTCATTCCTTTTCTCCTGCATCGGATGTCCGCGAGCGTTTGTAATTCCTCAACTATGGTTGAGGTCAATATGGAAGCTAAGACGTCCGGTCACTAACTTGGGGCGACCGCTTCCTGAAGCCTTCGTGTTCCAGAGTGACGGCATTGCTTCCAATATGGTGGTTTGCGACAGCTGGATAGCAACTGTGCGCCAGCAACAGTCGGTGGGCTCGACGTGAAGGGACGACCGCGTTGGGCCGATGGCCGACCGTCCGCTGCTTGGGAGCCCGACACGAAAAGCGGACATAAATCGCCAAGGGCTGGGATTGGCGCCCAAAGCAGACAATGAGGTACCGCGCAGGAACGTTAACTGCTGACCAACCCATACAGATAAGAGGCAAGTGCGCTGCAGAATGGCGGAGATATCTGCGCCTGCGCGGGGGCTGTCGGCGGGGACTAAATTGGCGTAAGCTGTGAAGGAGGTACACCATGCGCAGCAGCATCACTGCAGCTATTGTCGCGCTCGTCGTTTCGCTTGGCAGTCTGGCGCGGGCGGAGATCCTGATCGGAGCAGCAGGCCCGGTCACAGGACCGCTCGCGTGGATCGGGGAGCAGATGCAGCGCGGCACAGAGATGGCAGTGGCCGACATCAATGCGACTGGCGGCGTGCTCGGGCAGCAGGTGCAACTCATCACGGTCGACGACTTTTGCGATCCCGAGCAGGCTGTGGCGGCCGCCCAGAAACTGGTGGCTGACGGTGTGGTGCTCGTCGTCGGGCATTACTGTTCCCAGGCCTCGATCCCGGCATCCAAGGTGTACGAGGCCGCGGGAATTCTACAGATTTCACCCGGTTCGACCAATCCGCTGTTGACCGAACAAGGCCGTGCAAATGTTTTCCGCGTCATTGGTCGCGACGACGCGCAGGGGGTGGTAGCCGGCAACTATCTGGCCGATCATTGGGGTGACAAGAAAATAGCGATCCTTCACGACAACACCACCTATGGGAAGGGGCTCGCCGACGAGACCAGAAAGCAGTTGAATAAGCGGGGTGTCACCGAAGCGATCTACGAAGCCTTCACCCCCGGGAAGAACGACTATACAGCCGAGATCTCGGCGTTAGAGGGCGCCGGCATCGCCGTGTTGTATGTTGGTGGGTATCTGCCCGAGGTCGCGCTTATGGTTCGCGCTTCACGAGACCGCGCCTACGCACTTCAACTCGTATCAGGCGATGGCATGGCGAGCGAGGACTTTGCACTGATCGCCGGATCTGCCGCCGAGGGTACGCTCTTCACGTTTAGCGCGGACCCACGGCGCGTCCCTCAGGCGGCTCAAGTGGTCGAGCGTTTCCGTGCCGAGAATTTCGAGCCCGCAGGCTACACACTGCTCAGTTACTCCGCCGTCCAGGTCTGGTCGCAGGCGGTGAAGAAGGCCGGTTCTCTAAGGCCGCAGGAGGTGATCGCCTCAATGCAAGGTAATCAATTCGAAACGGCAATGGGCCGGGTCGATTTCGACGACAAGGGCGACCTCACCGTTCAAAGCTGGATATGGTATGTCTGGAAGGGTGGCGAATACGTGCCGCTGGAATAGTCAACCGCCGGCCGGGTGGATCGCTTTAGACCAATCTGTGCAGACTTTGCTGGCTGCGCAAGCCAGACCTTGCTGTTGCCGCCATGTTTGACCGCGTCGGCATACGCGGGCGCCTGTTGCTCGCCTTCTTCGGCATCAGCACCTTCGCAGTGCTCGCGACCGCCGCAGCTCTCTATGCCTTCCTTCAGGTCGGCGACGTGGTCGATCGCATCACCAAGGAACGGGTGCCGACGGCGCTCGCCTCTCTCCAATTGTCGCGCCAGGCTGAGAGGGTCGCCTCCACCGCGCCGTCCGTGCTGGCGGCGACCAGCACGGTTCAGCACAACCAGGTTTCGGCTGCGATCGGAGTCGAGATGGGGCGTCTCGAAGAGTTGCTCGCCGCACTCAAAGGCACCGCATTCAGCGCGACGGCGGTGACGGAAATCGAAGACGCGGTGATTGGTCTACGACGAAACCTCGATGCTCTCGACGATCTTGTGGCCGTTCGCCTTACCATGGTTCAGCGCAAGGAGGAGTTGCTGCGCCGCTTGTCGGACACGACAAATGCAAGTCAGCGTCTCGTCGCGCCCGGTATCGTCGTGATGAACTCCAAGGTTCCCCAGTGGCGCGCAGCGGTGGCTGATCCCGCCGCACCACCCGACGCGCGTGCTGCGGCGACGAGCGACCTGGTCAAGGCAATCGCGGCCTACATCCCCCAGCAGAGGGCGCAACAGGAGATCTCGGCAGTCAACGACGCGCTGGTCAAAACTGCTAACGCGCCTACGCCGGGAGATCTGAAGCTGATCCTGTTTCCGCTGCGCCGGTCGCTCGCCGCACTCGAAACGGTCTCCACCGAGATCGACGAAAAGTTGCGGACCCGCTTCCAACAACGGCTGGACGAGTTGAAGTCGCTGACCGACGGTGAGAACGGGATCCCGAAGGTACGACAGGACGAGTTTGCTGTCCTTGCACAGGGCGAAAAGCTTCTGGCTGAAAACAGTCGGCTATCGCGCGACCTTACCGCGGCCGTCGATGGCCTGGTTGCAAAGGCAAACGATGAGATCGCCGCGTCCGCCCTCGAAGCCTCGGTCGTCCAGCGCTACGGCACCGGCATTGTCCTTGGTTCCGCCCTTCTAAGCCTGCTGAGTTCGGTTCTGGTTGTCTGGCTCTATGTCGACCGCAGCCTTCTCGCCCGTCTGGGAGAGGTAAGCCAAAGCATGCTGGCAATCGCGGGCGGCAATCTGAATGCACAAATTCCCGCTGGCGGCCGCGACGAAATCGGCCGCATGGCCGGGGCGCTCAGGCTGTTCCGGGACACTGCTGTCGAGGTGGAGGAAAACAGCCTGCGTGAGGTTGCGGAAGCGCGCCAGCGGCTTGTGGATGCCATCGAGAGCATCTCCGAAGGATTCGCTCTGTACGATGGCGAGGACAGGCTCGTGCTGAGCAATAGCCGCTACCGCGAGCTGTTGTATGCCGGCCTGGAAGAAATGACATCCGGCACGACATTCGAGCAGATTGTTCGCCGGTCCGCTGAGGGCGGCTACATCAACGATGCTGAGGGGCGAGTCGAGGAGTGGGTTGCCGAGCGGCTTTCGCGGCATCGCAACCCTGGTGAAACGTGGGTGCAGCGGCGTCGCGATGGGCGATGGATCATGATTAGCGAGCGGCGGATCACCGCTGGCGGCACGGTGGCCGTCTACTCGGACATCACCGAGCTGAAGCAACGGGAGGAAAACCTTGCCGAGAAATCCGCAGCTCTCGAAGCGCTTTCCAGCAAGCTGGCGAAATACCTGGCACCGCAGGTGTATAACTCCATATTCACCGGCCGCCAGGACGTCAGGATCGCCAGCCAGCGGAAGAAGCTGACGATATGCTTCTCCGATATTGCCGGCTTTACCGAAACCACAGACAAAATGGAATCCGAGGATCTCACACAGCTCCTCAATCACTATCTGACGGAAATGTCGAAGATTGCTTCAGATCACGGCGCGACGATCGACAAGTATGTCGGAGACGCCATCCTGATGTTTTTCGGCGATCCGGAAACCCGCGGCGTCAAGGATGACGCGCTCGCCTGCGTGCAGATGGCTCTCGCCATGCAAAAGCGGATGAGCGAGCTTGGGGAAATCTGGCGCGATATCGGAATTGAAACACCGCTGCGCTGCCGCATTGGCATTCACACAGACTACTGCACTGTGGGCAACTTCGGCAGCGAGGACCGGATGGATTACACGATAATCGGCGGCGCCGTGAATCTCGCCTCGCGCCTTGAGCAGGAAGCGTCGCCGGGCACCGTGCTCATTTCTTATGAGACGTTTGCCCAAGTGAAGGACACGATCGAGTGTGAGGAACTGGGGCATGTCCACGTAAAGGGACTAGCCTATCCGGTCGCCACCTATCGCGTGGTCGATCTGAAGGAAAATCTGGTCCGCAGCTGTCATACTGTCCGGACCGAACTGCCGCACCTGAGATTGGAAGCTGAGCCCGAGCTTATGTCTACCGATGAGCGCGATCAGGCCGCCGCCGCACTTCGAGACACGCTCGATCGACTTTGTCACAAGCCTGGGTCGTAGGCTCACGTTCACGCGGGTTATCGCCTCTACAGGCACCAACCTCGTAGACCGGCCCTCGGGCCAGCGTCGTAATTCGACCTTCCTGCAACGCTGGCTAGGCCCATGAAATGGCTGCACTATGTCCGCTTTGCAGCAACCGCGACCGCTGGCTCGATGAAACATTATGCGGGCGCGAAAGAGACATGAGGCCCATAGCAGCATTCGGACCCTTTGCTGCCGTTCGAGGTCGATCCGAGGAACGTGCGGTATGTGCTAGACTGCGGCCCGAAGACGGAACGCGACAGACGCATTGCGAGGGGCGGTTTGATCAAACGGGAATTCGCGCGACCGAGTGCCAACGTTGTGCTCTTGAAAGGGGAGACGAGGACGATGCCGACACCAGAGCAACCCAGTCTAATAGTTCGACAGAAATCCCCACCAAACATCGAGTTTCCGTTTGCGTCGCTCTCCGATTGGCTGATCCCAACCGAGCTGTTCTTCGTGCGAAACCATTTCCCGTCGCCGGACCTTGATGCGCGAGACTGGAGATTGCGCGTGGGCGGAGCGGTGGAGCGGCCGATCGATCTTGACCTCGACAGCATCAAGGCGATGCGGAGCACGACTTTCACTGCCGTCGTCGAGTGCGCAGGGAACGGGCGCGTCTACTATGTGCCGCCGAAGGAGGGGTTGCAGTGGCAGAACGGAGCTGTCGGCAATGCCGCGTGGACAGGTGTTCCTCTGCGCGAGATTTTAGAAATGGCGGGCGTTAAGCCAACCGCACGTGAGGTTCTGCTCGTAGGCGCAGACAGCGGGGTCGTCGACACGAACAAGAAAACGGCTTCTCCAGGCCCCATCGCTTTTGCGCGCAGTTTACCGCTTGAGAAGGCCATCGCTGATAGCACGATCCTCGCCTATTCGATGAACGAGGAGCCGTTGACGCGCGATCACGGCTACCCTGTACGCGCGGTCGTGGGTGGGTGGTTCGGCATGGCTTGGGTCAAGTGGATCACGCATATCACGGTTGTGGAGCAACCCTTCCTTGGCTACTGGCAGGCGCGCGACTATTTCCGTTGGGAGCGCAGCCTCGGGGAACCCAGGCTGGTCCCCCTTGCGGAGATGGAGGTCAAAGCGCAGATCGCGCGTCCCGTGCAGGGGGCGCGTCTCATCGCCGGCCAACCGTATCGGATTTTCGGAGCCGCCTGGGGCGGAGAGGCTGTTATCCGGCAGGTGCAGGTCTGCACCGGAGATGGCAGGGGCTGGCGCGAGGGAAGGCTCCTCGAAACAGAACGTCCCTTTGCATGGCGCTTGTGGGAGTACATGTGGACCCCTAAAGAAGTGGGGCAATATATACTGCGATGTCGGGCGATCGATGCTGCGGGGTGCGTGCAGCCCGACCACCCGCATTCCGACTGCGAGAGCTACGCGGCAAATTGGATCGTTGCGGTGGAGGTTACGGTCATTCCTGAGCCACAGATGTACGAGGAGGAATTCGTGATCTAATCACCCGCATGGGGCGGAATGGCGGCTCTGAGGGCGCAAAGCAGCCTTCTTCTTCTATACCAAAAAAGGACCGCTTCGGGCCGATAGCGGTCCTTCCTCTTCAAGATTCAAGAGATTCCACATCACGTTGGTGGCGCCGGTTTAGCGGCCCTTTGGAAATCGGCAGTTCTTGAAATCAGCGTTCGGCGAGCGCCGGTTCGCCCTTCTTCTCGCGCACCATGTTGATGAAGCGGCGGAAGAGATAGTGGCTGTCCTGCGGGCCGGGGGAGGCTTCCGGATGATGCTGGACGGAGAAGACCTGCTTGCCGAGAACGCGCAGGCCGCAATTGGTGCCGTCGAAAAGGGAAATATGAGTCTCTTCAACGCCGTCGGGCAGCGACTTCGAGTCGACCGCGAAGCCGTGGTTCATCGAGACGATCTCGACCTTGCCCGTCGTGTGATCCTTGACCGGATGATTGGCGCCGTGATGGCCCTGGTGCATCTTCTCGGTCTTCGCGCCCAAGGCAAGGCCGAGCATCTGGTGGCCGAGGCAGATGCCGAAGACCGGGATATCGGTCTTAACAAGCGTCTTGATCACAGGCACGGCATATTCGCCGGTTGCCGCTGGATCGCCGGGACCGTTCGACAGGAAAATACCATCCGGCTGCAAGGCGAGCACGTCTTCGGCGCTCGTTGTTGCCGGCACGACGGTCACCTTGCAGTCGAGGCCCGCAAACAGGCGCAGAATGTTGCGCTTGACGCCGTAATCAAGGCAGACGACGTGATATTTCGCATCCGCCGCGCCGAGTTCGCCGTAACCTTCGTTCCAGACCCACGGCGTCTGCGCCCATTGTGAGGACTGGCCGGAGGAGGCGATCTTGGCAAGATCGAGACCTTCCAGGCCGCTCCAAGCCTTGGCTTCGGCCTTCAGCGCCTCGATGTCGAAGAGGCCGTTGGGATCGTGGGCAATCACTGCGTTGGGAGCGCCGTTCTCGCGGATCCAGGCGGTCAGGGCGCGGGTGTCGATGCCGCAGAGACCGACGATGCCGCGTGCTTTCAGCCACTGGTCGAGATGTTTGGCGGCGCGGTAGTTCGACGGGTCGGTGATGTCGGCCTTGAAGATGACGCCGACCGCGCCGTGGCGGGCGGCAGGCGTCAGGTCCTCGATATCCTCGTCGTTGGTGCCGATATTGCCGATGTGGGGAAAGGTGAAGGTGACGATCTGGCCGAGATAGGAGGGGTCGGTCATGATCTCTTCGTAGCCGGTCAGCGCCGTGTTGAAGACGACTTCGGCCTGGACCTTGCCGGTGGCGCCGATGCCCCTGCCTTCGATCACCGTGCCGTCGGCAAGAACGAGCAGGGCGGTCGGCTTTTCGGTTGTCCAGGGTGCTGTTGCGGTCATCTTCATCCCGTTTCCGGCGGCCGATGCGCTTAGCCGCGCTCGTCGCCATTTGATCTCGCAGACGTGTGGGCACGGCAATGCCGCGCGCTTCAGGCCTGATCACGAATTTTGGTGCAGGTGGCGGTAAATAGCCACGCAATCGCTTAGCGTCAATCTTTGTAGCCGGAATTGCGGCCGTTTTCCTGCGCTTTATCGCGACGATCGCGCAATTTATTTGATCCACCGCATAGGCGTGGTTTATGAAACGGCATCAAAAAGGAGTGAAGACATGCTGCGCGATCAACTCGCCACCCAGCTGAAAGAGGCGATGAAGGCCAAGGATACGGAGCGGCTGTCGACCGTTCGGCTGATTCAGGCGGCGATCAAGGACCGCGACATTGCCAATCGCGGTACCGGCAAGGAGCAGGCGAGCGACGACGAGATCCTGCAGATCCTCGCCAAGATGGTGAAGCAGCGCGACGAATCGGCAAAGATCTATGAGGAGAATTCCCGACCGGAGCTCGCTGCCAAGGAGCGTGCGGAAATCGCCGTCATTCAGGACTTCATGCCGAAGCAGCTTTCCGACGGCGAAGTGCGCGCCAATATCTCGGCGATCATCACCGAGACGGGTGCTGCCGGCGTCAAGGACATGGGCAAAGTGATGGCGGCGCTCAAGGAGCGTTATGCCGGCCAGATGGATTTCGCCAAAGCGTCGGCAACCGTCAAGGAGCTTTTGAACGGATAAGCCTCAGATGGCCCGTCTCGCCTGCGGCTCTTCACGGACCGCAGGTCCGAGCACGGCCTCGGCAGCGGCATCGACGATGGCAAACTTCGCTGCCTGATAGTTCCAATATTCGAGGATGAAGCGGCGGGACAGCCAGAAGTCGCCCTTGCGCGAAGGTTCTGTCCAGCCGACACTTTCCATGGTCGCGGCTTGGGTCAGAAGCCGCTTCAGGTGGGTATTGGAAATCATGAATTGTTCGCGGAGCTCCCGCAGCGACAGGGGACCGATAACGACGCGCTCGGCCGCCCGAGGAAATTGCGGAAGGCGGGAGATCAGGTAATCCATCACCAGTCCGCCGGAATTCGCCCAGTTGAAGAGGTTGAAGGTAGGGCCAGGATTGCGCACGGACTCACTGCCGATGATCGCCCTTGCGATCCGCGGCTGAATCGCAGCCATTGTTGCGGAGGAGGCGGCGGTGATCTGGTCGGCGCGTTCGCCGCCGTCGAGGCTGTCGAGGATCATCATATGGGTGACGAGCCATCGGGTGAAATGCTGTTCGGCAATTTCGGTCGGTTCCAGATAGCGTGTGCGCTTGTCAGGTCCGGGCACCACACGCAGGAAACGATAGGCCAGCATTTCCTGCATGAAGGCCGCGACCGTGTTGCGGCTGGCGATGTCGTTCTTGACTGCGAAATCGACAAAGCGGCCGGAATAGAGGCCACCGCTCTGGCCGTCATCGGGATGACCGTAATGAAGTGCGAAGCCGGCATGGGCCAACAGCCAGCGCTGCTGCGCGGCGAAAATCGATGCGATGCGCGGGCTCTCGCGATAGATCGCAAGCAGTTGATTGGCGCAATGTAGGATCGCAGCGAGAAAGCGATCGTCTGCTGCAAGATTTTCCGCGGTGAAAGCCATTGGGAAGGTCCAGAAGTTCGGCGCATACATCTTTCATGCACGCGCCGTCTGTCAACGATTTTGTCGATAAGCGGTTAATTTTAAAGGGAGAGTCGGCAACAGAGCCCAAAAATTTAAGAAGGCAGGAGCTGGGGGCGCTCCTGCCTTCTTGCTCTTTGCTTCCGCCGGCAACGCAGGCTGAGGCCCAAGCCGGAGGGTATTTGCAAAGGCACCCTTGCGAAGCGGCGCCGGGGGTAGGGATGGTGCTTCGCTCGGGGATCGCTTTGTTGAGATCGAACCTATGGCGGTGCGGCTGTTTGTTCAAATTACAAAAAAATAATGATTGCCGGAAACGGCGCTTTGAGCGCTTCGAGGCGAAGGTTCGGCAGGCGCCGCGAGGATCACGACGCGCGATCCAACGCGCCGATAAACGGCTGTTTTTTAACGTTCTATTTGATTTCGTGTTTCGCCAGCACTTATGTCGCAACTCTTGCGGCGGCCGACCCTAGGCCGTTCGGCGACGATAGTGTCGCACCCTTGTCGCAGGGGGTGCTCACGCGTTGTTGATTGGATAACCGACGCCGTCGACATTGGGTGCACTTGCCTGTGAATAGCGGGTTTTGCTGACGAGTTTCGTGGCATGGTGCGGCAAAGCAGCTTATATGGAGCTTGGCCAAGAGGGATAAATGCGCTTTTCCAACACCTTTCTCGATGAGATCCGCGACCGCGTTCCGATTTCGAACGTGATCGCGCGCCGCGTCAGCTGGGACAAGCGCAAGACCAATGTCTCGCGTGGCGACTACTGGGCCTGCTGCCCGTTCCATGGCGAGAAATCGCCGAGCTTCCACTGCGAGGACCGAAAGGGTCGGTATCACTGCTTCGGCTGCGGCGTCACCGGCGACCACTTCCGCTTCCTGACCGAGCTGGAGGGCTTGAGTTTTCCCGAGGCGGTGCAGCAGATCGCCGATATGGCGGGCGTGCCGATGCCGCTTGCCGATCCCGTGATGGAGAAACGCGAGAAGGAGCGCGGCTCGCTGATCGACGTCATGGAAATGGCCACCAGCTTCTTCCAGGACCAGCTGCAGACGGCAAATGGAGCAAAGGCGCGTGCCTATCTGCGCGACCGTGGGCTGACGGGGCGCACCATCGAGACCTTCCGCCTCGGTTATGCGCCTGACAGCCGCAATGCGCTGAAGGAATTCCTCGCGGGCAAGGGCGTCTCCAAGGAGCAGATCGAGGCCTGCGGCCTTGTCGTTCATGAAAACGTACCGGTCTCCTACGACCGTTTCCGCGACCGAATCATGTTCCCGATCCTTTCGTCCCGGGAAAAGGTGATCGCCTTCGGCGGCCGCGCCATGTCATCAGATGCGCCGGCGAAATATCTGAACTCCAACGAGACTGAGCTCTTCCACAAGGGTAATGTCCTTTACAATTTCGCCCGCGCGCGCCGCGCCATACAGGGGCCTGGGCGCGGCGATCAGGATGACAATGCGAGCGGCACCATTATCGCCGTCGAAGGCTACATGGACGTGATCGCGCTCTATCAGGCGGGCATCGAAAACGCCGTTGCGCCGCTTGGCACGGCGCTCACCGAAAACCAGCTCGAGCTGCTCTGGAAGATGGTGCCGCAGCCGGTGCTCTGCTTCGATGGCGACGGCGCCGGCATTCGCGCCGCCAATCGCGCCGCCGAGCTGGCGCTGCCGCATCTGAAGCCCGGCCGCTCCGTCCGCTTCGCGCTTCTGCCGGATGGCAAGGACCCGGATGATCTCGTGCGCGACGAGGGCCGCGCGCCCTTCGACAAGGTGATGAGCCAGGCAAAGCCGCTTTCGGAGATGCTATGGAGCCGGGAAATCAACACCGGCAAGTTCGACACGCCCGAGGCTCGCGCTGAGCTCGAAGCGCGGCTGAAGCAGCTCGTCGCCGTCATCGGGGACGAGAATGTGCGCCGTCATTACCAGCAGGATATTCGCGACCGGCTGAACGCCTTCTTCCAGCCGCAGTTCCAGAACCGCAACAGTGGCGAGCGGCGCGGTTTCAGCGGCAGCCCCCGGAACGGCCGCGACAATGCGGCCAAGGCAGGACCGAAAAGCCCCAGCCTGATTTCCGACCGGCTCGCCCGCTCAGGCCCCGTGCGCGGACACCGGGACAATACGGCGCTGCGCGAAAGCGTGCTGGCGCTCACCATCGTCAATCATCCGGCCCTGATGATCGACGATTATGATGAAATCGCCGCGATCGAATATGACAGCCGCGAGCTGCAGCGGCTCTGGTCGGCGATGCTCGGCGCAGCCGCTGCCGTCGCCGGGCCGCATCTGACGCGCGAATATCTGACTGAGCGGCTGGAATTCGAAGGCTTCGGTCCGCTCATCAAGAGTCTCGACCAGCAGGTGCGCAATGCGAGGCTCTGGACGGCGACCGAGGAGGCGGCGATGGAGGATGCCCGTGAGGGCTATCGTCAGGCGCTCGCCTTCCACAAACGGGCAAAGGCATTGCGCCGGCAGAAGATGGAACTCGAACGCGAGATTGCGCTGGCGACCGAAGCCGGCGACGGCGAGGCGATCGTTCAGCTGATACGGGCGCAGCAGGAAGTGCATCTCGAAGGCGTACGCCTCGAGAACCAGGAGGCGATTATCGACGGCTTCGGCGTACTTTCCGGCCGTGTCAAAGGGGCGGCGAACCACTGATGCCGCTCAGCGAACGCAATGCACCAGGTTTTTCCGCTTCCGATGCGCTGTTTTCCGCCGGCCGTTCGCCGCTCGACGTCTTGAAACAGGTCTATGGTTATTCCTCCTTCCGCGGCAAACAGCAGAAGGTGGTGGAGCATATTGTTTCCGGCGGCGATGCCCTGGTGCTTTTTCCGACAGGCGCGGGCAAATCGCTGTGCTTCCAGATCCCGGCGCTTTGCCGCGACGGCGTCGGCATCGTCGTCTCGCCGCTGATTGCGTTGATGCGCGATCAGGTGGAGGCGATGAAGCAGCTCGGCATTCGCGCTGCGGCGCTGAATTCGTCGCTGTCGCGCGAGGAGTTCGTCCAGGTCCGCCGGGCGCTTTCGGCGGGAAAGCTCGATCTTCTCTACGTGACGCCCGAGCGCATCCTGACGGACGCTTTCCGCGAGCTGATCGCCAGTGAGAAGATCGCGCTGTTTGCGATCGACGAGGCCCACTGCGTCTCGCAATGGGGCCATGATTTCCGCCCGGAATATCGCGAGCTCGGCCGGCTCGGCGAACAGTATCCGGGCGTGCCTCGCGTGGCGCTGACGGCAACGGCCGACCCGCATACGCGTGACGATATCATCGAGCGGCTGGGACTCGGCAATGCCGAAATCTTCACCACCAGCTTCGACAGGCCGAATATTGCCTATGAAATCGTCGAGCGCGACCAGCCGCGCCAGCAGCTTCTGCGCTTCCTCTCCGGCCATAAGGGCAACAGCGGCATCGTCTATTGTCTGTCGCGCGCCAAGGTCGAGGATACTGCCGATTGGCTGAACGGGCAGGGCATCCGCGCGCTGCCCTATCATGCCGGCATGGACCGGGCACTGCGCGACAGCAATCAGGATGCTTTCCTGAAAGAAGAGAATCTCTGCCTGGTCGCGACCGTCGCCTTCGGCATGGGCATCGACAAGCCGAATGTGCGCTATGTCGCCCATCTCGACCTGCCGGGTTCGGTGGAGGCCTACTATCAGGAAACCGGGCGCGCCGGCCGAGACGGGCTGCCGTCCGAGGTCTGGATGGCCTATGGCATGGCCGACGTCATCCAGCGCCGCCGCATGATCGATGAGGGCAACGCCGCAGACGAAATCAAGCGGGTCGAGCGCGCCAAGCTGAACGCCTTGCTGGCGATCTGCGAAACCGCCTCCTGCCGCCGGCAGGCGATCCTTGCCCATTTCGGCGAGGCGCATGCCGGCCAATGCGGTAATTGCGACACCTGCCTGAAGCCGGTCGAGACCTGGGAAGGCACGGAAGCGGCGATCAAGGCGCTCGCTGCCGTCTACCGCACCGGCGAGCGGTTCGGCGCCGGTCATGTCATCGACGTGCTGGTCGGAAACATCAACGAAAAGACCGAGCGTTTCGGCCATGTGAATATGCCGGTCTTTGGCGCCGGCAAGGACATTCCTGCGCGCACATGGCAATCGGTCTACCGCCAGCTGCTCGCCATGGGGCTGATCCGTATCGATCATGAGGCCTATGGGGCGCTGAAGCTGGAGCCGGAGGCGCGCGCCGTCTTCAAGTCTGAACGGCAGGTTTTCTTCCGCAAGGACAGGCCGGCCTCGGAACCGCGCACGAAGAAGGCCGAGCGCAGTGAGCGCAAATCGGCCCTGTCGGGCGCTGACGGCAGCCTGTTCGAGGCGTTGCGGGCCGAGCGCATGGCGATCGCCAAATCGCTCGGCGTGCCGCCCTATGTTGTCTTTCCCGACACGACGCTGATTGCATTCGCGACGGAACGGCCGCGAAGCCGCAAGGAACTGCTCGGCATTTCTGGAGTCGGACAGGCAAAGCTCGACCGCTATGGTGACGCTTTCCTGGAGATCATTCTCTCGCACGACAAGGATTGAACGGGCCC
The DNA here is from genome assembly GCF_000092045.1 of Rhizobium etli CFN 42. NCBI lineage: Bacteria > Pseudomonadati > Pseudomonadota > Alphaproteobacteria > Hyphomicrobiales > Rhizobiaceae > Rhizobium > Rhizobium etli. The sequence continues at coordinate 3,082,698 of NC_007761.1, read as the reverse complement.
GCTGATTTTGGTGCAGCGAGAAGACAAGCAAGCAGCGATATGCTAACCCGATTGATATAAAAAACGTCAGGAAGGGCCGCCCATGACCTCGCCATTTCTTTCCCATCTCCGGGCCGAGATTTCGGCCCTCAGGGATGCCGGCCTCTACAAGTCAGAGCGGGTTATCAGTTCCAAGCAGGCGGGCGAGATTGCGATTTCCACCGGCGAGCGGGTGCTGAATTTCTGCGCCAACAACTATCTCGGCCTTGCCGACAACGAGGAACTGGCCGGGGCCGGCAAGCAGGCGCTCGACCGCTATGGTTACGGCATGGCCTCGGTGCGCTTCATCTGCGGCACACAGGAAGAGCATAAGCAGCTCGAAGCCCGCATTTCTGCCTTTCTCGGCATGGAGGACACGATCCTCTATTCTTCCTGCTTCGATGCCAATGGCGGCCTGTTCGAGACGCTGCTCAGCGAAGAGGATGCGATCATTTCCGACGCGCTGAACCATGCCTCGATCATCGACGGCGTCAGGCTGTCGAAGGCCAAGCGCTTCCGCTACGCCAACAACGACATGGCGGCACTCGAAGAGGAACTGAAGAAGGCCGAAGGCAGCCGCTTCAAGCTGATCGCCACCGACGGCGTCTTCTCGATGGATGGCATCATCGCCAATTTGGGCGGGGTCTGCGATCTCGCCGAGAAATATGGCGCCATGGTCATGGTCGATGATAGCCATGCGGTTGGCTTCGTCGGCAGGAATGGCCGCGGCTCGGCCGAACATTGCGGTGTCGAGGGCCGGATCGACATCATCACCGGCACGCTCGGCAAGGCGCTCGGCGGGGCCTCGGGCGGCTATACCTCGGCGAAGGCCGAGGTCGTCGAATGGCTGCGGCAGCGCTCGCGGCCCTATCTGTTCTCGAATACGCTGGCGCCGGTTATTGCCGCCGCTTCGCTTAAGGTCTTCGACCTGATCGAAAACGGCGATGCCGTGCGCAAGAGTCTTTCCGACAATGCCGATCTCTTCCGCACCGAGATGACCAAGCTCGGCTTCACGCTCGCCGGCGAAGGCCATCCTATTATCCCGGTCATGCTCGGCGACGCCAAGCTTGCCCAGGATATGGCGGGCCTGATGCTGAAGAAGGGCATCTATGTGATCGGGTTCTCCTTCCCCGTGGTTCCGAAAGGCCAGGCCCGTATCCGCACGCAAATGTCGGCGGCGCATTCCAGGGCCGATGTGGAGCGGGCGATTGCCGCTTTTGCGGAAGCTGGGCGGGAGCTGGGTGTGATTTGAGCGAGGCTTGCTCCACCTTCTCCCCAGCGGGGAGAAGGTGGCCCGAAGGGTCGGATGAGGGGGCGGAGAAAAGCGACGTTTCCAGCGTAAGCGAGAAACAATAAGGTCTCTATGGCGTGCCGTGTGGCCCCCTCATCCGCCCTACGGGCACCTTCTCCCCGTTGGGGAGAAGAGGGAGTCGCAAGGTCCGGCACCAGAACAAGGGCGGGATATTGTCGATGTCAAACATGATGAAGGCGCTGGTCAAGTCGAAGCCTGAGGTCGGGCTCTGGATGGAGAATGTGCCGGTGCCGGAGGTCGGGCCGAACGATGTGCTGATCCGGGTGAAGAAATCGGCCATCTGCGGCACCGACGTGCACATCTGGAACTGGGACCAATGGGCGCAGAAGACCATTCCGGTGCCGATGGTGGTCGGCCATGAATTTTCCGGCGAGATCGCCGAGATCGGTTCGGCGGTTACCCGTTATCATGTCGGCGAGCGGGTCTCCGGCGAGGGGCATATCGTCTGCGGCAAGTGCCGCAACTGCCGGGCGGGCAGGGGGCATCTTTGCCGCAACACACTCGGCGTCGGTGTCAACCGGCCGGGTTCGTTCGGCGAGTTCGTCTGCATTCCCGAAAGCAATGTCGTGCCGATCCCGGACGATATTTCCGACGAGATCGCCGCGATCTTCGATCCGTTCGGCAATGCCGTGCATACCGCACTTTCCTTCGATCTCGTCGGTGAGGATGTGCTCGTCACCGGCGCCGGGCCGATCGGCATCATGGGGGCACTCGTCGCCAAGCGTTCCGGCGCCCGCAAGGTTGTCATCACCGACATCAATCCGCACCGTCTGGACCTGGCGCGCAAGCTCGGCATCGACCATGTCGTCGACGCATCGAAAGAAAATCTCGCCGACGTGATGAAGGCGATCGGCATGACGGAGGGTTTCGACGTCGGGCTCGAAATGTCGGGTGCAGCACCCGCCTTCCGGGACATGATCGACAAGATGAACAATGGCGGCAAGATCGCCATTCTCGGCATCGCACCGGCCGGCTTCGAGATTGACTGGAACAAGGTGATCTTCAAGATGCTCAATCTCAAGGGCATCTATGGCCGCGAGATGTTCGAGACCTGGTACAAGATGATTGCCTTCGTGCAAGGCGGCCTCGACCTTTCGCCCATCATCACCCATCGCATCAAGATCGACGATTTCCGCGACGGTTTCGAGGCGATGCGGTCGGGCAATTCAGGCAAAGTCGTCATGGATTGGATGTGAGAAGGGTGAGGGCCTTTGAGGTCTCGCGCATGTCCAGTATCGGCAGGACGGCGGTGAAAACAGCGCTGGCAAGAGCGCAAAATGGCGCGAAAAGCTGGCGCCGCAGGCAAAATCCTGGCTGCCCTTGTCTTTTGTTTGCTGCTTCTTAAATAAGGTTCGCAATCGCAGCCGAGGTTCAAAGCCTGTGGATAAGGCTTTTTCCGAGTTTTCGCGGGCTTTTTTGCTGGAAAAGCTTGACGAGAACAAAAAATGTGGGAATCACCGTTCGACTTGTTGAAACGGTGAACAGGGTCAAGGCGGATCGCGCAACCATGGCCGGAAATCCAAAGGCAAGAAAGCTTTGCTGTCCGGTACCGGCGATCGTGGTTAATCAGACTTTAAATGTCATCCCGTTAGGTGGGCTCAGGTGATTTGAAGGGCGACGCGAGCGGCGCGTCAGGCCCTGAGACGGCCCATTCACCGTAGCGAGATTGGATAGCGTCAGGAAGGCGACGATATAAATGGCAACCAAGGTCAAAGAGAACGAAGACGCGGAAGTCGAACGCGACGGCGCAAGCGACGGCCCTCTTCTCGATCTTTCCGACGATGCGGTCAAGAAGATGATCAAGGCCGCCAAGAAGCGCGGCTATGTGACGATGGACGAGCTGAACGCCGTGCTGCCGTCCGAGGAAGTGACCTCCGAGCAGATCGAAGACACGATGTCGATGCTGTCGGACATGGGCATCAACGTCATCGAGGACGAGGAAGCCGAAGAGGCCGGTGCTTCCGGCGGTGGCGATGACGACGACGCTGGCGGCGATGAGGACAGCGAAGGCGGCGAACTCGCGCCTTCGGCCGGCACTGCGCTTGCGACCGCGAAGAAGAAAGAGCCGACCGACCGTACCGACGACCCGGTGCGCATGTATCTGCGCGAGATGGGCTCGGTGGAGCTTCTGTCGCGCGAAGGCGAAATCGCAATCGCCAAGCGCATCGAAGCCGGCCGCGAGACGATGATCGCCGGCCTCTGTGAGAGCCCGCTGACCTTCCAGGCGCTGATCATCTGGCGCGACGAACTCAACGAAGGCACGACGCTGCTGCGCGAGATCATCGATCTCGAGACGACCTATTCCGGTCCGGAAGCCAAGGCCGCGCCACAGTTCCAGAGCCCTGAGAAGATCGAGGCCGACCGCAAGGCGGCGGAAGAGAAGGAAAAGACCCGGCGCGCCCGCTCCGGCGACGACGACATTACCGATGTCGGCGGCGAAGGTCTGCCTCCGGAAGAGGAGGAAGAGGACGAGGACGAATCCAACCTCTCTCTCGCCGCGATGGAAGCGGAACTCCGCCCACAGGTCATGGAGACGCTCGACATCATTGCCGAGACCTACAAGAAGCTGCGCAAGCTGCAGGACCAGCAGGTCGAGCAGCGCCTTGCCGCCACCGGCACGCTGTCTTCCGCCCAGGAGCGCCGCTACAAGGAGCTCAAGGACGAGCTCATCAAGGCGGTCAAGTCGCTGTCGCTCAACCAGAACCGCATCGATGCACTGGTCGAGCAGCTCTACGACATCAACAAGCGCCTCGTGCAGAACGAAGGCCGCCTGCTGCGTCTGGCCGAATCCTACGGCGTCAAGCGCGACTCGTTCCTGGAGCAGTATCAGGGGGCCGAGCTCGACCCGAACTGGATGAAGTCGATCGGCAATCTGGCCGCCCGCGGCTGGAAGGAATTCGCCAAGGCGGAGAATACGACGATCCGCGACATCCGCCAGGAGATCCAGAATCTGGCGACGGAGACCGGCATCTCGATCTCGGAATTCCGCCGCATCGTGCACATGGTGCAGAAGGGCGAGCGCGAAGCGCGCATCGCCAAGAAGGAAATGGTCGAAGCGAACCTTCGCCTCGTCATTTCAATCGCCAAGAAGTACACGAACCGCGGCCTGCAGTTCCTCGACCTCATTCAGGAAGGCAATATCGGCCTGATGAAGGCGGTCGACAAGTTCGAATACCGCCGCGGTTACAAGTTCTCGACCTATGCGACATGGTGGATCCGCCAGGCGATCACCCGCTCGATCGCCGACCAGGCCCGCACGATCCGCATTCCGGTGCACATGATCGAGACGATCAACAAGATCGTCCGGACCTCGCGCCAGATGCTGCACGAGATCGGCCGCGAGCCGACACCGGAAGAACTGGCCGAAAAGCTCGCCATGCCGCTCGAAAAGGTCCGCAAGGTCCTGAAGATCGCCAAGGAGCCGATCTCGCTCGAAACCCCGGTGGGCGACGAAGAGGATTCGCATCTCGGCGATTTCATCGAGGACAAGAACGCGCTGCTGCCGATCGACGCCGCCATCCAGGCGAACCTGCGCGAGACGACGACCCGCGTTCTCGCCTCGCTGACGCCGCGCGAGGAACGTGTCCTGCGCATGCGCTTCGGCATCGGCATGAACACCGACCACACGCTCGAAGAAGTCGGCCAGCAGTTCTCGGTCACCCGCGAACGTATCCGCCAGATCGAAGCGAAGGCGCTGCGCAAGCTCAAGCATCCGAGCCGCTCGAGAAAGCTGAGAAGCTTTCTGGACAGCTAAGAAGCTGCAAGCTGCGCTCGTTCCTCGACAGCTAAGGTTTCGACAATTGCCGTGATGATTGGAAAGCCGGGCGTCGTGCCCGGCTTTTGCTTTTGTGATTAATACCAATGATCCCGGCGGCTTTCTTGTCGCTCAGTGGTGACAAGATTATAGTCCGGCCACGGGGGAAGAAATCGATCGCGATGCGCGAGCGAGGACCGACGCATGCCCGTGTCGGGCGAATCCTCCGTTCGGAGGTGCAAAATGACCACTTACATTGTGTTGATCAACTGGACGGACCAAGGCGTGCGCACTGTTCGGGACTCGTCAAAACGGCTGGATGCGGCGAAGAAACTGCTAGGCGACATGGGCGGCTCCTTCAACCAGTTCTTTCTGACGATGGGCGGCCACGACATGGTGGCTGTCTGCGAAGCGCCTGACGATGCCGTCATGGCGCGATTTGGCCTTTCACTGGCGATGGCCGGCAATGTCCGCACCCAGACACTGAAGGCATTCCCGGAGGCTGCCTATCGAGAGATCATCGGCTCGCTCAGCTAACGCATGCAGAATTTCAGCGCCTCTCCCCATCAAGGGCGCGGCCTCGGCCCCGCTCGTGGGTGGCCCGTTGCCCAGGTCTGAGGAGGGAACGGATGGCGCACCGGCCAGCGGATGGCTTCGGCGCGATCACGAGGTTTTTTGCTTTTGCGGCTTGATGCTGCCGGCTTTAAAGGCCACATCGCGGCTGTGACAGACGAAGTGGACTTGGCGGAGACGAATCACGAAACGGCAAAACGGCGGCCCGAAATCCGCTGGGGTATCGGTGTGTCCGTGCTTCTGCACGTGCCGGTCGTTGCGCTTCTGATTTTCGGCTTGCCTAAGATCGAACCGAAGCCCCCGGAGGACGAGAGCGTGAACGTCGAGCTCGTCCCGCCGCCGGAGGAGAAGAAACCGGAAGAGAAAAAGCTCCAGGAGAAACCGCCGGCACCGAAGCCACCGGAACAGGCGAAGAAGCAACCTCCGCCGCCAGAAGCTGCAAAACCACAGCCGAGCACCCCGATACAAAGCATCTCTCGTTCAGTTCTTGAGTTCGCCGACAAGGATACAGTGCCCGGACAAAAGGAACAGGCGTTGCCGCGGCAGGCGGAAGCACCGAAGCCGTCCATTGCCGACCTGAAACCGGCAATGGCACCTGTCGAGCCGCAGAAGCCCGAAAAGCCTGATGTTCCAGAGACGATGCCTGCGGCGAATCCGGTGCCTCAGGATGTCGAGCTTCCACAGGTGGAAACTGCAGAAACCAATCCGGAAAAGAAGGGGCCGGGTGCTGCAGGCATCGACGAAGCAAAGACGAATTTCGAGCAAACGGAGCGCGCAAAGGAACCTGCATCAGAGCCACTTGTTGTGGCCGAAGCCAGGCAGAAATCGGAAAATCTTACCGAAGCCAAGATGCTATATTCCGAGAAGGCCACATCTGATCCGATGATTAAGAACGCCATTAAGAATCTACCGCGATCTGCGCGCATCAATGTGCTCTGCCAGACCGAACTTCAGCAGCAATTGATCCATGCTCCGGAGGGGTATAAGCCGGATTTCCTGCCTTCCTTTCCGCGTGTCAGCAAGGGGAATATTCTTAATGGCACGGGCGGTGCCTTCCAGAGTTCAGGCTCGTGGTACGATGTTACGCTGATATGCCAAGTCGACAATGATGCCAGGAAGGTAATATCCTTCCGTTTCGACGTCGGAGACAAGATTCCAAAAAGCCAATGGAAAAGCCGGGGCTTTCTAAAGTACTGATCGTCTCGTGCCACAAGCCAGCCCGCAACCAGCCACACGCAAGGAACCGCATCTAGCCTCTCCCTATGGCCGTGATGGTACGGTGAAGAAGGGACAATGATATGTCGAACGAGATCGAGCGTTTTCTGGAGCGTCAGGATGAAGCCGTCAGTGCGCTGTTCCTGGAAAACAAGCGTGACGAGCTGACCGATATTCTGGTGGCGGCGCTCGAAGAGGCCTTCGAGATCCTGCTCGAAGCCGCCCCGCCGAAACGCTGCATTGATTTCTCCGCAGGCATTGCCCGGAGCGCTTGGCGAGCGGCTCTCCGGCTACAGGTTCGAACGCGATGCGCTTGGCCGTTCGGCGGCGAGCGTCTTCCGCCTGAAAGGCGAGGGACTGCCGGCGCTCTATCTGAAGGTCGAGGCGGCGGGGCCGTTCGGCGAACTTGCCGATGAGGCGGCCCGGCTCGGCTGGCTCAATGCCTCCAGCCTGCCATGCCCGGAGGTAATCGCCCGGGAAAGCGACGGCGAGCGCAACTGGCTGCTTGTGAGCGCGCTGCCGGGAACCGATCTCGCCAGTGCTTCGGCGCTGGCGCCGCTGGCGCGCGTCGAATTGCTGGCGGAGGCACTGCTCGATCTTCATCGCCTGCCGATCACCTCCTGTCCGTTCGACCACCGCCTGGAAAAGCGCTTGCCCGTGGCCAAGGCGCGCATGGATGGGGGAATCGTCGACGAGGAGGATTTCGATCCGGCCCGGCTGGGAAAGAGCGCTGCCGAGCTTTTCGCCGCGCTCGAAAGCATGAGGCCAACCGACGAGGATCTCGTCGTCACCCATGGCGATGCCTGCCTGCCGAACTTCGTCGTTTCCGGCGGTCAATTCTCCGGCTATATCGATTGCAGCCGCCTCGGCGTCGCCGACCGCTATCAGGATATCGCGCTCGCCTGCCGCAGCATCACCGATAATTTCGGCGAGGCGCTGGTTCAGCCATTTCTCCACCGTTACGGCCTGCCGGCGCCCGATCCGGCAAGGCTCGATTACTACCAGCTGCTCGACGAATTCTTCTAGACGGTTGCGTCATCAGCGTCCGGCTGGCAGAGTTGCCGACATCGGACCTGCGGATGTGAAATGCCGAAAAACCAGTTCAGGATGCTGCGCTCGGCGCTGACCGGCGTCGAAGCGGTGGAAGCCGAAACGCCTCGCAGTTTCGCCAGGCACACGCATGTGCAGTTCGGCATCGGCCTCGTCTCATCGGGAGCACAGAAATCGCTCAGCGGGCGCGGCGTGGTGGAGGCCGAGGCCGGCGATATCATCACCGTCAATCCGAATGAGGTGCATGACGGCGCGCCGATCGGCGAGCGCCGGTCGTGGCGCATCCTCTATTTCGATCCCGAGATCATCACCGGCCTTTCGCAAGAGATCGGCGCAGGGCGCTCGGAAATCCCGCATCCCGTCATTCGCGATGCGGCGATCGCCACCCGCTTCGAAACGCTGTTTCGCGCGGCGACCACAGGTGCTGCCGACGGGCTGCTTCGCGAGGAACTGCTTCTGCAACTCGTCGCCGATGTCATGCGGGAAGGCGACGGCAGCGAGGAGAGGCCGCCGGTGCCGTCATCCATCCGCGCGGCGCGGGATCTGATCGACGACGATCCTCTTGCCGCCGTCTCGCTGGCCGATCTTTCCCGGGAAAGCGGCCTCAGCCGTTTCCAGCTGCTGCGCGGCTTCGCCAAGGCGACGGGACTGACGCCGCATGCCTATCTCGTCCAGGCCCGCATCCATCTCGCCCGGCGGCTGATCGCTGAGGGCATGCCGCTTGCGGAAGCCGCCTTTGCCAGCGGCTTTGCCGACCAGAGCCACATGACACGCGTCTTCGTGCGCAAATACGGCCTGTCGCCGCGGCTTTATGCCGGCGCTTTTCTCTGAGCGGTGGAAGGCTGATTCGTGGTGCCGCAGGCTGCGACCTCTCTCCAGCCTCATCCTGAGCCCCGTAAGCGGCCTCGAAGGACGGGGCTGGCCAGCATTGGTCATACGCTCTGCAATTTCGTTCAAGACCCCGACCGGTCGCTGCTGTTTCTTCGGCGCATCCAATCGGAGGCGCGGAATGTCGAGACAGGTTCAAGGCTATTTCTATCTGGCGCTGGCCATGCTGACGGTCGGCAGCACTGTCATTGCGAGCAAGATCATCGCGTCAGGACTGCCGCCCTTCACGGCCACCGCCTTGCGCTTCGCCCTCGCTCTTCCCGTCTTTTTCCTGCTGATGCGGGCAAGCGGCGCCCGGGTGCCGAAGCTCTCCAGCCACGACCGTCTCATCCTCGTCATTCAGGCCGGCGCCGGCAGTGTCGGCTATACGACGCTGCTGATATCGGGCCTCAGCTTGACTTCAGCCGCCGATGCGGGCGTCATCATCGGCACGCTGCCGGTGGTCGCGGCGGCGGTTTCGATCCTGGTGCTGCGCGAGCGGCCGGGGCGCGCCCTGCTTCTGGCGGTGGTGTTGGCGAGCGCCGGCGTGTTTTCGATCGCCTTCACGCCGGGGGCGACTGGCGGGTCGCTTGCCGGCAATCTGCTGATTTTCCTCGCGGTCATCTGCGAGGGCTTGTTCATTCTCTTGAACAAGCGGCTGACGGCCGACATTGCCCCGCTTGCCCAGTCGACGCTGATGACCGGCATCGGTTTCGTCTTCTCGATCGTTCCGGCCATTTTCGAGGCGCCCGTTCATGGGTTTGCCGAAAGCGCTGCCGCTGCCGTCGTCTATTACGCCCTGGTGCCGACCGTCGGCGGCTTTTTGCTCTGGTATGCGGGGGCAGAGAGGGTGAGCGGCACCGAAGCCGCGCTCTTCACCGCGCTTGCGCCGGTTTCGGCCGTCATGCTCGCCTTCGTCCTCCTCGGCGAGCCGATCGGCTTCAACCACATCGCCGGCATCGCCTGCGTGCTGGCGGCCGTGTCCGGGCTTGCCTTTGCCGGAAGCCACAGGAAATTCATCGAAGGGAAATGATCATGCAGTTCAGCCATTCCGACGCGATATGGCAGGCTTTTCCGGAGCTTGCCGCCGGCGCGCTTTCTGCCGATGGCGTTGACGCGTCGGCAGACGTCGAAGAGGCGATCGCAAGTTTCAGCGCGATCGCCGGGGCCCGCCTCGCGGAAGCCCAGGAAAGCGAGTTTCCGGAGATCCAGGCCTGGCGGCGCGGCTTTTCCCGTATGGGCTTGAAGCCGACGCAATATCGCTCGGCCTCCGAAGCGCTGCTGCGCCGCTTCCGCCAGGAACACGCGCTGCCGCGCCTGCATCCGCTCGTCGATCTCTGCAATGCGGTTTCGCTCGCCTTCGCCATTCCTGTCGCCGTCTTCGACACGGAAAAAATTGCCGGCGATCTCCAGGTGCGGCATGCAACGGGGCATGAGACCTATCTCACCTTCAGCGGTCAAAGCGAACATCCTGAGCCGGGCGAGGTGATCTTCGCGGATGATGAGGGTAGGGCCCATGCCCGCCGTTGGACGAACCGGCAGAGCGGGCTCTCGGCGGTGCGCGAGACGACGGGCTCGGTGCTGATCGTCGCCGAGGCGCTGCATGCCGGGGCCGGCGAGGATGCCGCCAGCTTGGTTGCGACGCTCGCGGATGCATTCGCGCGTCACTGGTCGGTGACAGCGGCGACCGCCGCCCTCAGTCAGGCATCGCCGCGTTTCGCATTCCAGTTGTAAGGGAAGGAAACGCTCGGGGCTTGGGCCGGCGGCATGAGCGCCCTATCTCAGGGGCATCCACATCTTCTGGAGACGAACCCATGTTGGACAAGTCGATCAAGATTCCGGGGCCGGACCATCCGATCACCGTCGAGCACAATCCCTGCCGCGTCGTCGTCACCGTCGCCGGCAGGACGATTGGCGATAGCCGCAACGCGCTGACGCTGCGCGAGGCTTCCTATCCACCGGTCCAGTATATCCCTCGCAGGGATGTCGAGATGTCGCTGCTTCAGCGCACCGATCACGGCACGCATTGCCCTTACAAGGGCGATGCCTCTTATTACAGTATTGCTTTGGGCGGCAAACGCTCCGAGAACGCGGCCTGGACCTACGAAGCCCCGCATGCCGCCGTCAGCAACATCAAAGACCATCTCGCCTTCTATCCCGACCGTGTCGACGCAATCGAGGAATTGGCTTCGCCCGAGGCCGGCGCTTTCTGAGGATCGCCGGATGGCGGGCGCAGAAAATCGTTCGGCCGGAACCTGTCGCCTTCAGCATCGTTAGGGGGATCATCGAAGGAGCATGCCGTGCCGAAATTCCACTTCCAGCTCTTCGATCGCGATGGTGTCGGCACCGAGACCGGATACGAATTCGAATCCGTCGAGGCTGCCAAGGCAGAGGCGCGAAGGGTCCTCGCGGAAATGGCAGCCGAAGGCTTGCCCACTGCGCCTTTGAACATGCTTTCGGTCGAACTTTTCGACGAAAGCCGCAAACCGCTTGCGGAAATTCGGCTGATTCTGGAAGAGATCGCGAAATAGAAGCGATCGGACCTCAATCGGAGAAATGCCTGTCGACGCCTTCGGGCCACTCGCGGAACTATGTCAAATTTAATTGCCGCCCGCCGGGGTGGGTCTTAATGCATGTCGCTCCCGGAAGTGTGCGGATGACGACATGCATGAAAGCAAGGAGCTAGAGCGCATCCATCGACCAGTTGGATTGATGCGTATATGGGACCCGCCGGCATCCAGAGGCCGTCATCGAATGACGTCGACCCATTCATTGCTGAAGACGAGACTGGCGACTGTGACAGGATCGCCGCGCTCGTCGCGGACGGTAACGGCGATCGTCATGCGGTCACCTGCCGGCAATTCGTCTCGCGCCACGTCCAGCAGGATGCGGGTCACCTCTTTGGGGATGTCTTCACGAGATTTGAGCTCGGTGCCGTGCTCGTCGCGGGTCGGACCTTCCCCGTTGTGTAGATCGAAATAGTAGCGAGCCATGTTCTTTCCTGCGCGTCAGAGAGGAAATAACCAATGAAGACAATTGTTCCCGAGGCTAGGCCTTGATTCCTATAGAAAATACAGGTTGCACCGAGACGGCCCCGAGCCCTTGCGATAGCGGGAGACAGGACCGTGATTGAACCCTTGTTGCTGAACCTTGGAAGCCGTGATGTGCTGTCGAACGAGGAGGAAAACCTTCTTCGGTCGATCCTCGTCAAGGACAGGCAATTCGCCGTCGGAGAAGATCTCGTTTCCCAAGGCAGCCGGCCGCCCTTCAGCACGCTGCTGCTCGACGGGTTCGCGGCGCGCTACAAGGTGATGGCGGACGGCAGCCGGCAGATCACCGCACTTCATGTTGCCGGCGACTTTGTCGACCTCCATGCTTTTCCCGTCAAGGTAATGGATCATGGCATCGTTGCGCTCTCACCCTGCCACGTCGCTTTAGCCGATCATGCCGACTTGAGGGCGATCACCGAGCGCATGCCGCATTTGACGCGGCTGCTTTGGCTCGACACGCTGGTCGACGGCGCCATTCACCGGGAATGGATCGTCGCCATGGGGCGGCGCTCCAAACGCGCCCAGATCGCCCATCTCGTCTGCGAACTCTTCATGCGGCTGAAGGTCGTTAGGCGCACCCGGGGCGAAAGCTTTCAGTTTCCGCTGACGCAGATCGAGATGGCGGACGTGCTCGGTATATCGGTGGTCCACCTCAACAAGACGCTGCAGGCTCTCAGGCGCGAGGGCGTCTTCACCTGGGAGAACCGAACGATCACCATCGTCGATTGGGAACGCCTGCAGGAGATCGCCGAATTCGACCCCGCCTATCTCAGCATCTCCAGAGAGCCGCGCTGATATCTGCCGCATCGCATGCGCGTTGAAAGGGAAGAACGGCGCCGTTAGGGTGGCGGGAATCACTTGACGGGGCGGAGCGTGACGAAGACTTTTCTACCCTACCTATTGGCAGCAGTTTTCGCCGCACGACCGGCCGCGGCGCAGACCGAATGGCAGGCGATCGAGGAAGTGCGGCCCTATTCGATTTCAGGCAAGACCGGTGCCGAACTTTATCAATCGATTGGGGCACAGGGCCCCAAGGCCGGCGTGACGGGCCGGGTTATCGCGCATACGACGTTCAAGCTGACCTGGACCCGCAAATACGAGCCGCAGGGCAACGCCTGCGTTATCACGACCAACAAGCCGAAGCTCATCATCACCTATACGCTGCCTAAGCCCTCGGCCGCGCTGCCGTCAGCCGTCAAGAGCAGCTGGGATGGTTTCATTTCAGGCGTTGCCGCGCATGAGCGGGTGCATGGCGAAACCATCAAGGACATGGTCAAGGAAATCGAGGCGATGAGCGTCGGCTTCACGGTTGCCGACGACCCCGATTGCCAGAAAATCAGGGTTGAGCTGACCCGGCGCCTCGGCGAGATTTCCGCACGGCAGCGCCAGCGCGGCCGCGACTTCGACAAGGTCGAAATGGGCGACGGCGGCAATATCCAGCAGCTCATCCTCAAGCTGGTGAACGGGCCCTGACCGGGTGGCGGGCATCGATCTGCCCGTGCGACGGCCATTGACTTGGCCGTCATGGCGCGCCAACTCGCGGACAATGTCATTGCGAGACGGAGAGCGCCCGTGCCCCAGACAATTCTCAGCTTGGCCACCCGCGGCCAGGGACTTTACGAATTCACCGATCAGGCGGAGGCCTACGTCAGCGCCTCGGGACGGGAGGAGGGGCTTCTCACCGTCTTCGTGCGCCACACATCCTGTTCGCTGCTGATTCAGGAAAATGCCGATCCAGACGTGCGCAGCGACCTTCTTTCCTTCTTCCGCCGCCTCGTGCCGCCGGCCTCCGATCCATCGATGGGCTGGGTCGTGCACAGGGCCGAGGGGCCGGACGACATGCCGGCGCATATCAAGGCCGCGCTGACGCAGGTGTCGATCGGCATTCCCGTTTCCAGAGGGCGCCTGACGCTGGGCACCTGGCAGGGCCTCTACCTCTTCGAACATCGCGACCGGCCGCACCGGCGTGAAATCGTGCTGCATCTCGGGGCCTGAGAGCGCCGCGCGTCTTTGCCTCGCTGAGGCCATGGCACACCGATCAACCCACCAGCCGCACGGCACACCCGATCAGCGCCTCAGCCGCACGGCACCCCGTATCAGCCCTCATCCTGGAGGCGCGCAGGCCGAAGGCCGGAGCCTCGAAGGACGGGGCGGGCGATGAGCGGTCTCCGTCGGACGAGAGGTCCAGACGAGCATGCCAATCCCGATCGAAAGAAGAGCCGTCGAAAACCGCTCATGTTCTTGTGAATGCCAACTGAATGGCCGGTTCGAACAGCATTCAGCTTGCCGTGTTTAGTGTCGAGGCAATCCCTGAAGGGAGAGCTTAAAAGACCAATCGACGGAGACACTCCATGACGCATTTCCTCACCAAGGCTTGCATTGCCGCAGTGCTCGCCCTCTCATCCATTCCGGCCACTGTTTCCACGGCGGCAGCCGCAGGGCCGCAGACGAACTTCATCGTCGAGGCCCAATATCATCGTCCGATCCGCGGCTGCTCGCCGATGCACGCCGTGCGCAAGGCGCGCGATTTCGGCCTGCGCAGAGCCCACATTACCCGCATGTCGCCGCGTGTCGTCGTCGTCGCCGGGCGCGACCGTCACGGCTGGGACAGGATGGTCTTCGCCAATGTCCGCGGTTGCCCGCTGGTCCGGCGCTGAACACCGGAACGGCAAGCGCCGACATGCGCTTGCCGCCCCTTTTGCCTTGACGGCGACACTTTGAGCCGTCTCTTCTCTGATTTGTATAAGTGATTCCACTGACGCTTCGGCGTGATGGGGAGGGCGGCTCGACCGCACCGACTATAGAACGAAAGGTTTTTCGATGATGCAGTTTCTGGCAAAGGCGGGTCTTGCCGCCATGCTTGCCGCCGGTACTCTTGCCGGCACGGTCGTCCCGGCGGCCGCCCAGTTTAGTATCATTATCGGCGATCAGGATCGTGATCCGCCGCGCGATTATCGCCGTCCGCCTCCGCCGCCGGGCTTCGATCGGCGCCGCCCGCGCGGCTGCGATCCGCGGCTGGCGGAAGATCTCGCCCGCGATTGGGGTTTCCGCCGCGCGCGCGTCGTCGACATCACCCCGCGCCGCGTCATCGTCCAGGGCTGGACCCGCCGAGGCCCCGATGAAATGAGCTTCGCCAACGTCCGCGGCTGCCCCGCTTTGCGCCGCTGATTTTTGCAGAATACCGGCCTCGTCTCCCCGATGCGGCCGCCAGAGCCGCCTTTGCCAGTCTCCCCGATCGGCAAGGGCGGTTTTCTTTTTGTGGGATTCCTTTGCGCTCAGTTTGCGGCATCTAAGCCCCTCCCCCTTGTGGACCCTTGTGGGGAGGGGTTGGGGAGGGGTCTTCGGCGGCACCGGCGCAAACCGCGCAGCATCAACCTGCCGCGGATCTGCTGCCTATCGCTCGCCCTCAAAAAGACGCACCGCCGCTTCTATTTACTGCTCGATGGCAAAGGTCACGGTGACGCTGACAGTGTAATTGTTCTCGCCCCCCTGGACGGGCACGGCAGCTGCGTCGGCTTCCTTCATCATCGTGGCGCGATAAGCGGGCTGCGGCAGGGGGCGCGGCACATTCTCGTTGATCTCGAGGATGCGGCCGAGCTTGACGCCTGCGGCTTCGCTCAGCGTTTTCGCTTTCTTGACGGCCTCGGCGACGGCGTTCTTGCGCGCCTCTTCGAACGCCGCTTCCGGCTTGTCGTTGGTGAACTGGATGTCGCCGCCCTGGTTGATGCCGAGGGTGACGGACTGGTCGATCACCTGGCCGAGCTTGGAAAGATCGCGCAAGCGCACGGTGACGGAGTTGATCGTCTGGTAGCCGATCAGCTGCGGCTGCTGCTGCTGGCCGTCGACCGGCTGCGGATAATTATACTGGGGCTGGATGGAGAAGCCTGATGTCTGCAGATCGCGCTCGGCGATACCGCCGTCCTTCAGCGCCTTCAGCACGTCGTTCATCGCCTTGTTGTTCTCGTCGAGCGCTTCGCGGGCGGTCTTCGCCTGCTTGACGACGGCGAGATTGACGATGGCCATATCGGGCGCCACGGCCGATTCGCCATCGCCCGTTACCGAAATCACCGCCTCACGCGGCTTTGCCTCCTGCGCCAAGGCGGGTGCGGCACTGCCGAGCGGCAGGGCCAAAAGAGCAGTCATCACAAGTGTCTTGGATAGAATCGGCGCCATGTTTCATTCCCTAGTTGTCGTTTCCTGGATGAGCTTTCTGTCGGTTGATTGTGAGGCTATTGCGGCGGAAGGGAAGGGGCGGATGCGGATCGGGAGAAAAATGTGAGGTGCGGAGGGAGAAGGTGCTGCACCGGCCCCGGTAGGCCCGCGGCAGAGGAGGCGGCCACGGTAAAGCGTCGCCTTATCCGACACTCGGCTATGTCGAGTTCGGCGGGATTGGCGGGCGGGCCGAAGGCCGGCCGGTCGAATCTGGTTCCGAAAAGAATTGTCCGCCGCCGCTCGATAGGAGCCGCCGGCGGCGGTTTGCCACGCGTCAGGCGCCGAAATCATCCATGAAGGAGGGATGAATCGCGGGCTTGCGCTCTTCGCGGGCTTCGCGAATGCGCTGGGGAACCGCACCGAGACCGGTGACGAAACGGGTCAGGAGATTGCGGTTGAAAAGTTTCTGTATGCTCATGGCAGTTCACTCATTCTTTTTTTTGTTAGCCGGCGGCATATATTTTGCGCAGGCTGCCATAACAATGGGCAATTTTGCATGACAGTTATGTGACAGCGCATGGGCTTGAAAAGATGGTCGCAAAGGCGATCACTTTAGCGTTACAAGAGGCCGGCAAGAGCAGCCGATGCCATGAATCAACGCCGGTTCTCGCCGCGTCGTGGTAGATTGCCGGCTTGGGCAAAGCCATGCCCCTCCGAAGGAGAGCCTCAGATGAACCGATTTTTCGCATATATCGCGACCGGAACGCTGATCAGCCTTTCAACGATCATTTCGGCCTGTACGTCGACGGAAAGCGTCGATCAGACGTCGTCGATCAGCGGCGGTTACTATCAGGAGAGTCGCCCCCTGAATCATGCCTGCGCCGATGGGTTTAGACCTAGCGATGGGCGGTCTTGCAGTTATTAGAAGGCGCGATACTTGCCATGACCGCTTCGGCGGATATGTTTCTCTACCGTATGGTTCTGCGAGTGTGTCTTTGGCGTTACAGCCATTTGTTGAGTTAGGCTGTAGCCTGCAGTTGTGTTGTAAGACATGGGGTCACGAACATGAAGCTCACGATCGCCACCACTTTTCTAGCACTTGTCGCAACGAGCGCATTTGCAGCGGATGCCGTGCAGGACGTGCCGGCCGCACCTGTTGCGGCTGCGCCAGCTTTCACCTGGTCAGGCCCGTATCTCGGCATCGATGGCGGCGCCAGTTGGCTAAACGGTGACTTCAGCGCCGGCGGCGCCAGCGATTCTCAGGATTTTAACGGCGGCGTCTTTGGGGCATTTGCGGGTTACAATTTCCAGTTCGACAACAACATCGTTGTCGGTATTGAGGGCAACCTCGAATATAACTGGAACGAAGAGGAAGCGCTGGGGGCGGATGTCGGGACTGATTGGGCCGGCGCTGTTCGTGGCCGTGTCGGCTACGCCTTTGACAGAGCGCTGCTTTATGGTGCGGCTGGTTGGACCGCCACGCGCGGATACGTGGACCTGCCGGGATCCGACAAGGAAACGGAGACCTTCAACGGTTACACTGTCGGCGCTGGCGTCGACTTTGCCATCACCAACAACATCTTCGCCCGCGGCGAGTATCGGTACAATGACTTCGGCGAGAAAGACATTCTCGGTGTTGATGTCGACCTCAACCAGCACGAACTCAAATTCGGGATCGGCGTGAAGTTCTAAGAGCTGTCTGTTGGATCAGCGATAAGTCCTACGCTCTCCTATTCTGGCTTGGCGGGCTCAATGGCGGCGCGGTGGTCGACCTCCCAAGCCGGTCACTTGACTGGCCGCTGTCGATATGCTCGCAAACCCTGAGGATTGCTTGAGCTGGCATGCGGGTGAGATTAGGTGAGCTCACGATCGCTCTACCCCGAGAGCCAGCCCGCAAAGGTATACCGACGGAACCATCTTATCTCGTGCCCGCCTAGGCGGGGACGAGATAGCCTCTTTATAGCGACGGCAAACAGTCTAGCACTGCGGCTCACCCCATCGATTCGGTCAGCCCTTGTCCCAGGCCGCCGTCAAGGTGCCAGGGGTCTTTGGATTTCTCGAATTCGAAGAAATACGACGCGTTGCCTAGCGGCGTGCTCCTGCGTTCATGCATGGGTGCAGTTGAGCCGCCGCACTCGATTCTCAACGGAACCCGAAGAAGCTCAGGATAGCGAGCACGATGACTACGGCGCCGACGAGCCAGATTATGTTGTTCATGTGAAATCTCCTAAATGGAACGAGTCAGGCTGCAACCACATAATGTGTAGGGGCAGTTCAGGTTCCAATTCACCTGGCAAGCCTCCTCCCGCGACAGGTAGTCCTGCGCCGATTCCTCTTGATCTAGCCGTGGAGCTAGATCGGGTACCTACGGGACAGATGACATTCCTAGTCACTGAATACGGCAACCCGTTCTCCAACCCGCGGATCGGCAACAAGATGCTTCAATGGTGCCATGAGGCAGGACTGTTTCGCCACTCGGCGCACGGCCCTCAAGAGGCAAGCGCTTCGATCGCCGCTGAAAAAGGTGCGGCGAGCGACCAGCTCAAGGCTATTGTCGATTGGGCTAAGAGTTAGCAGGCGTTGTTTGACGCCGATATCTGGAAAATGTGGGATCCTCTGGGATTTGCCGGAAGCTGCGTGAATATCCTGAAAATCAGGGCCTGTGAGTCAAAGGTGCGACCAAGTTTGATATCTTTGTCAGTGCGAAAAGGAAATCACGCGGCGGAAGCACTCGGCATGCCTCTGCCGCAAGTAATTTGGCTACGAAGCTCAAGCGGATCACGATCTCGGCTGTCCATCCTTGCCTGGATCCCACTTAACTGTGTTTAAGCCGCGAGATCAGCGACCTCTCCGTACTGGCATAGAACACGGGGGCTGCTGATATCGCCGCTCTCCATGTTCACCATTACGGCATAAGCAGCGACGCCAACGAGCCTTTCCGCCATAGCGCCGGCAAGGCGTAATGCAGCGGCTGAATTGGAAGCTTGGCGCATTTCACCAGGAGCAATGTTTCCGCGTACTTTCTTAAATGGCATTACGATAAATTTCTCACACAATGGCCGGCAATCCTTTCGTACTACAACGGTGCGGATAGAGGCCGCTGCCGCGCCTGGCGGAGCGCCGAACAATCGTGCAGCTGCCCTGTGGATTACCCGTGGAAAGCCGAGGGATCATCGAACGGGCATGGGGGCATGCCCCGTGAACATGATCCGCCCACCGACGCGCAGTTCATCGATGCGATCGGCCGTAAATTCTTCCGGTGGGTAGCCAACGGGTGGTTCGTTCCCGGGCCTCGGATGAACTGGCGGGACAAGGTGGGTGAGATACCGACCATTAGGCGCACCGGACAGGAAAGTTGACCGCCATTATGGTTTCAAGAGCTGCAATATCCCATCTGGAGAAATCTCTAGTGGGAGAGGGCCCCAGAAATCCAGTTTCCCTTCCAAGTACATCAAAGCGCGATCACAGCGCGATTCCGTCGCACAGCGATCGCAGCCAAAGCCCATTTTCAGGAACAGCAAGACGCGTGCAAGAGCCGCAATCCCTGACATAAGAAGGCTTAGAGCGGCCACGACAGCCAGCGCGGCGAGGACGCAAAGGGCTCCTTCACTTAAATCGTTTTTCATGGAATCGATTCTTTGACCCATCGGCGCGCCCTCCACATGTTTTTCTCTGTAGCACCACGGTTAGGGGCCGACAATTCGGTAGCCCGGATTGTAGCCCAAAACCCATGCTCCGCCTATCCGGATTCTGCTAAGTCGTTGAAAAATATGGTGGGCCCGGAGGGCCTGCGTCCCTTCAATAAAATCAAGTGCATCGCCGGAGCTGAGACATTTCCAGTTAGCAAGCAAAAACAATGTCTCCCATTTGATAGTGTCTCACGAAATTGCTCTCGCGATACGACGCAGCGACACGTCATCGACGATGCAAGCCGGTGGATCGCCGCTCAAGCATCGGTCGTGAAGCGGATGTCAATTCCCCTCGTATGTAACC
Source organism: Rhizobium etli CFN 42 (assembly GCF_000092045.1). Taxonomy (NCBI): domain Bacteria; kingdom Pseudomonadati; phylum Pseudomonadota; class Alphaproteobacteria; order Hyphomicrobiales; family Rhizobiaceae; genus Rhizobium; species Rhizobium etli. The sequence continues at coordinate 3,062,714 of NC_007761.1, read as the reverse complement.
GCTTTGATCTGACCATCCTCGAAGCAATCGAGGCGCTGAAACGATCTCATGCCGTAAAATGTGGAAGGTGAGCGCCCGTGGCGATGTCTTCCGCAAACAAAGTTTTCTTCGCCTATAAGGCGCTCGCTGTCGCACCGGACCTGTCCGCCAATGATCGACGCGTGGCTGGGGCGATTATCGACCACTTCAACAAAAAAACGGGGCAGTGCGATCCGAGCGTTGAACGCCTGGCCGCATTGCTTGAGGTTGATGAAAAGAGTGTCCGTCGGGCGACGACGAGGCTGTGCGAACGCGGGCTGTTTAAGAAGGCAAGCCATGGCGGGAAGTCGCACCGCGCGAGCTACCTTCCGTGCTGGATGAATTTTCAACAGATCGTGGACGACTGGGAGCTACGCATGCGGTCGCGAAGGCGGGGCGACGTCGACCGAGACAACCGGGCAGAAATGTCCAGTTCAACAGGGCACGAATGTCCGGTTGAACCGGACAAAAATGCCCTACAAACCCGTAGAACTAACCCTTCGAATGAACCCTTCTTAGTCACGGATGGCGCCCGTGGAAACGTTGCGAAGTCATGGCCGCAAAGGGCGGATGAGCAGAGGGCAGCCAGTCAGCCGGAGCGCGGTGATGGGCATCGTAGCGGATCGGGTTGGCATATCGATCAATTGAAACAATTTCGGCCGGTACCACGCCACCAAATATCACACAGCCAAGCGGCGGACGCCGCAGCAGAGCGGCGCTGGTATGCGGACCTGCATGCACTGGGCCGTGAGCTAGAGGCCGACGCGATTGAACGGCTCACCCAGGAAATTATGACTGCGGTAACGGCTGCCGAGCGTCATCAGCGAGGCGCTGGCATTCGTGTCATCCATGAGGCGCTTTGGAAGCGGCCGGGCGCCAGACTATCTTGAATTGTACGCCGCCTCGGGTGGCGCGGGTCCTTCCCGGCCAAAACTTGAAAGCGGGGACGGCGGTAGCGCAGGCCAAGAGACTATTTTTGCACCGTAGGCACTGCGCTTCTTCATAATGGTGCGCCTTGTTGTTCTTCTTGGAGCAAAGCCATGAACGAACTGAGCGAAGCCGAAATTGAACACCTGATCGAACGTTTCCCGCTACCCGACGACCGGGCTGATGCCATCCTCGGGCTAGGCGACACGGCCCTCGCTTTGGGCGTTTCCCTGCCGACCATGCAGCGATATCTCAAGATCGGTCTGCCGGCGATCAAGCGGGGTGGCATGGGCCGGTTGTGGCGGATTAGGCTCGCGGCCGCATGGGCCTGGCGGCAGGCGCTGATGGCCGAGGATGCCCAACGCAAATCCAGACGTAAACAGGCAAGATCGGCCCTGGCATGTCAACGCCGCTAGACGACTTCATCGACCTGGCGGAGCACCTCGACGGGGTGTCGAAGCCTTGGGCGGGCCGAATGGCAATTCGCGTAAACCGCTTCCTTTCGGGCGAAACGGATGATGTCGCCGCAGCGCTCGATCTCAAAGTGGCACGCGGAAAGCGCTGGCGCGGGGCATCGGTGTTTGCTGCACGCGACACCGCCATTCGGGAAGCCGCCGAGACGTTCTTTCCCGCCATGAAACCGACGCAACAGGCCAAAGAGCTGGCGGCAGCGCTTCTACGCTATCAAGCTTCCGCCTGGCACATCGATCAGCAGAAACAAAACTGTCCCTACGAACCCGGCGACCTGCGTGCGGCGCTCTGGGTCATCTTGACCCGCGTCGATTATGCGGTTGCGGCCCGGCGGATCAGGAAAATTTTGGCCACGAGATAGGCTTTTCGTGGCCAAGCTTTCGGACAATCCTCAAGTCAACCGAATTGAGGCAGGCATGTCAAAACTGATCGTAGACGGCGAACTGATGCTTTACGGGCCGGTTGGCTTCACCGATTTCTGGGATGAAAGCGGCTTCACCAGCTCGCAGGTGATCGAGGCTTTGAGCGCGCTTTCCGGCGACGTCGTCGTGCGTCTCAACTCCGGCGGCGGCATCGCCATGGAAGGCTCCGCGATCCACAATGCTCTCAAGCGCCACGACGGCAAGGTAATCGTGAAAATCGATGCGATCGCCGCCTCGGCAGCTTCGTTGATAGCCATGGCTGGCGACGAAATCGAAATGCCGCTCGGCACCCTGTTGATGATCCATGAGCCGTCCGGAATGACCCTCGGACCGGCTGACGATCACCGGCGCACCGCCGGCGTTCTCGACACGATGACGGGTGTGTTTGCGCAAGTCTATGCCGAGCGCACTGGTCTTTCCGAAAAGGAAATCCGGCAGATGATGAAGGATGAAACCTGGATGGCGCCGCAGGAGGCGCTGGCCAATGGCTTCGCTACCTCGGTTTCCGAGCATGCACCGACCGCGCCGACGGCCGATGCGGCGTTTGACTATCGGACATACGCGAAAGCGCCGGATCGTCTGAAGAGGTTGGCAGGAGAGCGGAAGGCAATGGGTCTTCCCATGGTGGCGGTTGCGGCCGCTCCGCACAAACGAAAGGAAGTGGTCATGACCGAACCGAACCTGGCTGCGGCCGACGACCAGGCGGCCGCCAAGATGCAGGACGTCAACAGCCGCATCTATCAGCTCTGCACCATTGCGAAGATGACGCTGGTGGAGGCAAACGAAATCGTGCTCAACGCGAAGGGTGATTTCGCCAAAGCACAGACGATGGTTATCAACGCGCTCGCCGACAAAGAGCCGGGCGGCGGTCGGGTGTCACCGTTGGTTTTGGACGGCAGCTACGGCTCGATGATGGTCGCCCGCGATATCGAGGACGCGCTTTATGCCCGGATCGCTAGCAAGCCTGCCCAGGGCCGCGCCTCAGAATGGCAGGGCCGCAGCCTGCTCGAAATGGGGGCGGCTCTGCTGGAGGCGCGCGGCGAGCGGGTGATTTCGCGAAATCGCGATCGGCTTGCGACGCAGATCATGAGCAGCGGGTCGACACACAGCACGTCGGACTTTCCTTTTGTCACGGGCAACGCCGCGAACCGCTTCATGCTCGATGCCTATCGCGCCGCCGAGACGCCGCTGAAGCAATTGGCACGTGTCCGCAACGCCGCCAATTTTAAGGCCATGACCATCGGCCGCATGTCGGAAATGCCGAGGCTCGAAGAGGTGCTTGAAGGCGCCGAAATCACCTACGGCTCGCGTTCGGAGGCGAAAGAAACCTACCGCGTCAAGCCATATGCGAAAATGTTCGGCATCTCGCGGGAAGCGCTGATCAATGATGATCTCGACGCCTTCTCCGATACGCTCCGGGCGTTCGGCCAAGCCGCCGCTCAAACGGAGGCGGATTTGATTGCCGATCTTCTGCTCGACAATGCCGGCCTCGGGCCGCTGCTCGACGACGGTGTTACGCTCTTCGCAAATGCACGTGGAAACAAAGCGGTTACGCCATCCGAGCTGACGATCAGTAGCGTCAGCGCAGGCCGTAAGGCACTGCGCGACCAGAAGGGGCTCGACAACGAAACGCCGCTTTCGCTGAAGCCGCAGTTCCTCATCGTCGGCACTGACAACGAAACGGCCGGCGAGCAGATTATCGCCGCGATCACGCCCTCGGCAACCGAAGAGGTGAACCCCTTCTCCGGGAAACTCTCGCTTCTGGTCGAACCTCGCCTTGAGGATGCCGCCTGGCGGCTCTTCGCATCGCCCGACCAGGCGCCGATCCTTGAGATTGCCTACCTTAACGGTGTCCAGCAGCCGAAACTGGAAACGCGCGAAGGCTGGAACACGCTCGGAACCGAATTCCGGGCGATCCTAGATTTTGGCTGCGGCATTACAGGCTGGCGCGGCGCTTATCTCAATGAGGGCGAATAAAGATTCGTCGGCGATCGCCGACGAAAGACCCCTCGCGCCTAAGCGAAAATCGCGAACTGCTCCTGTGGAAATCTAGAAAATAGAAGATGACTTTTATCAGCCACCTCTTGCGCGAATCAGCGGTTCTAAAGCCAGATTATGGTGTGATGGTTCACCACAACCATCACACCAACTCAAACCTAACCACAGGACGGCTAGGCATGATGACAAGTCAGACTTTTAACCCTCCCGCAAAAGTCGTCAAGCCGTCCTTTGTCTCATCAAAGGACATTTTCGCATGGTTACAAAAGTAGTCTGGTCCGGAAAATCAGGCGTGCAATATACGTTTGAAGTTTACCCGGTTGGCCAGCAATTCAACCCCGTCTCAGCGGTCTATATCTTTTGCAAACTTGTCGGCGTCGGGCTTTACGAAGCCCTCTATGTCGGCGAGGCGCAATCCCTCGTAGATCGCATCAATACCGGGCTTATGAATCACGACGGGTATAAACGCGCAAGCCGATTGGGCGCGAACTTTGTCGGGGTCATGGCTGCTAACGGCGATGCCTATCGCTTGAGCGTTGAGACTGATCTTCGTCATGGGCTTGATCCTGTTTGCAATCGTCAGCGGGTTCCAAGCTCAAACTCGCTGCTTGGGTCTTTTGTTGCGGAGAACCCGTTGCTAAGGCGTTAAGTACTGCCAGGTTCTCTTCTCTTCACCCTTCCCGAGTTTCGCTTGGGAGGGGTTCTGTGTTTCGTAGTATCAATGGCTGCCAGCAGAATGTTTCCAACTCCTGGTCAGCGATTTCAGCCTTTTAGGGCGGCCAAGCGCCAACGGATATAATTGCGGCGCCGTGCCATTAGAGGAGCAAGATGATTCGCGTTTTTAAGGCTTCTTCGAGATCACGGGAGGTCGTCGAGCTGGATAGACACGCTATCAGGCAGAACTATAGTAGCGGTCGGCAAACAAATATAATGTTCGACACTAACATACTGATCACAATCGAAGGGGCCTATCATAAGGACCACCGGCATAAAACGCTAAAGGATTCTGGCGTCTTAGAACTGGCAAAGTTAATTAATAGAAATGCGAAATACGGTGTATTTATCTCTCCTGCAGCGGCCTATCAAGAACTGCCACCATCGCGCAGAAGCGCCGTCGAAGCCGCGTTCGAAATATTCCTGAAGGACTATTTGCCAGGGTTCCGCGATGATCCCAACTCGGCAAAGGTTTCTCTTGGAGGCGGAAGCGTAGACTATGAGTCGTTTAGAGATTTATCACTAGATCGTCAAAAAGTGATTTCGTGTTCCTATGCATCGTTGCTGGCGATGAATGCCGTTAACCTCATAGACGGGTTAGATGGGATTGAAAAATTTGTTCTATACTTTGATTACTGCGCAGAAATTCTCGACCTCGTCAGCCTGAAAGAACTTACAATAGCCAGGTATATGTTTGCACCGGAGACTGGTATTACTGAAGAACTCAGGAGGCGAAAAGTAGCAGCTACAAAAAATTTTCTTAAGTTAAAGAAGGGTGGCCGCAAAGGCTTAACGCCACCGGAGGTCATAAAGCGTATAGCCCTGAATGGAGCTAATGACCTAAAACTCATTTCCGCTGCGGATATCGTGAATAACTCGCGGGAGCGCTTCAGTTTCGGCGAGATCGAGCACGACGTTTGGATCGCGACAGGCGATGATAAGTTATATGAGTTTTGCTGCGCCTGCCCGGGCTTTATAGGCGCGGAAATTGGCGGCCCACTGGCTAGGTTTGTCGACGCGCATGAAAATATAACGGGGACTAATTACTGGCGCGATTCTATGGAAATTCAGGCGCGCAGACTGCAAGAACGGTATTCGAAAGTATTTATCCAAAAAAAGATGGACTCAATTGTAAATGCTGCGTTAAAAATCGAAGCTATGTTGGATAACGATGAAGCAACTGAGTATCTCAAATTGAGGTCTTGGAGATTACCGCGTGTGCCTCCTGCCGACGATCATGATCGTCCTTAACTGCCGGGATTGCTCGGCGAACTTTCGGCTTGTTGGAGATTACGATCAGGACAAAACTTGAAGGTGTAGCCCAAGCTGATAGGAGTTACTACATAGACTCATGGATTGTGATTCGAGGATCACGTGCAGGCCGCTAGGTGACAGAAAATGAGGGCGCGTCTCGGCGTGTAAAACCTGCCTTGAATGCCCACTTCGAACCGACAGCAGCGGATCGGCCGCCCCGGAAGCGTGATTAGCGAACATCGCCTTGGTGATCGAGGGACGGCATGGCTCGGCATCATGTTTACGAAATCGTCGAAGAACATGTTTGCGGGCATATCGCAGCGCGACATTCTTGTCTCCAATGAAGGATCAGAATACAACCATCCGCTGAAGCGGTAGCATCAAAGGGGGAATCAGTGGCAGACGAGAATACAGGAGACGGATTTCTCAGTTATACCGCATCACTGATCACACAAGGGAACCACCGCTTCTACAGCTTAACGATACCCTCTGATGTGCTTGCAAGAACCTGTTTCGTCGTGGATCGGGACGAAGACCCCATTGCCGGATTTCAGCGTCTTCTGGATAAGGATCGAGCACAGCAAATTGCCGACTACATTGATGCTGGATTCGGCACCATTCCAACCTCCGTGGTGCTATCTGGACAGAGTATTTCGGAATTCACCTACGACCGCCGTAAGAGAACGGTCCGTTTCCGAGACATTCCGAAATCCTTCCTCGTTCTCGATGGTCAGCATCGTATCTACGGCTTCCATTTGGCCAAATCCGAACTCCGCGTCCCCGTAGTCGTCTACAACGAGCTTTCGCGAGTGGACGAGTCTCGTCTTTTCATCGACATCAACACTAAGCAGAAGCCGGTACCAAACGAACTTCTCCTCGACATCCGGAAACTGGCGGAATACCGGAACGACGTTGAGACCCGGCTCGGGGACATCTTCGACCTATTCGCCACTGAGCCGTCGAGTCCACTTCTCGGTTCAATGTCACCATCGAAACGTAAGAAGGACCATATCTCGCGCGTCACCTTTAACGCAGCCGTGAACCCTATTTTGGGGCTCTTCGGTGAGGCTTCACCATCGGAAATCTACCGTGTCATGGCGGCCTATCTTACAGCCGTCATGGGACATGCAGCCGAGAAAAAGCTGGAAATGGATGCAACGCAGCCCATTGTTTTCCGGGCCATTTTGTCGATTTTTCCAGAGATTGCCCAGCGTGTGCGGGACCGTTTCGGCACCAGGTATTTAGCGGACGACTTCGCGGAGATCGTGTCCGATATGCTGAAGAACGTGAAGCATTCTTCGGTAAAAAATGTGGGCAATAGTGTGAGCGCTTACGCTAAAGTTTTCACAGACGGACTCAAAACAAAATCGATCTTCTAAATGGCACTGACAGTCGTCGAGGCTACCAGATTGATGTGGTGCCCTGGTTTGGCGCAACTGACGGGGCATCCACGGGGGACAATTCATCATTGGCTAATGACAGCAACATACGCACCGGCCGTGGCAGGTAAAACTCTCGTGCTTTCAGGCATCAACAATCAGCGTTTCCTCGAGGCTCTGGGTGCCGACATCAACCGCACCGCCTCGGCGGCCAGCGAGACACTCAATAATATCATTGAGATCAATGAGCTGCCCAAATCGTTGGCCTGGCCATACGTCAAGCTTTACTACGCCGCACTTTTCTATGCGCATACGATGCTGCGCATTTGGGGCAGATCACCGAGTTATTTCCGGACATCAGAGTTGATGTCTTTGAGGAACGTCCTCACAACCTATGCCGTCACTCCGCCCTACAAGATTCAGACGGGCCAATATCTGTTAACTGCTGACATGGATGCATCAGCAGTGAACATGCTGACCGACAACGGTGGTGGTGGTTCGCATGAGTCCGTATGGCGAGAATTGCACCGGGCGCTGTCTGACCTTCAGGTGGCCGTCGCGGGCAGCCGCTATCTCGCCGCCGACAGACAAAGTGTCGGCAACCAATTGACTTCATTTATCGCTCTCATATCTAAAAACGGCCATAACCTGTCGTGGCCCTCTCAGATGAGGAACGACATCCAGTACCGGCAAGCGGAAGGTGTATGGTATCCATATCAGGGCAAGGCAAAGACATCCGCCCTGCAACAGGAAGTCGCGGCAGTTATCGGAGGACAGGTTGGTCTTTCTCAAGTGCTCTCCGTCTCTGGAGGTGACCTTTTCCAATTTCGTTCCGCCTGTGTTGCCGTCGTATGTTTCGTCCGTGGGGTCATTGCCGATATGAGTGCCGTCGGTGGCCCGAAGAGCTTTCTGCGTCATGGCCAGCGTAAGTTTGAGGATGCTCTGCCAACTAAAGCCTGATCTTCAGACTGCCGAGTTGACCTGCTTCGCCCCTTCGGCGGAAAGCTGCTGTTGCTGGCTGATTATGTCGGATCAGGCCTGCGCCGAATTCAACGAACACATCGTGCTGGAACTGCGCGAAACTCTCGACAAGCTGTAGGCGAAGAAGGCGCCCCTCGAATATCCGGCGGTCGTAAAGTCATCGTCTGCGTTGAGTCGAACGCTTGTGATTATCGAATTGCCGCCTCGACGCCATGACGGCAAAGCTGCCGCAGTCTTCGTGAGAAGGGTTGCGCGAAGCCTGAGGAGGACGCTGCGATTTGTCAGGTCGTAGCCTGACGCTCCGTCTCACGCTGAGCAAGAATCGATGGACCTAAGACTGCCCAGCCCTTCTCCTCCTCCAAGAGCAATCGCCCCGCATAATCTAATTTAAAATGGCCGACCCCATTGGGTTCGTGAGATACGGATACTTCTGAGGTGCCGCCTTGGCCATTGCGGATGGCGATAAGGTCCTGACGGCCATGCAACCAGAACTCGACCTCATCTCCCATAAATTCGATTTTGGTCACCAGCGGATGCCCTGCTAGGACTTCTTTTGCAACCATGGACGCGTTGGGAAGCGTCTTAAATTTCGTGCGCACTCGTTCCAGCAGAGTGGCGGTGCTGTCGATCTTGGTAAGAGCTTCAGTTAGCAAGGACCTGACCACCTCGACTTCAGAGGCGAAGCCTCCCATTTGCTGATACTGCGCGATCCTTTCGACAAGATCCCTCGGCAGTACATAAACTCGCCTCTGCTGGTCCTCTGGCTTCTTCGCCATGCAAAATCTCCGCTTCTTCAAACCACAGTCTAATGTTAATCACTGTTGACATTCAAATGTCAACAATCGTGCGCAAAACTGTTATAACCGTATTGACAACGGTAGGCCCAGCATCCAATCATGTCAAACACGTCTTGAAGGATCCGTGAGCGGCAGAAATACCGCCGGACTTGCAGAGCGTCGAACTTTGCGCTCAGCATCACCAAATCGAGAGGCCGCGTGATGACGGAGAAGGAATATTTTTCCCTATTGAGCGACGAGGAGATCTTCGAGAGGTGCACTGCGATCTCGGAAGAGCTGACTCAGGGCAAAAAGATCGAGCTCGACCATCTCTGCGCTCGCCTCGGAATCTCAGTCGAAACGGCGCTCGCATTGGCCACTGAGCATGCGAGTCGACTGCATGGCAGGCCGATGACCTTCAAGATAGAGCGGAGGCACTAAGTTGGCTGGCGCCGGTCCTAGAGAGTTGAGCATTCCTCGCTTCGCTCTTCGGCGGCAGGAGGCGGCTGCCTCATTGGGCATCTCGGCATCGTTATTCGACAATTGGGTTGATCAAGGCTTCATGCCGAAAGGCACAAAAATCAATGGTGTAGTGCTGTGGGATACGGAACAAATACGTGCAGCATGGCAAGGCTTGGTCGAGAGCGGTGCCGCCAACTCCCAAGACGATAACAATCCGTTTGATGGAGTGATCGCGTGATCAAGACCCGGCTCCGCTATTGCGTTTATGATCCGGATCCTCGGGGAAACCCGCGCTATTACGTGCGCAAGAATGGCTACAAAAAAGTCCGTATCTTTGAAAAGTTTGATGACGGTAGGGGTAACATCACTGAAGCGTTTATGAAGGCTTATTGGGCAGCGCTCGCAGCGATGGATGGTGGTGCTGCCCCGTCGAAAAAGGAGGTGCCGCGGGAGGATACCTTCGACTGGCTTGTCGATCAGTATTATCGGTCCAATGCGTTCAAGCGCTTGGAAGTGACGACGCAGAGCGATAAGCGCAGCGTGCTGGCGCGCTTCTGCATGACGGCAGGGCCACTGCCTTATAAAAAATTTCGGCAACAGGATGTGGCAAACAGCCAGCTCAAACGGAAGGAAACGCCAGGGGCGGCCGATAAGCTGGTGAAGGTTCTAAGGGCTCTCTTCAATTGGGCTATGAAGCAAGACCCGCCGCTGATTTCCGCTAATCCGGCGACAGGAATAAAAAAACTGAACGCAGCGTCTGAAGGCTTTCACACGTGGACGCCGGATGAGATCGACACCTATCGCGCGTACCACCCAATAGGCACGACTGCACGTCTTGCTTTGGAAATTATGATCAACGTTGGCGCCCGTATATCTGACGCAGCATATATCGGGCGGCAGCACGAAAGCGGTGGTGAGCTTCGATTCACCGCCCGTAAAAATCGGAACAGGAAGCCCACAGTAATCGAAGTGCCGATGATGCCAGATTTAGTCGATGCGCTGAGACATACTAAGACTGGTGACTTCAATTATCTGGTGACGGAGCACGGCCGCCCGTTCACAGTCAACGGATTAGGAAACCGCATGCGGGAATGGTGCGACGCTGCGGGTTTGCCGCAGTGCTCCGCCCATGGGCTGCGGAAAGCGGCCGCTGTCATCTTCGCGGAGAGCGGCGCCAGCGCTCCGGAGATGTGCGCTGTGTTCGGCTGGTCGAAGTTGGAAACCGCCGAGACCTACATCCGCAATGCTCAAAAACGAAAGATGGCGAGCAACGCTTTTGCCCGTCTGGCTGATTACCGGAACCCCAAAAGTGTCTCATTTTCACGCGCGGAAAATGAGAGTGAGACAAATCGAGGAGAAAAACATGGAAAATCAATGGCAAAGAACAAGAATGGTGGGCCCGGAGGGACTCGAACCCCCAACCAAGCGGTTATGAGCCGCCGGCTCTAACCATTGAGCTACAGGCCCTGACGCCGGCAGTGGGCGCCGTGGTGTCGAAGATCGGCACCTGGATGCTAGGGCAATGGTTCCCGCAGCATCGGTTCGCTCTAGCCCAAATTGCAGGGAGCCACAAGCGGGCAGCACAACATCTGTGGATGATGCGTTTTTCCTGGGCAAAAGGACTGGAACCTTCGCATGGCGGAAAGACTTATTCGAATCAGATTCCGCAGGAAAAGGGCGAATGCAGATGGTGGCTTCGAACAGTGCCGTGGTGCTCATCGTGGAGGATGAGCCGCTGATCCGGTTCAATATCCTCGATGTGCTGGAGGATGTCGGCCATGTGGCGCTGGAGGCGGCGAGTGCGGATGAGGCGCTGGTGGTGCTGAAGGGCCGGCAGGATGTCGATATTCTGTTCACCGACGTCAACATGGCGGGCTCGATGGATGGCATCCAGCTTGCCAGGCGGGTGAGGGCGATGCGGCCGAATATCGGCATCATCATCACCTCGGGCATGGTGCGGCTCGATCCGCTGGCGCTGCCCGCCAATGCCGCCTTCCTGCCCAAGCCTTATCTGCACGACACGCTGATTACGACGATCGATTCACTGATGGCTTGATGTGTCCCTGACGCGTTGGCGACCCGAGGTGAGTGGGGCGCGCAGCCGCAAAACGGGGACAAGTTTTGCGGCCGCGCGCGAGGCGCCGGGAGGCGTGCCCCTCTTCAGGTGCGGCGGAGGGGACCGCACCCTCAGCCGAAGCTGCTCTTCAGCGCCTCATTCTCATGCTGAGCCTTCTTTTCGTAGATCGTGAACAGCGCCATCGAAAGCAGATAGGAGAGGAAGGGATCCCCTATCTGCGTGGCGATGTCGCGGGATGCGAGGACATGGCGCTCCAGGGCGGAGATGTCTTTCGGTGTTGCGGTTTCAACGAGGCGTTTCATGCTGCCATCTCCAGGAATTGCGTCACGACCGAGCGGGCCGGAACATGTCTGACATAAAGGGGTTGGGTCAGGCCGAGGGCGGCGCGCATCTTGCGCAGCACGCGGTCAGACACTTCGAAGGCGCCGCAGCAGACGGGATACTTGCCGTAGCCGTCGGCGCGGCCGAGTTCTTCCACTTCGGCACCTGCGCGTTTGTAGACGCGCTTGAGATAGGGTTCGTAGTTGGAAATCATCGTATGGATGCCGTGGTCGAGCGCGCATTCGCACAGCGCCAACAGCATCATCGAGAAGGCGCGGCCGGCATCGATGTTGGGGAAATCCCTGGCGATCGCCTCCTCGTCGATGCACATGCGCGTGCCTTCCCAGATGCCCGGGGCGACGAGATCGGCGGCAGCCGGAAAGGTCTCACGGAAGACGTCGTAGAGAAGCGTCGGACCGGTCGTCGGCATCAGGCGCATGCCGCCATAAAGGCGCGTGCGACTATCGTTGCACCAGACGAGGTAGGCCGGAGAAAGCGCATCGTAGCTGTCGCGTTCGTAGGGGCCGATGACGGGAACATCCCAGCCGAGCTGATCGGCGAAGACCTTCTTGCGCAGGCGGAACATCTGGTCGAGTACGGCGGCGTGTTTCTGATACTCATGTGCCTGAATGATAACGAACATTTTGCCCTCCAGCGTTTGCAGTCCGTGGAGAGCAGAATGGTTCAGGCGGGCCGGATCGGAAATTCCCTCAGATGGGCCCCCTCAGATGGGGGGATTAGCCCAAAAGTATGAGGATTGCGTCACGACAGGCGAAGACGAGGTGCGGCCGGGAAGGATCGCGATCCTCCGGCTTTTGAATCGGCACGTCATATTTTCGGAAAATCGATTGCGATTCTCAGGGATTGATGATGCGCAGCTGCACCGCCCGCGAAGCGGCCGCCGAAATCGTGGCGCAGCCGAGCTTGAAGCGTGCCGTTTTCAGGTAATCGCGCGTCGTGTGCTCCGATATTCCCAATATCACCGAGATATCCTTGTAATCCTTGCCGAGCGCCGTCCAGTGCAGGCACTCGATCTCGCGCGGTGATAAGGTCGGCACCGGATCATTCTCGCCATGCAGTTCATAGACGGCCTTGCGGTGGATCAGATGGGCGATCTCGATCCATTCGTTGCGGCAGCGGCGCACAAGCTCGGACCATTCGTCGGCCGGGATGCGGGCGTTCAGCGACAAGAGCGCGCGGCGCTGCGCCTTGTCGGCGACGGGAATGGAATAGCCGTTGCCGCCGATGCCGTGCTTCTGGGCGTCGACCAGCATGGCATAGGCTTCGGGCGTCGGCTCGACCTCGCTCCAGTCGAAGGGCAGCTGGCGCTCGAAGCCCTGCTTGACGATCGGATCGACTTTCACATAGCTGTTCAACAGGTAGCGGGAGACCCAGGCATCCGGATAGGTGGTGCGCACGAAGGGGGAATCGATCTTGCTCGCGATCGTCTGGGCGAGATGGTAGGTAACGAAATCGAGGCCATATTCCGCCTGGAGAATACGGATGGCGGCATCCACATTGGTTGCAGCCTTGATCTGTTCGAAAGCAGGTTCGAACTTGTCGCTGTAGCTATTCTCGATCATTTCCATTGTCCCAGTTCCCTCAATCCTACCGTGAGGACCGTCATAAATACAAGGCATCCCCACATATGCGGGGAATGACAATTCGGCCGCCGCCTGCTAGCGCCTTCATGAGGAGACCTCATATGGACAGCAAGAGACCGTTCGAGATTGCCGAATGCCGACAGGCCGCCAAAGGCCTGAAATCCAGCTGGCAGGACATGGCAGGTTCCGAAGCGTTGATCCGCGCCCTTGTTGCCGAACGCAACGGCGACACCCCGCTGGCGCTGTTCTGGACCGAGGTCCACCGGGCGCTTTGCCAGGAAAATAACGCTTTCTGACATGGCCCGCCCCGGCGGGCGGTGTGAGGCTTTCCCCGACGTGAGTGGCCCGGCCGGGCATCAATCAGCGCCGCGGCCGGATGGAATCACGCTTCGCGCACGCGCACTTTTTCATCCCTGTTCCGTTTCCGATTTTGCGAGGGGAGTGTCGAGCGGCAATGTCGGGGGCGGGTGAAAGAAGAACCGGTATTCCATGGATTTGTGCCAATATGCTTGACGAAGTGTTTCAAGCGGAACAGCGGCGTTCGGGGAAGGGGGGTGGACTGTGCCATTATCGACGCTCCCCCGTCTTCGGCGCGTCGCTCCATTCTGCGGTGAGGTAAGCCGCGCTCTCTCTCCACTATCGGTGAGGCGAGCCACACCTTCTCTCCGCCCTCATCTTTGTGCGCCCGTAGGGCCTCGAGGGACGAGGCCGGCATCCGGCATCCGGGATGCGGTGGCAATTCCATGGCGCCGTGCAGAGTCTCGCGGTCGGTCGCCGTTGAAGTCGGATCAACCGGCCTTGGCCGGCGGGGTGAGCCAGCCGTCGCGCGGCAGTTCCGGTCGTTGCGGCTTCGGGCGGAACTTCACCAGGACCTCGCGTCCATCGACGGAGGCCTGCGTGCGTTCCAGCGCGTCCCGCTCGGCGACTGCCTGGCGCCAATGTTCGCCGTCCCGGCCGTCAGGGCGGCCCTGTTCTTCCCAGATCGCATAGGCCCGTTTGCTGATCCACTCATGGCGTCTGTCGCTCATCAATCGATTCCCCTGAAAGGCGTTATTCGGCAATTCTGTCCGGCAGAACGGGCGCGCGGCGCTTGGCTGCCATCAGCAAATCGAGTTCGATCGAGGAAGGCCCGAAGCGGGTAAACAGGCTCTCGGCCTGGTCGCTGCGCAGGCCATATTTGGAGGCGAATTCGTCAAGGCTGTAAGGACGGCCGCGCAGGACTTTGGACCGCCGCTCCGGTTCACGGATCTGCGTCATTGGTGGTAACCCCATCTGCTTTTACGAAGTGCGCGAACAAAACAGATTACAGCCGCAAAAGTTCCGTGATTTCAGGGTTTTTTCCGCCTCCCGCGCCATTCCCACGCGGCTGGCATGGATTTTCAAGAATCCGGCTCGCTGAGAAAATTTCGCCTAAAACATGCAGGAATTTCATACATTTAGGAAAACGGGTGCCGCCTCGGTCGAGAAATGGGCTTTATTCACGGAATGTTACTCTATAGAATCAATCGTGTTATTCGGTCTGCAGGGGCAAAAAACGCTGTGTTCCCCGCGTTCATGCCGACCGATCCAGGAGGATTTTGGCTTAATCCATCGAGAGGAGACAGACATGATGAATGCCCTGCCGCCACTTCATAACGGCCACGCGCCGTTTACCCTCCAGCAGCTGTTTCGCGAAGCACTTTACGCTTTCGAGGAATGGGACAGCGAATTGACCGAACCGATCGTGACCCATGAAGGAAGGGTCCTCCCGATCAGCTTCGTTTTCGAAGCCATGCGCGAATGCACCGATATTGTGCCGATGAATATCGTCGGCGCCGTCACCGAGCGGCTGACCAAGCCGTGGGAGGGCGAAGGTCCGCTCGACCAGATGACCTTCTCGACGGCGGCACGCGTCATGCGCGTGCTGGTGCGCAAACGCCTGCTTGCCAACGGCACAGCGGACCTCGTCGCCGTCTCGGCGCATGTGGCCGAGGACCAGAACCGCGACTGACGCGAAGGGGATCGCGGCCAACAGATGTTGAGCTGCGATCCTTTTCCGCTTCGTCGGAACCTCCCCCAATTCCAGCCGTTTACTGCATGATCCCAGTTCCTACCGGATTTGGGCATTATTCAGGTATTCAGCGCGTTACAGCGTTCTTGCGCGTCTTGAAATACGCGGCCGCTGCAATGGCGCAGTTACAGCCCGCGAGATGCGGGCGAGGAATAGCACCATGCTGAGATCCATCGTTCATGAAATCATCGGCACACCGCGACGTGAGCCGGAACTTCCACAATCGCTCGAGCGGTTTCGAGACAGCAAACGGGTGCTGATCATCTTCGCCGATGCGCAGGACGACCGCCCAGCAATCCAGGACGAATGGCTCCGGAACGCACAGATGCGCCTCATCGAGGAAGACGTCGAAGTGTTCATCATCGCTGGCGGCGGCGCTTTCTCGCTGTTCGATGATGGCTGGGAACTTGATGCGGACGATATTCGCGAGCGGCTGCAGGGGCCGCCTTACAGCGAGTTCGGGCTGATCCTGATCGGGCGTGACGGCACGGTGAAGCTGCGCTCCAGCGAGCCGCGCACGGCGGAAGAAATTTTCGCCGCGCTGGACAAGCTGCCGAAGAAGGCGTCGTAATAGCTGCGGGCGACGTGCGCTCACCCCGTTCAGAGTTCGAAGGCTTCCTTAAGGCCGAGGCTCTTGCGTTCGCGCAGGTCGAGGTCGGCCTCGATATGGGCGATGTGATACAACATCAGCTGGCAGGCGCGGTCGAGTTCGTTGCCTTCGATCGCAGAGATGATGTCGCCATGTTCGGAATGACCGCAGCTGGAAGCGGTCGACTGGCCGTAGAGCGCGATCACAAGCGATGAGCGGGCGACGAGCTCCTCCATGAAGCGCTGCATGATCGCATTGCCCGAAAGTTCCGCCAGCATCAGATGGAAATCGCCGGATGCCTTGATCTCGGCGCGCCTCGCCGTTTGACCGCGCTCGCTCATCAGGCGGCCCTCTTCCTGCAGCAGCTCTCGCAGATTCCTGATGTCATCGGCCGTGATCCGCGCCGCCGCCTCGCGCAATATGCCAGGCTCGACGAGGCGCCGGGCGGAAAAGATCTGGCGGGCCTCATCAGGGGAGGGATAGGCGACGAAGGCGCCGCGGTTCTTCTCGACGCTGACGAGACCCTCATAGGAAAGCGCCTGGAGCGCTGCGCGGGCAAGTGTGCGGCTGACGTTGAAAAGATTGCCCACATCGCTTTCGGAAAGCTTGGTGCCGGGGGAAAGCCTGCGCTCGACGATTGCCTCGCGAATGGCGTCGCGGATCTGGTGCGCGCCGGTTTCGGCGACTTCTTCGGCCTGCATGGCCTTGGCGGCGGATTTCATGAAAACTATTCCCTGATGGCGGGCAAACCATACCCGGCTTCGCGGCAAAAGTTAAACGGAATTTGTCATCGAAATACCGGCGGAATTGTATACGATCTTCTGCGTAAATTGCAGACAATAGCCTAAATCCTGTGCAGGCGATGTGATGCCCATAAACTACGCCTGCACGGCGTCGTGTGTTAAAATCCTTTCTTGTTAGGGGCTTAGCTGAAGTTGAGGCGATTGGCACGGCAGATGCATCATCTTTCCCGAACAGGGGAAGGCACGATGTCGAAAGCGGCAGAGATTGATATAGTATCCGTTTCGAAGGTCTACGGAACGATGACGGCCGTGCACGGGATCAGCCTGAAGATTCCGGCTGGTTCCTATTGCTGCTTCCTCGGCCCGTCGGGCTGCGGCAAGACCTCGACGCTGCGCATGATCGCCGGCCATGAAAGCATTTCTTCAGGCGACATCAGGCTCGGCAAAACGGTCGTCACCGATCTTCCGCCAGCCAGGCGCGGCACGGCGATGATGTTCCAGTCCTACGCGCTCTTCCCGCACCTCGACCTGGTGGACAATGTCGCCTTCAGCCTGAAGATGAAGGGCGTCGACAAGGCGGAGCGGCGGGCCAAAGCACTGGAGATGCTGAAGCTGATGCAGATGGAGCCCTACGCCAACAGGCGTCCGGCCCAGCTTTCCGGCGGCCAGCAGCAGCGCGTTGCGCTGGCCCGCGCCTTGATTACCGATCCGGAGGCGCTGCTGCTCGACGAGCCGCTGTCGGCGCTTGATCCGTTCCTGAAGATCCGCATGCGCGCAGAGCTCAAGAAGCTGCAGAAGTCCCTCGGCATCACCTTCGTTCACGTCACCCACAGCCAGGAAGAGGCGATGGCGCTCGCCGACGTCATCGTCATCATGAATGACGGCCGGATCGAGCAGGCGGCGGCACCCCGTGAGGTTTTCGAGAAGCCGGCAACCGCGTTCGTCGCGCGGTTCATGGGCGATCACAACGTCTTGTCCGGCCGGGTAACGTCGAGCGCGGACGGCATGCTCGTCATGACCGTGCCGGAGGGGCAGAGCTTTTCCGTGCGCGGGACGGGCAGGGAAGTTGGTGGGCCGGTCGATATCGGCATCCGCACCGACCGCGTCCGCCTGCAGGTGGCGACCGAGTGGACGCTCGGCTTCAACGGCATCGTCTCCAACGTCGAATATCGCGGCTCCTCGGTGAAGATCACCGTTGTCGGCGCCGGCAGCGACGACTTCACCGTCATATCAGACGATAGCGATTATTTCGCTCGGCCGGTCGCCGTCGGCGAGACCGTCGCGCTCAGCTGGGAACTCGATGACGCCGTGCTTCTCGGCCGCTCCTCCGCATGAACCATCATCAACCAACCTTCCGCATCAACAAAAAGGGGAACTGACATGACGACTGAAACGACATCGACGAAGACTGCGAAGGGCCTATGCCGCCGTACGCTCTTGAAGACGGGTGCTGCCGCCGTTGGCGCCATCGCCGGCTCCGGAGCGATCACCGGCTTTCCCACAATTTGGGCGCAGACGAACATCACGCTTCGCCAGTTCGGCACCGGCGTTTCGAACATCAACGCCATCGCCGAGAAGTGCAAGGCCGACCTCGGCATCACGCTGGAGATGACGGCGACCGATTCCGACGCCGCCGCTCAGCGTGCCGTCACCCAGCCCGACAGCTACGACATCGCCGACATCGAATACTGGATCGCCAAGAAGGTGTTTCCGACAGGCGTGCTGCAGCCGATGGACGTCAAGAAGCTGAAATATTACGACAAGATCGTGCCGCTCTTCATCAACGGCAAGATGAAGCCGGACAGCGTCATCGCCCAGGGCACCGCACCGCACACGGTCGGCTTCGTCGAGGCGCAGGGCGCCAAGAAATTCGCCAAGGAGCCGACGCAGTGGATGACGATGGTTCCCACCATCTACAATGCCGATACGCTCGGCATCCGTCCCGATCTCGTCGGCCGCGACATTACGAGCTGGGCCGACATCATGGATCCGAAGTTCAAGGGCAAGACCTCGATCCTCAACATTCCGTCGATCGGCATCATGGATGCGGCGATGATCATGGAAGCCTTGGGCAACATCAAATATGCCGACAAGGGCAATATGACCAAGGAAGAGATCGACAAGACGATCGAATTCCTCATCAAGGCCAAGGGCGACGGCCAGTTCCGCGCCTTCTGGAAGTCGTTCGACGAGTCGGTCAACCTGATGGCGTCGGGCGAGGTCGTCATCCAGTCGATGTGGTCGCCGGCCGTCGCCGCCGTCCGCTCCAAGGGCATCGCCTGCAAATACCAGCCGCTCAAGGAAGGCTACCGCGCCTGGGGCGGCGGCCTCGGCCTCGCCTCGCACCTCAAGGGCGCACAGCTCGATGCGGCTTACGAATATATCAACTGGTATACGTCGGGCTGGGTCGGCGGTTATCTCAACCGCCAAGGCTACTATTCCGCCTGCATGGAAACCGCCAAGAACTTCATGACGGCAGACGAATGGGGCTATTGGATCGAGGGCAAGCCGGCTCAGGGCGATATCCTCTCTCCCGAAGGCAAAGTCATGGAGAAGGCCGGTGCGGTGCGCGACGGCGGCGCCTTCGAGGCCCGCATGGGTGCGGTCGCCTGCTGGAACTCGGTCATGGACGAAGACCGCTACATGGTCCGCCGCTGGAACGAGTTCATCGCGGCCTGATCGTTGAGGGGCGGAGAAGAATTGTCTTTCGCTCACGCTCAAGACGTCGCTTCGCTCCGCCTCTCATCTGCCCTTCGGGCATCTTCTCCCCGCTGGGGAGAAGGGGAGTTCGCGGCTGAGCCGAGTGACAAAATCAAGGTTCGCTGTGGCCGAGGCGATGCCGCGAATCTCTTCTCCCCAGCGGGGAGAAGGTGCCGGCAGGCGGATGAGGGGACGGCACGCGCCTTCGTCCAACCTGACGTAATCAGATCGGAGAACCTGACATGGCGATCATCGCAGCAGAAACGGAAGAGGGCAGCCACGACGCCCACGGCAGACGATCTTTCCACCTCTCCCCCTCCACCATCTCCTATCTCCAGGCGACGCCGCTGATCGCCATTCTCGGCTTCTTCTTCCTGCTGCCGATCGCCATGATCGCGGTCGTCAGCTTCTGGGACTATGATTTCGCCGGTCTCTATCCCGATTTCCTCACCATGAACTACACCGACACCCTCGGTTCATGGGTGACGTGGAAGACCTATCTCAACACGCTGAAATTCACCGCCATCGTCTGGGCCCTGACGCTCGTCATCGGCTTCTGGGTCGCCTATTTCCTCGCCTTCCACATCCGCAAGACCTCGACGCAGATGATCCTCTTCCTCATCTGCACGGTGCCGTTCATGACCTCTAACATCATCCGCATGATCTCCTGGATCCCCGTGCTCGGACGCAACGGCCTGGTCAATTCGGCGCTGATCAAGATGGGCATCATTCCGCAGCCGATCGAATGGCTACTCTATTCCGATTTCGCCGTCGTGCTCGCCATGGTGCACCTCTATACCCTGTTCATGGTGACGCCGATCTTCAACACGCTGATGCGCATCGACCGCTCGCTGTTCGAGGCAGCGCGCGATGCCGGCGCGTCCGGCTGGCAGGTGTTGTGGAACGTCGTCATTCCGCTTGCCAAACCCGGCATGGCGATCGGCACCATCTTCGTCGTTACGCTCGTCATGGCCGACTTTTCGACAGTGCAGGTGATGTCCGGCGGCCAGAGCGCCTCGGTGGCGCTGATGATGAAGAACCAGATGTCGTTGCTGCAATATCCAGCCGCAGCCGCCAATGCGGTGGTGCTGCTTGCCGTCGTGCTGTTGATGGTCGCCGCCATCCTGCGCGTCGTCGATATTCGCAAGGAGCTTTGAGATGAACCACGAAAAACGCGGCCTCGAATTCTATCTGCTGGCGATATTCTTCATCGTCTTCGTGCTGTTCCTCTACGGCCCGCTTTCGGCGATCCTGATCCTCTCCTTCCAGGGGCCGGACGGCGGCCTGACCTTCCCGATGAACGGCGTTTCCACGCACTGGTTCTTCAACCTGTTCGAAAAGCAGGCGGTCGGCGATTTCGGCGCCTCGTTCCGGCGCTCCTTCACCCTCGCGCTGATGGTGATGGTGGTGACTGTCGTCGTGTCGCTGCTGGCCGGCCTTGCCTTCCGCCGCCGTTTCCGCGGATCGACCGTGCTGTTCTACGCCACGGTCGCCAGCCTCGTCGTGCCGTCGATCATCATTTCGCTCGGTATCGGCGTCGTCTTTCAGGAGGGCGGGCTGAAGCCCGCCTGGTATTCGTCGGCTTTCGGCGCGCACCTGACCTGGACGCTGCCCTTCGGCGTGCTGATCATGTTTGCCGTCTTCAACCGCTTCTCGCCCGCTTACGAGGAAGCGGCGCGCGATCTCGGCGCCACGTCCTGGCAGACGTTCCGGCATGTCGTGCTGCCGATGATCGCGCCGAGCCTCATCGGCGTCGGGCTGTTCGGTTTCACGCTTTCCTATGACGAATTCGCGCGCACATTGATGACGTCGGGCAGCTACAATACGCTGCCGCTCGAAATCTACGGCATGACGACCAATGTCACGACGCCGGTGCTCTATGCGCTCGGCACGGTGACGACGCTGTTTTCCTTCACCATCATTCTCATTGCGCTCGGCATCATGACGATGCTGGGGCGGCGGCAGGCAAAGATAGATTGATATGCGCATCCTCATCGTCAATCCGAATAGCACGGTCTCCATGACCGAGAAGGCTGCGGCCGCTGCGCGCGCGGTGGCGGCGTACGGCACGGAGATCATCGCCGCGACGTCGAGCATGGGGCCCGTCTCCATCGAGGGGCATTATGACGGGGCGCTGGCGATTCCCGGCCTGCTTTCCGAACTCCGCGCGCGGCAGGTGGCGGGCTACGACGCGGCGGTCATCGCCTGCTTCGACGACACCGGGCTCGAAGCGGCGCGAAGCTTCGCGGACGTGCCGATCCTCGGTCTCTGTGAATCCGCCGTGGTCACGGCGGGTTTCCTGGCGCAGCGTTTCACCGTGGTGACGACGCTGGAGCGGTCGCGGGTGCTGATCGACAATCTGGTACGGCGCTACGGCATGGGCGACCGGGCGAAGGTGCGCGCCTCCGACATCCCGGTGCTGGAGTTGGAAGACGCGGCCTCGGGCGCGATCGGCAAGCTGAGGGCCGAGATCGAGCGGGCGCTTGCCGAAGACGGCGCCGAAGCGATCGTGCTCGGCTGCGCCGGCATGACGGATCTTGCCAGGGAATTGCAGGATATTTACGGCGTGCCCGTCGTCGACGGTGTCGCGGCCGCCGTCAAGCAGGCCGAGGCGCTGGTGTCGCTCGGGCTTTCCACCAGCAAGCGCGGCTCCTACGCCTCACCGCTGCCGAAACCCCTTATGGGCGCGATGAGCGGTTTCTCGCCGATCCCGAAAATCGGCTGAACCCATGAGCGTTTCCTTCGATTTCGAAGAGCTCAGCGAGCGCCAGCGCTACAAGCTGATGATCGGCACGATCATCCCGCGGCCGATCGCGCTGGTGACGACGGTCGACGAGCATGGCCGGATCAATGCGGCGCCCTTCAGCTTCTTCAACTGCCTGTCGGCCGATCCGCCGATCCTGGCGATCGGCGTCGAGAACAATGCCGACATGTCGTTCAAGGACACCGGCCACAATATTCGCATGACCGAGGTCTTCACGGTCAACATCGTCTCCTTGGCGATCGCCGAGGCCATGCATGTCTGCGGCGCGAAGTATCCGCGTGGCGTCGATGAGCTGAAGGAGGCGGGGCTGACGGCGGTACCTGGCGCGAAGGTGGCGTCGCCCTTCATCGCCGAGGCGCCGGCCGCCTTCGAGTGCCGACGGCATGTGACGCTGGAGCTCGGCCGTTCGCGACAGATTGTCATGGGTGAAATCGTCTACGCGCATTATCGTGACGGTGTCGTCGATCCGGAACGGCTGCATGTCGATCCGGCCGCGGTCGATGCCATTGCGCGATTGGGCGGCGATACCTGCACCACCATCCGCGATCGTTTCGAGATGCTGACGCCGAAGCTCTGACATCAGGGTGGGTCCAAGTTTTGCTTTACTTTTTCTCTCCTGATGAGAATGGTCTGCAGCGGATCATTGCAGGAGAGGAGCGCCTATCATGACAATCGACAACGATCTCAGTCGGATCGCCGAGCAGGAAAAGGCGCTCAGCTTCGACGCCTTCGATCTCACCACTGCCTGGCAGCTCGGCAAGCTTCTGCAGGAACTCGCCAGCGAGCGCGGCCTCGGCATCGCGATCGATGTGACGCTGCATTCGATGCCGGTCTTCTACGCAGCATTGCCGGGCGTGACGCCTGACAACGTCAACTGGGTGCGTCGCAAGCGCAATATGGTGCTGCGCTATTTCCGCAGCAGCTATGCCTCCGGCCTGAAGCTTAGCAAAGATGGCAAGACCGTCGAGGATAACGGGCTTGATGGCGCCGATTATGCGCCGCATGGCGGCAGTTTTCCGATCAATGTCAAGGGTACCGGCTGCATCGGCGCGGTCACCGTCTCCGGACTGCCGCAGCGCGACGACCACAATCTTGTGGTCGAAGCCTTGGCGCTGATGCTGGCGAAGGATCTCGATACGTTGCGGCTCTCTCCGCTGTGACGCGGCCGCATCTGCCGCAACAATCCGAGCACCGGCCTGCCGGCGCTCGTGGCTGAAACAGCCGTCAGAGCCTGCCGCCGGCCTCGGCGATGCCCTTCGTCAGGCTGCCGGTTGCCGGGAAGAGCGGGATGAGGCAGGCCTGCAGGGCGTGATAAATATCGCCCTTGCCGGGGAAGAGCGAATGCGAGGGAACGAGATCCTCCGTCAGTTCCTCGTGCCAGCCGCCGTTCTTATGGTCGATGAAGGCGCGTTCGATGACGTTCCAGATCTTTCGGTAGCATTCCTCGTGGTAGTCGCTCGGCAGGTGCTCGTTGAGGAAATGCGCGGCAGCCGCCCCCTCGCAGGCCGGCCACCAGAGCTTGTTGCGCTTGGCCGGCTTGTCGTTCCAGTCGAGCGTATAGAAGAAGCCGCCCTTGTCGCTGTCCCAGCCGAGCGCCATCGACTGCTCGAAGAGCGCCTTGGCCGCATCCGGCATCCATTCGATGCGTTTGTCGCCGAGCACCCAGAGTTGCAGGATGAGTCGGGCCCATTCCAGCCAGTGGCCGGGCGTCGTACCGGCCGGGCGGAACATCTCGTTCGGATGATAGTATTGCTTGTCGAGGTTCCATTCGGCGTCGAAATGTTCGGCGACGCGCCAGTCGACCGATCCGGCGGCGCGGCGGATGACGAGATCGGCGATGCTCTCGGCCTTGGTGAGGTAGTCCTTGTCGCCGGTCGCCTCGAAGGCGGCCATCAGTGCTTCGGTCAGGTGCATGTTGGAGTTCTGGCCGCGATAGGTGCCGCCGTCGAGCGGCTGCCAGTCGGCGGTGAATTCCTCGGCGATCGCGCCGTGGCGCGGTTCCCAGAACTTGGTGTTCAGGACCTCGGTGATGTCGGCAACCATGCCGTCGGCGAGCGGATGGCCGATCGTCTTGGCGGATGAGGCGGCGAGCAGCACGAAGGCGTGGCCATAGCCCTGCTTGTTGCTGTCGACCGGACCATTCTTGTCGAGCGACCAGAAATAGCCGCCATTCTCTAGGTCGCGGTGATGGTTCCAGAGATAGTCCATGCCGTGGTCGACGAGGTCGGCAGCACCCGGACGGCCGAGCAGCGCGCCGATGGCAAAGCAATGCACGGCGCGCGCCGCAATATGGATGCTGCGGATCTGCCCCTCGGCGTCGAGCGGCTTGCCGGTGTCGTCGAGGTCGTAGAAGCCGCCCTTGGGATTGACCGAATTGTGCTGGAAGAAATCGAAGAGCCCGTTTGCCTGGTCAAGTAGCCAGGCGCGGTGATAGGCGCGGCTCGTCCAGTTTCCAAGCGCGGCGTTGCCGGTTGCGGGTGCCATGATACTTCTCCGATTTGGTGGGCAATGCGTATCAACTGCCTATATAGAGGCCGTTCAAGCCTGTCATCTGGTGAGGCTTGCAAAGCACGAAATCGACAGGCATATATTGACATAAAGATATCTTTATGTGATTTGGACTGTCTGGTCTTACGACGTCAAGGAGCCTCCCGTGTTTGACAACCTCTTTGGTCCGGAAACGGGCAAGCGTGACGGCAATGAAGTTTTCGCAGCGCTGCGCAAAGCCGCGAGCGAACGCATCCTTGTCCTCGACGGCGCCATGGGCACGCAGATCCAGGGCCTCGGCTATGACGAAGACCAGTTTCGCGGCACCCGCTTCATCGGCTGCGCTTGCCATCAGAAAGGCAATAACGACCTTCTGATCCTGACCCAGCCGGATGCGATCGAAGAGATCCATTACCGCTACGCCAAGGCTGGCGCCGATATCCTCGAGACCAACACCTTCTCCTCGACCCGCATCGCGCAGGCCGATTACCAGATGGAAGGCGCGGTTTACGACCTCAACAAGGAGGGCGCCGAGATCGTCCGCCGCGCGGCTCTGCGGGCCGAGCGCGAGGACGGCCGCCGCCGCTTCGTTGCCGGCGCCATCGGTCCGACCAACCGCACTGCCTCGATCTCGCCGGATGTCAATAATCCCGGCTTCCGCGCCGTCACCTTCGACGATCTGCGCTCCGCCTATGGCGAGCAGATCGACGGGCTGATCGATGGCGGCGCCGACATCATCCTCATCGAGACGATCTTCGACACGCTGAACGCCAAGGCCGCGATCTTCGCCTGCGAGGAGCGCTTCGAGGCCAAGGGGGTGCGCCTGCCGGTGATGATCTCCGGCACGATCACCGACCTTTCCGGCCGCACGCTCTCCGGCCAGACGCCGTCGGCTTTCTGGAACTCGGTGCGCCACGCCAATCCTTTCACGATCGGGCTGAACTGCGCGCTCGGCGCCAATGCGATGCGTCCGCATCTGCAGGAGCTTTCGGGCGTCGCCGACACCTTCATCTGCGCCTATCCGAATGCCGGCCTGCCCAACGAATTCGGCCAGTATGACGAAACACCGGAGCTGATGGCGGCCCAGATTGACAGCTTCGCTCGCGAAGGCCTGGTCAACATCGTCGGCGGCTGCTGCGGCTCGACGCCGGAACATATCCGGGCGATTGCCGAGACCGTCGCCAAGTACAAGCCGCGGCCGATCCCCGAGCACCGTCCTTTCATGTCATTGTCAGGCCTCGAACCCTTCGAGCTGACCAAGGATATTCCCTTCGTCAACGTCGGCGAGCGCACCAATGTCACCGGCTCGGCGAAGTTCCGCAAGCTGATCACCAATGCCGACTACACGGCAGCACTCGATGTCGCGCGCGACCAGGTCGAAAACGGCGCGCAGGTGATCGACATCAACATGGATGAAGGCCTGATCGATTCCGAAAAGGCAATGGTCGAGTTCCTCAACCTGATCGCCGCCGAGCCCGACATCGCCCGCGTGCCTGTCATGATCGACTCGTCGAAATTCTCGATCATCGAATCCGGCCTGAAGCGTGTGCAGGGCAAGCCGATCGTCAACTCGATCTCGCTGAAGGAAGGCGAGGAGAATTTTCTCGCCCAGGCGCGCCTGCTGCGCAATTACGGCGCTGCCGTCGTCGTCATGGCCTTCGACGAGACGGGGCAAGCGGACAATTACGACCGCAAGGTCGAGATCTGCACGCGTGCCTATAAGCTTTTGACCGAAAAGATCGGTTTCCCGCCGGAGGATATCATCTTCGACCCGAACATCTTCGCGGTCGCGACCGGCATCGAAGAACACAATAATTACGGCGTCGATTTCATCGAGGCGGCGCGGACGATCCGTGAGCGCATGCCGCTCGTGCATATCTCCGGCGGCGTCTCCAACCTGTCCTTCTCGTTCCGCGGCAACGAGCCGGTGCGCGAGGCGATGCATGCCGTGTTCCTCTACCACGCCATCCAGGCGGGCATGGACATGGGCATCGTCAATGCCGGCCAGCTCGCCGTCTATGACAACATCGATCCGGAGCTGCGCGAAGCCTGCGAGGACGTGGTGCTGAACCGCCGTGCCGACGGCACCGAACGGCTGCTCGAAGTGGCCGAACGTTTCCGTGGCGCCGGGGCAAAGGAGGGGCGTGTCCAGGACCTCTCCTGGCGCGAATGGAGCGTCGAGAAGCGTCTCGAGCATGCGCTGGTGAACGGCATCACCGAATATATCGAGGCCGATACGGAGGAGGCGCGCCGGCAGGCCGCCCGGCCGTTGCACGTCATCGAAGGGCCGCTGATGGCTGGCATGAACGTCGTCGGCGACCTGTTCGGCTCGGGCAAGATGTTCCTGCCGCAGGTGGTCAAGTCGGCGCGCGTCATGAAGCAGGCCGTTGCCGTCCTGCTTCCCTACATGGAAGAGGAAAAGCGTCTCAACGGCGGTGATGACCGTCAGTCGGCCGGCAAGATCCTGATGGCGACCGTCAAGGGCGACGTGCACGATATCGGCAAGAATATCGTCGGGGTCGTGCTCGCCTGCAACAACTACGAGATCGTCGACCTCGGCGTCATGGTGCCGGCGACGAAGATCCTCGAAACGGCGATCGCCGAAAAGGTCGACGTCATCGGCCTTTCCGGTCTGATCACGCCGTCGCTCGACGAGATGGTGCATGTTGCGTCCGAGATGGAACGGCAGGGCTTCGAGATCCCGCTCCTGATCGGTGGTGCCACCACCAGCCGCGTGCATACGGCGGTGAAGATCCATCCCGGCTACAACAAGGGCCAGGCGGTCTACGTCACCGATGCGAGCCGCGCCGTCGGCGTCGTCTCGGCGCTGCTTTCGCCGGAGACGCGCCAGGGCTATGTCGACGATATAAGAGCCGAATATGCCAAGGTGGCGGCCGCGCATGCTCGAAGCGAAGCCGAGAAGGTGCGCCTGCCGCTGGCACGAGCTCGCGAGAACGCGCATAAGATCGACTGGTCGGCCTACAAGCCGACGAAGCCTGAGTTCTTCGGCACACGGGTGTTCGAGGATTATGACCTGGCCGAACTCGCGAAATACATCGACTGGACGCCGTTCTTCCAGACCTGGGAATTGCGCGGCCGTTTCCCTGCCATTCTCGAGGACGAGAAACAGGGCGAGGCGGCGCGTGCGCTCTGGGCCGATGCCCAGGCCATGCTCAAGAAGATCATCGACGAGAAGTGGTTCCGTCCGCGCGCCGTCATCGGCTTCTGGCCGGCCGGCGCCGTCGGCGACGACATCCGCCTGTTTACCGACGAGAGTCGCAGCCAGGAGCTTGCCACCTTCTACACGCTTCGCCAGCAGCTTTCGAAACGGGACGGGCGGGCGAATGTAGCGCTGTCGGATTTCGTCGCGCCTGTCACAAGCGGTGTGCAGGATTATGTCGGCGGCTTCGTGGTGACGGCCGGTATCGAGGAAATCGCCATCGCCGAACGCTTCGAGCGGTCGAATGACGACTATTCCTCGATCCTCGTCAAGGCGCTGGCCGACCGCTTCGCCGAAGCCTTTGCCGAGCGCATGCACGAGCAGGTGCGGCGCGAATATTGGGGCTATGCGAGCGATGAGCACCTCAGCAACGAGGATCTCATCGGCGAAGCCTATGCCGGGATCCGTCCGGCGCCGGGTTATCCCGCTCAGCCTGACCACACCGAGAAGAAGACTCTCTTCAAGCTGCTCGATGCGGAGAAAGCTGCCGGCGTGAAGCTGACGGAGAGCTATGCGATGTGGCCCGGCTCGTCAGTCTCCGGTCTTTATATCGGCCACCCCGACTCCTATTATTTCGGCGTCGCCAAGGTGGAGCGCGATCAGGTCGAAGATTATGCCAAGCGCAAGGGCATGGACGTTTCCGAAGTCGAGCGCTGGCTTGGACCGGTGCTCAACTACGTGCCGCGCAAGGCGGACGAGGAAATCGACGACGCAGCATAAGACCGTTGCCACCGTCATAATGCAATGAATCTAGATACATGAAGCCGGAAAGTGATTCACTTTCCGGCTTCATGTGTTGATATGGCTCGATTTGTTCGCGGTTGGGTGTCGGCCCTATGTCACCCTATCGTCAGCTCGGCGACGAAATCATAGGCATCGCCGCGATAGAGCGAGCGGGTGAATTCCACGGCGCGGCCGGAGCCGAGATAGGAGATGCGCTCGATCGACAGGCCGGCGGCGCCGACGGGGACGCCGAGAAGCTGGGCGTCGGCCTCCTTCATGTTGGTCGCCGAAATACGCTGCACCGCGCGCACCGGACGGACCTGCAGGCGTTCGAGTTCGGCATAGAGCGAGTTGGTGACAACAGAGGGATCGGGCAGGAATTCGCCGGAAACGCTGGCATTTTCAATCGCCAGTGGCTGGTCGTCGGCGATGCGCAGGCGGGAGAGACGCGACACCTTCACGTCGGTGCCCAGCCCGAGGATCATCATCTCGTCGGGCGAGGGGGTATGGATGCCCTTGTGCAGCCATTCGGAGCGGGAGGACATGCCGCGGCGCGCCATGTCCTCGGTGAAGGAGGTGAGCTGCGACAGGCGCTGCTCGACCTTGGAAACCGGTTTGGCGACGAAGGTGCCGGAGCCGTGGCGGCGCACCAGGAGGCCGTCGGCGACGAGTTCGTCGATCGCCTTGCGCACCGTGACGCGGCTGACAGCGGCAAATTCGGCGATATCGCGTTCCGGCGGCAGCGCATCGCCGTGGCCGAGCGTGCCGGCGCGCACGGCCTCTTCGAGCGTGCGGCGAAGTTTGACATACAGCGGGCCGGTGCCGGCGGCCTGCAGGCGCTGCAGGGAAAGAAGGGTAGCGAGGTCGTCGGTCATGCCGCACCTCTCTGGCGGTCGTTCGAAAGCTTGCCGGCAAGTTCCACCGCACCCTGCAGGGCATCACCCTTGGGACTGGCAAGCCGCGATCTGTAACGTTCGGAAAGCCAAGGCTGATAGGCTCCGGCCAAGCCGCCAAGCAGGCAGATGGACGGGCATTCGGGCCAAAGCAGTGCGTCAAGGCTTTCGCCGATCGCCGCTGCCGCATCCGTGACGATTCCGACCGCGACGGCATCGCCTTTGGCCGCATGTTCGAAGACAATGGGCGCATAGCGAGCAAAATCCGTCGGTCTTGCCGAATGCGCGAATTCGACGATGCGCTCAGGGTCGTTGCCGTATTCGGTCATCAGCGCTTCGGTGATCGCAGAAGCCGGACGCACACCGTCGTGGGCGAGCAGCGACCGCTCCATGAGATCGCGGCCGAGGCGGGCGCCGCTTGCCTGGTCGCCGACGATGAAGCCCCAGCCGCCGATGCCGCGCAGGCGGCCATCCCGCCGGGCATTATAGACCGAGCCGGTGCCGAAGGCGCCGACGATGCCGTCGTCGTCACCAAGCGCGCCCTGCAGCGCGATCAGCGCATCGGTGACGACCCGGCCTTCGGCAAAGGGCAGGGCCTTTTCGATTCGCTCGCCGTAGTCCGTTACATTGGCGCCGGCGACGCCGACGACTGAGGCAACGGACGAGATTGTTTCATCAGCAAGCCGGGCATTGCGCAGCGCCTGCCGTGCAGATTCGACGATGTTGAGAAGAGAGTTTTCAAAGTCGGACAGAATATTGGCCGGGCCCGCTTTGCCGCGGCCGATGATATTTCCGTTTCTGTCCGCGACCGCGGCGCGGCAGCTCGTTCCGCCGCCGTCTATGCCGATTGCAAGCTCCGTCATCGGGCCTCCGAATACGCGTTCCCTATGTTTTTTATTACAATACCAAAAAAATACCATTTACCAAGTGGGGATGATCGAGAAAATACCACTTTTTATCTAGTTGGTTTTGTTCAGTAAAATATTTTAAAGAATTTTTGAAGGCCGAAAAGTTAAAATCGACTGGACAATTGGTATTTTTTTGGCCTTAATTCGGGAAAAGGGAACAGCACATCGAAGCCCGCGAAAACCGGCAGCAAAGCCAAGCCGGAACTGCTTCGAGGATGATCGAGAGAACGACCCTCCGCCTGTTGGGCTGGTGGCGAAGTTCGGCATCCATCGGCTTTTCCCGATCAATTTTGCCGCGCCTGATGCAGGTCATGGGGCAGCGCGCAGTCCGGCCGCAAGCGATCCGCCTCTGCGTCCGTCGAGCTTTCGGGGCTGGCAGGTGCTGGCGGCCCTCCAAGAGGCGTTGGGTGTTTCCTCAAGCACACCAATTGCTTGTTTCAGATCGAAAACAGCGCCTTGCGGCGCTCAAAACACAGGAGAGGGAAATGAAAAACACTGCTCTTAAAAGCTTGCTGCTTGCCTCCAGCCTGCTGACGTCGGCCGGTCTCGTGCATGCCGCCGACGTTACGCTGACGGTCGAAAGCTGGCGTAACGACGACCTGCAGATCTGGCAGGAGAAGATCATTCCGGCCTTCGAAGCCAAGAACCCGGGTATCAAGATCGTCTTCTCGCCGACCGCGCCGACCGAATACAATGCCTCGCTGAACGCCAAGCTCGATGCCGGCTCCGCAGGCGACATCATCACCTGCCGTCCGTTCGACGCTTCGCTGGAACTCTTCAACAAGAAGCAGCTCGTGGACATCACCAGCCTGCCAGGCATGGAGAATTTCTCAGCCGTCGCCAAGGCCGCCTGGACCACCGACGACGGCAAGTCGACCTTCTGCGTGCCTATGGCTTCGGTCATCCACGGCTTCATCTACAACAAGGATGCTTTCGACAAGCTCGGCATCTCGGTGCCGAAGACGGAAGACGAGTTCTTTGCAGCGCTCGACAAGATCAAGGCCGACGGCACCTACATTCCGCTCGCCATGGGCACGAAGGACCTCTGGGAAGCCGCGACCATGGGCTACCAGAACATCGGCCCGAACTACTGGAAGGGGGAAGAGGGTCGCGAAGCGCTGATCGCCGGCAAGCAGAAGCTGACCGATCCGGAATGGGTCAAGCCCTACGAAGAGCTTGCCAAGTGGAAGCCCTATCTCGGCGACGGTTTCGAAGCCCAGACCTATTCGGACAGCCAGAACCTCTTCACGCTCGGCCGTGCCGCGATCTATCCGGCCGGTTCCTGGGAAATTGCGCTGTTCAACACGCAGGCCCAGTTCAAGATGGGTGCCTTCCCGCCGCCGGTGCCGAAGGCCGGTGACCAGGGCTACATCTCCGACCATCCTGATATCGGCGTCGCCCTGAACGCGAAGAGCACGCATGCCGAGGAAGCCAAGAAGTTCCTCAGCTGGGTCGCTTCGCCCGAATTCGCCGATATCTACGCGAATGCGCTGCCGGGCTTCTTCAGTCTGAACTCCAACCCGGTCAAGATGTCCGATCCCCTTGCTCAGGAGTTCGTCTCCTGGCGCGGCCCGTACAAGTCGACCGTGCGTTCGACCTACCAGATCCTGTCGCGCGGCACGCCGAACCTCGAAAACGAGACCTGGGTGGAGTCAGCTAATGTGATCAACGGCACGGATACGCCCCAGGTCGCCGCCCAGAAGCTGCAGAAAGGCCTCGACAGCTGGTACAAGCCGGCCAAGTGATGTGGTGAGGGGCTGCGTCTGCAGCCCCTCATCCGGCCTGCCGGCCACCTTCTCCCCGCTTGCGGGGAGAAGGAGACTCGCAGCGACCTTTCAGCCCGTTTAGCAGCCCAGCAGGCGTTGCCTCTCTCCCTGCCGGCAGAGAGTTCGGGTGAGGCGCAACATCTTCCATCTGCGTCCGCACGATTGCGGCCAGTCGACGAGAACAGGCAAAAGCCATGAGCCAAACCGACAACGCGGCCGATATCGTCCCGATCAAGCGCCCGGTGCGCTGGCACATCTTCGTTTTCATGCTGCCCGCGGTGATCGTCTATTCCGCCATCATGGTGCTGCCGCTCATCGAAACGCTCCGGCTTTCACTCTACAATACGGTCGACGGGCAGCCGACCTTCGTCGGACTCGCGAATTTCAAGGTTCTGTTCGGCGATCCGCGCTGGGCGCATGATTTCTGGAATGCGCTCGTCAACAACCTGATCTTCTTCGCCATCCACATGTGCGTGCAGAACCCGATCGGCATTGCGCTGGCGGCCCTGCTTTCGGTGCCGAAGCTGCGCGGTGTCGCCTTCTACCGCACGGCAATGTTCCTGCCGACGCTGCTTTCCTTCGTCATCGTCGGCTTCATCTGGAAGCTGATCCTCTCGCCGATCTGGGGTGTGGCACCCTGGATGCTCGATCTCATCGGGCTCAAATTCCTGTTCGCGCCCTGGCTCGGCAAGCCCGGCTCGGCGCTGATCGCCGTGTCGCTGATCTCCAACTGGCAATATATCGGCATTCCGATGATGCTGATCTATGCCGCGCTGCTCAGCATCCCCGAAGAGGTGATCGAGGCGGCCGAATGTGACGGCGTCACCGGCTGGGCGCAGTTCTGGAAGATCAAGCTGCCGCTCATCCTGCCGGCAATCGGCATCATCTCGATCCTGACTTTCGTCGGCAATTTCAATGCCTTCGACCTGATCTACACGGTGCAGGGGGCGCTTGCAGGGCCCGATATGTCGACCGATATTCTCGGCACGCTGCTTTACCGCACCTTCTTCGGTTTCCAGCTTCAGCTCGGCGACCGCTCGATGGGCGCGACGATCGCCACCGTGATGTTCCTCATCATCCTCGCCGGCGTCTCGCTTTATCTCTTCGTCATCCAGCGGCGCATGCGTCGCTACCAGTTCTGAGGAGCGCGCATGTCCAAGGCACGCACATCTCCCATCCGCACCGGCCTCGTGCATCTGGCGCTCAGCGCCTACACACTGGTCGCGCTGTTTCCCGTGTTCCTGACCATCGTCAACTCGTTCAAGGATCGAGCCTCGATCTTCCGCGAGCCGCTGATGATCCCGACGCCGTCGACTTTCAGCCTGGTCGGCTATCAGACGGTGCTCGGGCAGGGCGATTTCGCCACCTATTTCCAGAACAGCTTCATCGTGACCATCGTCTCGATCCTGCTGGTGCTGCTCTTTGGCGCCATGGCCGCCTTCGCGCTATCGGAATACCGCTTCCGCGGCAATCTGCTGCTCGGGCTCTATATGGCGATCGGCATCATGATCCCGATCCGGCTCGGCACGGTGGCGATCCTGCAGGGCATGGTGGCGGCCGGCCTCGTGAATACGCTGACGGCGCTGATCCTCGTCTATACCGCGCAGGGCATACCGCTGGCGATCTTCATCCTGTCGGAATTCATGCGCACGGTCTCGGACGATCTGAAGAACGCCGGGCGTATCGACGGGCTCTCGGAATATGCGATCTTCTTCCGCCTGGTGCTGCCGCTGGTGCGACCTGCCATGGCGACGGTTGCCGTCTTCACCATGATCCCGATCTGGAACGATCTCTGGTTCCCGCTGATCCTGGCGCCTGCCGAAGCGACCAAGACCGTGACGCTCGGTTCGCAGATTTTCATAGGCCAGTTCGTCACCAACTGGAATGCGGTGCTGGCGGCCCTGTCGCTCGCGATCCTGCCGATCCTGATCCTCTACGTCATCTTCTCGCGGCAGCTGATCCGCGGCATCACCTCGGGAGCCGTCAAGTGAGCCAGGAAAAACCGATCCGCGTTCTTGTCGCCGGCCTCGGCAATATGGGCCGCAGCCATGCGCTTGCCTATCACAACGATCCAGGTTTCGAGATTATCGGTCTGGTCAACCGCTCCCTCGCGAAGCTGGAGCCCGAACTGCGGGCCTATACGGTTCATCCCGATTTCATGACGGCGCTTGCCGAACTGAAGCCGGATCTCTGCTCGATCAACACCTATTCCGACAGCCATGCCGATTATGCCGTCGCCGCCTTCGAGGCCGGTTGCCATGTCTTCGTGGAGAAACCACTGGCGACCACCGTCGCCGACGCCGAGCGGGTGGTCGCCGCGGCGAAGAAAGCCGGGCGCAAGCTGGTGATCGGCTATATCCTTCGCCACCACCCGTCCTGGACGAAACTGATCGAGGAAGCGCGCAAGCTCGGCCCGCCTTACGTCTTCCGCATGAACCTCAACCAGCAGTCCAGCGGCCCTACCTGGGCGACGCACAAGTCGCTGATGCGTACGACCTCGCCGATCGTCGATTGCGGCGTGCATTATGTCGACGTCATGTGCCAGATCACCGATGCCAGGGCCGTCGAGGTGCGCGGCATGGGGCTGCGCCTCTCCGACGAGATTGCCGCCGACATGTACAATTACGGTCAACTGCAGGTGCTCTTCGAGGATGGTTCGGTCGGCTGGTACGAGGCTGGCTGGGGGCCGATGATTTCGGAGACCGCCTTCTTCGTGAAGGACGTGATATCGCCGAAGGGCGCGGTGTCGATCGTCATGGATCCGGACGCCAAGTCCGACGATATCGACACCCACACCAAGACGTCGGTGATCCGTCTGCATACGGCCGAAACCGGCCCCGACGGCAAGTTCATCCGGCCCGACCAGGACATGAGGATGACAGGCGAGCCCGGTCATCAGGCACTCTGCGACCTGGAACAGGCCTTCATGCTGAGGGCGATCCGCGAGGATCTGAACCTCGATCGCCACATGGCGGATGCGGTGGCGTCGCTACGCATCTGCCTTGCCGCCGACGAGAGCGTGCGTACCGGCCAGCCGGTCAGACTGTAAGGGAAAGACAGTGGGATCACTTCAACTCAAATCCATCCGCAAGACCTATGGCACGCATGAGGTGCTGAAGGGCATCGATCTCGAGGTCAAGGACGGCGAATTCGTCATCTTCGTCGGGCCGTCGGGGTGCGGGAAGTCGACGCTGCTGCGCAGCATTGCGGGCCTCGAGGACGTCACCTCGGGCGCCGTCGTCATCAACGGTCGCGACGAGACGCTGACGCCGCCGGCCAAACGCGGCATCGCCATGGTGTTCCAGTCCTATGCACTCTACCCGCATCTGACAGTCAAGGACAATATGGGGCTCGGCCTCAAGCAGGCCGGTACGCCGAAGGACGAAATCGACAAACGTGTCGGCAAGGCTTCCGGCATGCTGTCGCTCGCGCCCTATCTGGCGCGGCGGCCGGCCGAACTATCGGGCGGCCAGCGCCAGCGCGTTGCGATCGGCCGCGCCATTGTGCGCGAACCGGAACTCTTCCTGTTTGATGAGCCGCTGTCGAACCTCGATGCGGCGCTGCGTGTGCAGACCCGGCTCGAAATCGCCCGGCTGCACCGCAGCCTGAAGGCGACGATGATCTATGTCACCCATGATCAGGTCGAGGCGATGACGCTCGCCGACAAGATCGTCGTGCTGAATGCCGGCACGATCGAGCAGATCGGCTCGCCGATGGAGCTTTACAACCGTCCGGCCAATGTCTTCGTTGCCGGCTTTATCGGTTCACCGCAGATGAATTTCATTGCGGCCGAAAAGGTTGGTGATCACAGCGCCAAGACAATCGGCGTGCGTCCCGAGCATATGACACTGTCGCGCGAGCAGGGGAGCTGGGCGGCGAAAGTCGTGCATGTCGAGCATCTGGGTGCCGACACGATCATCTATCTCGAATCCGACCAGTGCGGCCTGCTGACGGCCCGCCTCTTCGGTGAACACCAATACGAGCCCGATGAGATCGTCTACGCCACGCCGGATCAGGCGCGCGTGCATCGCTTTGACGCTGACCATCGGGCGATCCGCTGAGCAATTGAAATAATAGCCGCAATAAAAAAAAGCGCCGTTTTCGCGGCGCCTTTTTCATGAGCGGGATCGGCAAAATCAATCGCTGATGACGAGCAAGTCGGCGGCCATGAAGCGCAGCGTCACGGTTTCGCCGGCCTGTGGCGGGGTAACACCGGGGCTGTTGAACATGTCGAAGGAGATGACATTGCCGCCGACATTCATGCGGGTGCGGATGACTGAACCCAGGAAGTGAGCCGAGACGACCTGGCCGGTGAGCGCGGTATCGCTTCTGGCGGTGTCGGAGAGCGAGCCCGCTTCCGGGCGCAGCGCCAGCGAGATCGTGTCGCCGGCTTTGTGGGCTGCGACCGACTGCTTCAGCGTGATCTTCTGATCGCCGATCTGGATGAGATTGGCGTCGGGATCGACGACCTTAGCCTCGATCAGGTTCAGCGTGCCGACGAAGGAGGCGACGAAGCGCGTGGCCGGCTTGTTGTAAATCTCGAAGGGCGAACCGATCTGGTCTGCCTTGCCGGCATTCATGACGACGATGCGATCGGAGATCGACAGCGCCTCTTCCTGGTCATGGGTAACGAAAACAGTTGTGATGCCGAGTTGCTGCTGGATCTGGCGGATTTCCTCGCGCAGCGACACGCGGATCTTGGCGTCGAGGGCCGACAGCGGCTCGTCGAGCAGCAGCACCTGCGGCTTGACGGCGAGCGCGCGGGCGAGTGCGACGCGCTGCTGCTGGCCGCCCGACAGCTGGTAGGGGTAGCGGTCGGCGAGATGATCGAGCTTGATTAGGCCGAGCATTTCCTTGACGCGGGCGTCGATCTCTGGCTTGGGGGCGCCGGCAACCTTGAGGCCGAATGCGACGTTGTCGCGCACGGACATGTTGGGGAACAGGGCATAGGCCTGAAAGACCATGCCGATATTGCGCTGGTTCGGCTTCAGCGCACTCTGGTCCCTGCCGTTGATAGTCAGCGTGCCGCCGGTCGGCGTTTCGAAGCCAGCGATCATGCGTAGGACGGTCGTCTTGCCGCAGCCCGACGGCCCGAGGAAGGAGATGAATTCGCCCTTCTCGATGTTCATGTTGAAATTCTTGACGACCTGAACCGGGCCGAAGGACTTCTGGATGTTGTTCAATGTGAGAAAAGACATGAGCCGGTTACCTTAAGCCTTTGCCGGGCGGGCTTTGCCGAAGCGAGAGACGAGATTGAGCAGGCCCATGCTGAGCCAGGTGATCGAGAAGGCGATAACGGCGAGTGCCGAAGGCTCGTAGGCCTTGTTGGCGCCGACAAGCTGCAGGTAGGGGCCGAAGGCCGGACGGTTGAGCAGGGCAGCGAAGGTGAATTCGCCCATAACGATCGCCAGCGTGATGAAGGCGCCCGAGAGCACGCCGCTCATGACGTTAGGGAAAATGCATCTGAACATGATCGTCGTCCAGCGAGCGCCGAGGCTTTCGGCCGCCTCCGTCAGGGTGCGGACGTCGATGGCGCGCATGGCGGTATCGACGGCGCGGTACATGTAGGGCAGCGACAGCGTGATATAGGAGAAGACCAGCAGGGCGTTCGTCCCGGTCGTCGAACCCGTCAACGGCAGATAGGACGACGAATTGTACATTCTGAGGTAACCGAAGACAATGACAATCGCCGGGATGACGAGCGGCAGCAGCGTGATGAATTCGACGACGGGGCGCATCTGCGGCAGGCGCAGCCGCACCCAGTAAGCGGTGGGGACGACGAGCAGCATGCCGAAGACGATGGTCAGAAGCGCCATCAGCATGGAGTAGCCGAAGGTCTCGCGGAACTGGGCATCGGAAAAGACCGACTGGTAAGCGTCGAAGCTATATTCGCCGCGACGCATGCGCATCGAAAACTCGATGGTGCCGATCAGCGGAATGACGAAATAGGATGAGCCCAGAATAATGGCGATCCAGGCGCCGAGGCGTTGAGCTTTCATTTCTGCCACCGTTCGGCGCGCATGCGCAGCATGAGGTAAAGGACATTGGAGACGCCTGTTATGACGATCATACCGAGCGCGATAGCGTAACCGAGATTGGCATTGTGCAGAACGTCGCCGCGGATCTGCGCATAAAGCAGGATCGGCACGATGTTGAGCGAGCTGCCGGTCAGCGCGAAGGCGGTGGCGATGGCGCCGAAGGCGTTGGCAAAGAGCAGCAGCGTCGTGCCGAGCAGGCTCGGCCAGAGGATCGGCAGTGCGACCATCGTCCAGTACTGGCGGTTGGTGGCGCCGAGAATCTCAGAGGCCTCGCGCCATTCCTTCTTCATGCCGTCAAGAGCCGGCGTCAGGATCAGCACCATCAGCGGGATCTGGAAATACATGTAGGTGATGGTGAGGCCGAAGAAGGACAGCAGGTTGAAGCCGGTGCTGTAAAGGTTGAAATCGAACCATTCGCGCAGGAAAACTGTCACAAGGCCGGTGCGGCCAAGCGTTGCGAGGAATGCGAAGGCGAGCGGCACGCCGGCAAAATTCGAGGCGACGCCGGAGAAGGTCAGAAGCGTCGAGCGGACGGAGGCGGGCAGGCCACCGAGAACGACGGCCCAGGCGAGGAAGAATCCGATCAACGCGCCGCCGAGAGCCGACGCCACTGAGACACGGATACTGATCCAGTAGGCGCTGATGATCGAGGGGGTAAAGAGATCGCCGATGTTCTTCAGCGTGAGGTCGCCCTCGGGCGTCAGGAACGCGCCCGCCACCAGATAGAGCGTGGGGATGATCAGGAACAGCAGCGAGAAGATAATGAAGGGTGCAATGCCCAGCCAGTCGATCACGCGGTCTCTGTTGATCAAGGGGGCGCTGCTCACCATAGGCGTAGAAACCGTGCTCATGAAAAGCTCATCCTGGGGCATCGGGGTGAGAAAGACCTCCCCGCCCTGAGGCGGGGAGGCAGGATCGAATATTACTTGACGCTGGCGCCGACGACGGAATCCCAGTTCTTGGTGATGGTTTCCTTGCCGGCGGCCTGCTCTTCGAGCGTCGGGAAGACAGCCTTTTCATAGGCTGCTGCCG
Source organism: Rhizobium etli CFN 42 (assembly GCF_000092045.1). NCBI lineage: Bacteria > Pseudomonadati > Pseudomonadota > Alphaproteobacteria > Hyphomicrobiales > Rhizobiaceae > Rhizobium > Rhizobium etli. Next base: position 3,023,397 of record NC_007761.1, on the reverse strand, counting down.
GCGGGAGCTTGTCGAGCAGTTCCTTCGGGATCTTGTTGTTCTTAGCAAGATCGTTGAAGCGGATCGGGTGGCAATAGCCCTTCAGCCAGCCGAGCTGACCTTCGTCGGAATAGAGATATTCCATCCAGAGTTTGGCAGCGTTCGGGTGCGGAGCGAAGGCAGAAATCGCCTGGACGTAAACGCCGGCGACGACGCCCGTCTTCGGAACGACGACTTCGAACGGCGGGTTGCCCTTCAGGCTTTCACCCCAGGACATTGCGTTGTAGTCCCAGGCGACGATGATCGGCGTTGAGCCCTGAGCGAACGGAGCCGCCTTGCCGACGACAGGTACGAAATTGCCGGCCTTGTTGAGTTCGGCAAAGAATTTCAGGCCTTCTTCGCCTGCCTTGGCCGCGTCACCGCCGGATGCGGAAAGGCCAGCGGCATAAACGCCCTGGACAGCCTGGTTGGCCGTGCGCGGATCGCCTGCGAGAGCGACGGTGTTTGCGTAGTCGCTCTTCTTCAGGTCGGCCCAGTCGACCGGCGATTCCTTGACGAGATCCTTGTTCACGAGGAACGAGAGAACGCCGTAATAGTCGCCATACCAGTAGCCTTCGGGATCCTTGGCCGTATCCGGGATCGAGTCCCAGGTGGAAACCTTGTAAGGCTGGATCAGGCCGTCCTTCTTGGCGGACGGACCGAAGGAGAGGCCAACGTCGATGACGTCGGGCGCCTGCGGGCCGGTATTGCCCTTGTTGGCCTTGATGGCTTCGACTTCGTCGCCCGAACCCGCATCCGGGTTCAGTTCGTTGACCTCGAGACCATATTTAGCCTTGAAGCCGGCAATGACGTCGCCATAGCCGCACCAGTCGTGCGGGAGAGCGATTGTGGTCAGCGTGCCTTCCTTCTTGGCGGCAGCGATAAGTTCTGCGCTCGGTTCAGCTGCGGCAATCGCGGTCGAAGCCACGACGATCGCAGTAGAAAGCGACAGGAGTCGAGAAATGTTAGAGATCACTGTTGTTCTCCTTCGGGTTTTCAGTGTCTGGCGATGCTGTTAATGAGCTTACATGAAGCTTGTGTGACGGCTGGATGACGTTAATTTTGCCGGAATAGCAGGCGCTTGTGACAGATGTTTCATTTGCGACGGCGTCGCTCACTTTCGCCAAATCCGTCATCGTTTTTCTCCCTCTTGGTCTTGTCCTCCTAACCCGGTTTACGGAAGAGCTTGGTCTGCTCGAACAGACCCTCCAACGTCTTCATCCGTTCCTTCGTCTCGTCCCAGGTCGAATTCTGGACGGCCTCGATGAGCGCCTCGACAATAAAGAGGGTGACGACGGAGGAATCCCAGGCTGAGGGCGCTTCGATCCGGACGCGGAAGGCGTGGCGGGCGAGTTTGGCGGCCGGTGAGCCCCATTGGTCGGTGAAGACGACAATTTCGGCGCCACGCTTGCGGGCGGCGGTGGCAAGGCTGACCATTTCCTGCTCATAGCGGCGGATGTCGAAGATGATCAGGATGTCGCCCGAGTTCATGTTGAGGACATATTGCGGCCAACTGCTGGAATTGGATGACAGCAGCGTCGTCGCCGGCCGGATGACCTGCATATGGGTGAAGAAATATTCGGCAAGGGCGCCGGTGATGCGGCCGCCGACGAAATAGAGGCCGCGCTTGCGATCGGAGAGCAGCGAGGCGACGCTGTCGAAGGTCGCGGTGTCGAGATCGGTTAGCGTCTGGCGCAGATTGCCCATAATGGCATCGGCGAAACGGTTGAGAATATGGGTGCCCGGGGCGTTCTGGGCCCAGCGGTCATGTTTAGCAATCGGGTTCGATATCGTCGCCTCGACCTCCAGATGCAAATGCGCCTGAAAGTCCGGATAGCCCTTGAAGCCGAGCTTCTGCACCATGCGCACAACAGTCGGCGTCGAGACGCCGGCATTCTCGGCGATGGTGGTGATGCTGCCGAGGCCGGAAACCGGATAATTGTCGAGAAGGCTCTCGGCGAGTTGCTTTTCAGCGCGCGTCAGCGCCCCGAAATGCGAGTGTATGACGTCCGAAACCGTCTTCGACGCAACTGTCACGTAACATGCTCCCCGGGATGGTCTGGCGCCATTTTCCCAACCGAAGTTAACAACGCTGTCATAATCCATGTCAACTGCTGTCATGAAAAGAAATTTTCAGAGGATGCTTGACACTCGCCGGAACCTGAAGAATTCTTTTCTTATAGGAATTTATTAAGGAGTGGCGCCTTTGGTGCTGGCCCGGCCGAAAATCCTCAGTGAAGCCGACGGCGATTGCGTCGGGATCGAGCGCGCCGGCGGCCGGAGCCCGGTGCTTCTCGTCTGCGAGCACGCTTCGAAGACACTTCCCATCCAGTTCGGCGATCTTGGCCTGCCCGGCGAAGCGCTTTCGAGCCATATTGCCTGGGATCCCGGGGCTCTTTCGGTCGCTCGCAGCATATCGGACGCACTCGATGCGACGCTTGTCTATCAGCGTTTCTCAAGGCTCATCTACGACTGCAACCGGCCGCCGAGCTCGCCCGGCGCCATGCCAGAAACAAGCGAAATCTACGCCATCCCCGGCAACAAGGATTTGACCGCCGAGGAACGGCTTGCGCGCACTGATGCACTCTACGTGCCCTTTCACGACGCCATTCGAGGGCTGATCCGCGATCGCCGGGCGAGGGGACAAGACAGCGTCATCGTGACGATGCACAGCTTCACGCCGATCTATCACGGCCGCGAGCGTGCGGTCGAACTCGGCATATTGCATGATGAGGACAGTCGGCTTGCTGACCGCATGCTCGATGCCGCTGCCGAGGCGCCGCTTTACAGGACAGAACGCAACCAGCCTTACGGGCCTGAGGACGGCGTGACTCACACGCTGATCCTTCACGGGCTTTCGAACGGCCTGCGCAATGTGATGATCGAGGTCCGCAACGACCTCATCGCAGACGATGTCGGCCAAGGGGTCATGGCCGACTATCTAAAGAGGCTGCTCCAGCAAAGCCTGGACGACCGATAAAAAGAAGACCCGAGGGAGCAGTTTAACTGCGGACGTCCGCACGGCGAAAATGCCGCGGGCAATTGGCACTGAATCGGCCCGCAATCCCGCGGCCGATCGTGAACAGGGGGAAGTCATGTCGGACTATACCGAACTCGACAAGAAGCAGGATGTGCACATTCTGCACTCGATGGGCTATGCCCAGGAACTTGAACGGCGAATGAGTTCGTTCTCGAATTTCGCGATCTCATTCTCGATCATCTGCATTCTTTCCGGCGGTATCAATTCGCTCGGTCAGGCGACAGCGGGCGCCGGCGGAGCGGCGATCGGTCTTGGCTGGCCGCTCGGCTGCCTGATATCGTTCATTTTCGCGCTCGGCCTCGCGCAGATCGGTTCCGCCTATCCGACAGCCGGCGGGCTTTATCACTGGGGTTCAATTCTCGGCAACCGCTTCACCGGCTGGCTGTCGGCGTGGCTCAACCTGCTCGGCCTCGTGACGGTGCTCGGCGCCATCAACGTCGGCACGTTCTACTTTTTCTTCGGCGCCTTCGGGCCTCAATTCGGGATCGAGGACACGCTGCTTCATCGCGTTGTCTTTGTGGCGATCATCACAGGTCTGCAGGCCGGCATCAATCATTTCGGCATCGGCCTGACAGCTAAGCTGACCGATTTTTCGGGATATCTGATCTTTGCCACGGCGATTCTGCTGACGATCGTCTGCCTGGTTGCTGCTCCGAGCTGGGATCTTGCGCGGCTCTTCACGTTCGCCAACTATACCGGTACCGAAGGCGCATCGCTGGTCTGGCCCGGCACCGTCTCGACCGGGATGGCATTTCTGCTCGGCCTGCTGCTGCCGATCTATACCATCACCGGCTACGACGCCTCTGCGCATACATCAGAAGAGACCGTAAAGGCGGCCGTGTCGGTGCCGCGCGGCATGGTGTCCTCGGTCATCTGGTCTGCACTTTTCGGCTACCTCATGCTGTGCGCCTTCGTCCTGATGATCCCGAACATGGATGACGCGGCGAAGCAGGGCTGGAACGTGTTCTTCTGGGCGATGGACGCGCAGGTCAGTTCCTCGGTCAAGAACATCCTTTACTTCTTGATCTTCATCTCGCAGTTTCTGTGCGGGCTTGCGACCGTCACTTCGGTTTCGCGGATGATCTTCGCCTTCTCGCGCGACAAGGGCCTTCCGGCATCCTCTATGCTGTCCAGGGTCAGCCCGAGCTTCCGCACGCCGGTCGCCGCCATCTGGACGGGCTCAATCCTTTCCGTACTCTTCGTCTGGTTCACTTCGGCGATCACAATTGCCGGCACACCGGCCTATTCGATCGTCGTATCGTGCACGGTCATCTTCCTGTTCCTATCCTTCGCCGTGCCTATCGCTCTCGGCCTCGTCTCGATCGGAACAGCGAAATGGCCGACCATGGGCCCATGGAACATGGGAATCGGGCTGTATAAGGTGGTGGCCGTTCTGGTCATCCTGTCGATGGCGCTGATCTTCTACATCGGCATTCAGCCGCCGAACGACTGGGCGCTGGAAATCACCGTCGGCTTTCTGGTGGTGACCGCCGTCGTCTGGTTCGCCTTCGAGAACCGCCGCTTCAAAGGTCCGCCGATCGGCGACGCCATTGCTAGGCGTCAGGCTGAAATCGCGGCCGCGGAGGCGGCTGTCGGCGAAGCCTGAGCACCGAGACTTCCCTCTCGAAGGTGGGGCCGCTCCTGCGGCCCCACTCACCGGCTCAACGAAAAGGCATCAGGCCCACCATTCGGCCGAGGCGCATGCGCTTTCGTTGCCCCGATTTCTCAATTCCAATTTCAGGCGGATCAATCATGAGCAGCAGCTACACAATCGACGATCTCAGGAAGGATGTTGCCGAAGGCCGCATCGATACGGTTCTGGCCTGCCAGGTGGACATGCAGGGCCGGCTGATGGGTAAGCGCTTCCAAGCCGAATATTTTGTCGAGAGCGCCTGGAAGGAGACGCACAGCTGCAACTATCTGATCGCCACCGATATGGAGATGGAAACGGTCTCCGGCTACAAGGCGACGAGCTGGGAAAAGGGCTACGGCGACTATACGATGAAGCCCGATCTCGCGACGCTGCGCCGCATTCCCTGGCTTGAGGGCACGGCGCTGGTGCTCTGCGACGTGCTCGACCATCACACGCATGAGGAGGTCGCCCATTCGCCGCGCGCGATCCTGAAGAAGCAGGTGAAGCGCCTCGAAGACATGGGGATGAAGGCCTATATGGCCTCGGAACTCGAATTCTTCCTGTTCGACCAGAGCTATGAGGCGGCGCATGCGGCGGGCTACCGCAACCTCAAACTCGCTAGCGCCTATAACGAGGATTATCACATCTTTCAGACTACCAAGGAGGAAGAGGTGATGCGGGCGATCCGTACCGGGCTGCAGGGCGCCGGCATCCCGGTCGAAAACTCCAAGGGCGAAGCTTCCGCTGGCCAGGAGGAGATCAACGTTCGCTATGCCGATGCACTCGCCATGGCTGACCGGCATGCGATCATCAAGAATGGTTGCAAGGAGATCGCCTGGTCGAAAGGCAAGGCCATCACCTTCCTCGCCAAGTGGAATTACAATGCCGCCGGCAGTTCCTCGCATATCCACCAGTCGCTCTGGAGCCTGGAGGAAAAGCCGCTGTTCTTCGATCACACTGGTAAATATGGCATGTCGCCGCTGATGCATAATTATGTTGCGGGGCTTCTCGCCCATGCGAGCGAGATCACCTATTTCCTGGCGCCTTACATCAATTCCTACAAGCGCTTCATGGCCGGCACTTTTGCGCCGACCAAGGCGATATGGAGCAAGGACAACCGCACTGCCGGCTATCGCCTGTGCGGCGAGGAAACCAAGGGGATCCGTATCGAATGCCGCGTCGGCGGTTCCGATCTCAATCCCTATCTCGCCTTCGCCGCGCTGCTTGCCGCCGGCATCGACGGGATCGAAAACAAGCTGGAACTTGAAGCGCCGTTTGTCGGCGACGCCTATGGCGGCAAGGATATCCGCGAAATCCCGCGCACCCTGCGCGCGGCCACGACCGCCATGACGGAATCGGCAATGCTGCGCAAAGCGTTTGGCGCTGATGTGATCGACCACTACACCCGCGCTGCCGAATGGGAGCAGGAAGAATATGACCGGCGTATCACCGATTGGGAAGTGGCGCGCGGGTTCGAAAGAGCTTAGTACGGGATTGCGGTTGTTTGCCCCTCACCCTAACCCTCTCCCCGTTTGACGGGGAGAGGGGACGTGCCCCGCGAGAGGTTGGTGGAAAACGGAGAGGTTGCGGCATTTCCCCTTCTCCCCGCAAGCGGGGAGAAGGTGCCGGCAGGCGGATGAGGGGCTCATGCCCTCGACGAAATTTTTTGATAAATACGAGGACGGAAATCGATCATGGCAATGATCCAATGCATTTCACCGGTCGATGGATCGGTTTACGCGGAGCGCCCGGCGCTTTCGCTCGACGTCGCCAAGGAAGTTGTCTTGCGCGCCCGCAAGGCGCAGAAGGCCTGGGCGAAGCGGCCGCTCGAAGAGCGTGTGCAGCTGGTGCTGAAGGGTGTCGCGCGGCTGAACGAGATGTCCGATGTCGTCGTGCCGGAGCTCGCCTGGCAGATGGGCCGGCCGGTGAAGTATGGCGGCGAATATAAGGGCTTCAACGAGCGCTCCAACTATGTCGCCTCGATCGCGGCCGATGCGCTGGCGCCTCTCGTCGTCGAAGAGAGCGATCGTTTCGAGCGCCGTATCGAGCGCGAGCCACATGGCGTCGTCTTCGTCGTTGCGCCCTGGAACTACCCTTATATGACAGCGATCAACACGATCGCCCCGGCGCTGATGGCTGGCAACACGGTAGTGCTGAAACATGCCTCGCAGACGTTGCTCGTCGGTGAGAGGCTGGTGCAGGCCTTTATCGAGGCCGGCGTGCCCGAGGACGTGTTCCAGAATGTCTTCCTCGATCACGAAACGACCTCGGCGCTGATTGCCGCCGGCAGCTTCAATTTCGTCAACTTCACCGGATCGGTCGAAGGCGGGCGTTCGATGGAGCAGGCCGCCGCCGGCACCTTCACCGGCCTTGGCCTTGAACTCGGCGGCAAGGATCCGGGTTACGTCATGGAGGACGCCGATCTCGAGGCGGCCGTCGATACGCTGATGGACGGCGCCACCTACAATTCCGGACAGTGCTGCTGCGGTATCGAACGCATCTATGTGCACGAATCCCTCTACGACGCCTTCGTTGAGAAATCGGTCGCCTGGGTGTCGAACTACAAGCTCGGCAATCCCCTCGATCCCGAGACGTCGCTGGGGCCGATGGCGAACAAGCGTTTCGCCAAGGTGGTGCGTGAGCAGATTGCCGATGCGGTTTCGAAGGGCGCCAAGGCGCTGGTCGACCCGAAGCTTTTCCCACAGGATGACGGCGGCGCCTATCTCGCGCCGCAGGTCCTCGTCGATGTCGACCATTCCATGGCCTTCATGCGCGAGGAGACCTTCGGTCCGGCGGTCGGCATCATGAAGGTGAAGAGCGACGAGGAGGCGCTCGCCTTGATGAACGACAGCCAATACGGGCTGACGGCGTCGCTCTGGACGAGGGATGCCGAGCGAGCAGCACGGCTTGGCCGCGAAATCGAAACCGGCACCGTTTTCATGAATCGCGCGGATTATCTCGATCCGGCGCTTTGCTGGACCGGCGTCAAGGAGACCGGCCGCGGCGGCTCGCTGTCGATCATTGGCTTCCAGAATCTGACCCGTCCGAAATCCTTCCACCTGAAGAAAGTCACAGCATGAGCAGCAGCAACATCACCGCAAACTGGAGCTATCCGACATCGGTCAAGCTCGGCCGGGGCCGCATCAAGGAACTGGCGGACGCTTGCAAGAGCCTCGGCATGAAGAAGCCGCTGCTCGTCACCGACCGCGGCCTCGCCTCGATGGCGATCACCAAGAACGCGCTTGATATCCTCGAAGATGCCGGCCTCGGCCGGGCGATCTTCGCTGACGTCGACCCGAACCCGAACGAGAAGAACCTCGAAGCCGGCGTCGAGGCCTTCAAGGATGGCGGCCATGACGGCGTCGTCGCCTTCGGCGGCGGCTCGGGCCTCGATCTCGGCAAGTGCGTCGCCTTCATGGCCGGCCAAACGCGGCCGGTCTGGGATTTCGAGGATATCGGCGACTGGTGGACACGTGCGAGCCTCGAAGGCATCGCCCCAATCGTCGCGGTGCCGACGACTGCCGGCACCGGCTCGGAAGTGGGGCGCGCCAGCGTCATCACCAATTCCGAAACGCATGTGAAGAAGATCATCTTCCACCCGAAATTCCTGCCCGGCGTCGTCATCTCCGATCCGGAACTGACGGTCGGAATGCCGAAAATCATTACCGCCGGAACCGGCATGGATGCGTTCGCCCATTGCCTGGAGGCCTATTCCTCGCCCTTCTATCACCCGATGTCGGCTGGCATCGCGCTCGAAGGCATGCGGCTCGTCAAGGAATTCCTGCCGCGCGCCTACAGGGAGGGCACGGATCTCGAAGCCCGCGCCAACATGATGGCCGCCGCCGCCATGGGCGCGGTCGCTTTCCAGAAGGGGCTCGGCGCCATCCATGCGCTGTCCCACCCGATCGGGGCTGTCTACAACACGCATCACGGCATGACCAATGCGGTTGTGATGCCGGCTGTGCTGCGCTTCAACCGCGCTGTCATCGAGGAGAAGATCGGCCGGGCGGCCGCCTATCTTGGCATTTCAGGCGGTTTCGACGGCTTCTACGATTATGTGCTGAAGCTGCGTTCCGATCTCGGCGTGCCGGATACGCTGACGGCAATGGGAATCGCGCCTGACCGTATCGACGAATTGTCAGCCATGGCGATCGAAGATCCAAGTGCGGGCGGCAACCCGGTGGCGATGACGCTCGAAAACACCAAGGCCCTTTTCAGGGACTGCTTCTGATAAGATCAGATGGATCAGCAGACCGGCCCGGAAAGCTCTTGCCTTCCGGGCTTTTTCATTTTGGAGGCATCCTGAATTTTAGGGATGTGAAAAATACCGGCTGCAATTTCAGCGCGCGCGTTCGCAATTTGTTAACCATGATTGTAAAGGATGGGTTAACCGCACGATGCTCCGACAGTGCGCATAAGAGCGATGCCGGCTCGCGCCATTTCCTCCGAGGACCGAACATGCCAGTCATTACATTCGCAAATACCAAAGGCGGCGCCGGCAAGACGACCGCTGTTCTCCTGCTCGCGACCGAGCTTGCCCGTCAGGGCTATCGCGTGACCATTCTGGATGCCGATCCGCAGCATTGGATTTCACGCTGGCACGACATATCAGGGCACGTGCCCAATATTTCGGTGATCGATTTCGTGACGACCGCCTCGCTGCCACAGCATATCAGCGAGAACAAGCATAATACCGACTATTTCATCGTCGACCTGCCGGGCGCGCGCAATCCGCTGCTTGCCACCGCCGTCGGCCTTTCCGACCACGTGCTGATCCCGATCCAGGGCTGTGCGATGGATGCGCGCGGCGGCGCGCAGGTGCTCGAACTGCTGCAGTATCTGGACGAGAGAGCGGGCATCAAGATCGGCCATTCGGTGGTGCTGACCCGCGTCAATTCGATGGTGACGACCCGGGCGCTGCAACTCGTCAAGTCGCTGCTCAGCGAGCGGCATGTGCCGGTGCTGGACACGGCGATCATCGAACGTTCGGCCTTCCGCGACATCTTCGACTGTGGCGGCACGCTGCAGACCATGGACCCCACGCGCGTCAGCAATCTCGACAAGGCACGTGAGAACGCCACCTGTTTTGCCGAGGAGATGATGCGCAAGCTGCCGGTCAGACTGACGGCCTCGGCCCGCATGGCGACGGCAGCCTGAATATCCAGCATCAAACAGAAAGGCCGTCGGAGCGATCCGGCAGCCTTATCGTTTGTAACCAGTTTGGCTTTGGCTCAGTCGACAAACTCGACCGTCACGCCCGGCTTGACCATCTTGGCAAGCTCGGTGGCATCCCAGTTGGTCAGGCGAATGCAGCCGTGGCTCTGGGTTCGGCCGATCTTGGAGGGCTCCGGCGTGCCGTGGATGCCGTAGGTCGGCTTGGAAAGCGCCATCCACACAGTGCCGACCGGGCCGTTCGGGCCTGGGGGAATGTTGAGGATCTTGTCGTTGGTGCCCTGCTGAAAGTTGATCTTCGGGTTATAGGTATAACCGGGATTGAACGCGACGCGCTCGACCGTCACCGTGCCGGACGGCGACGGGGTGTCGGTTGAGCCGATCGAAGCCGGATAGGCTGCGATGAGATTGCCGGCGCCGTCATAGGCGAAAACCTGTTTGCGACCCTTGTCGGCGATGATGCGGGCGACTTCCCCGGTTTTCGCTTCGCCGGGATTGACGACCTTGATCACCGTGCCGGGAACGCTGAAATCGGCGCCGGGGTTCATCTCCTTGAGGAAGGCCTCATCCATATGGAAACGCTCGGCCAGCATTTCCGTGGTCGAGGTATAGGCGAGCGACGGCAGCAGCGCCTTATGCGAATAATCTTCCGGGATCTCCGCGACGAAGGGGCCAGCGGCATCGGCCGGCGTGATCGTATAGCTGACGACGGGCAGGCCGCCGTTCATGCGCAGCTCTTCCAGAATGGCATCAGTGTCGTTCGGGTCGAGCTTTGACCCCGTCATCTGGTCGTAAGCATAAATGCCCTTGGTGACGTTCGAGCCCATATGCCCGTCGATGACTCCGGGAGAAATGCCGGCGCGGTCGAGGAAGACCTGCAGCGCGACGATCTCGGGCTTCGACTTGTTCTTCAGCGTGATCACGGGCTCGTCAGGCGCGGCCTTCGGCGCATCGGCGGGCGGGATCTGCTGATCCCGATCGATCGAGGCGTAATCGTCGCCCGATTGCGGATTGCCGATACTGTTGTCGTCCGGATAGGGCTCCTCGCCGAGCGGCAGACGCTCGATCGCTGCGTCGCGCGGGATACCGCCGGTGACGGCGCCGCGCTCGGAATAACGTGTGTCGCCATAGGGGTTGTCGTCGGCATAATAGGGATCGTTGCCACCCTGGTCGGCATAGACCTCGCGCGGGCCGGGCCGGGGCGGATAGTAGCCGCGGGCGCGCATCTCAGTGGCGACGACGTTGCCGTAGGCGTCGATCAGTACACGGTTGCCGCTGCGATCGCGGGCATAGGCAAAGCCGCGGGGGACATAATCGAGGATTTCGCCGTTCGGAGTCACCAGCACGACATCACCCTGCCGACGGTCACGAAACTGCTGCGCGCCGGCCTGCGGTGCTGCAGCCGCAACGGCCGCCAGCACGGCCGCAAGCGAAAATGCCGACTTCAAAAAGCGATTCACGTCTCACACCTCGAACAGTGACTGGGCCGACACACACCCGCGAATTTTGACGCTAGTGTGGAATTTATGAAAGCGTGCTGAACAAAATATGAAAATCCCTAAGATTTCCTTTTACTCATAAACGTTTGCCTCCTTGTCTCCGTTCCGCAAAATCCACGGTTGCGGCAAAAGCGCAAGAGGAGAACGGCGCCGATTGACGAAAGCCAGTGTGAAACCTAACCCTACGGCGGCCGATAAATCCTTGAGGAGACTGCAATGATCGAATTTGCCGCCGCAAACGGGCCGCGCCTGATGCTGGACGAAACATCGGTGCTGGATGTCGGCGGATGCATCGTTGAAGGTGTCGACATCGCGCCGAAGCGGGCGATTCCCGACGATGGCGATCCGCGAATAGATCACTCGCTGGAAGGTTTTCTCTTCACCTGCGGGCCGGACCATATCCGCCATCGCCAGCCGATCGCCGGCAGTGCCGACGGCAAGGTCTATCCGCTGCACGGATCGGCCTCCGGCCACGCCGCCAAGGTCCTGTGGACGAAATATGAGAATGGCAATGCCGAATGCCGGGCCGACATCGACATCACCACGGTCGAGGGACCGCCGCAGCGCGTCGAGCGGCTGTGGCGGATCGACGGGACGACCGGCGAGGTGCGGCTCGAAGACCGGGTTATCAATACCAGCGATCAGGTGGTGCCGACCTTCCTGATGTACCATATGAATGTCGGTGGCAAATGGCTGGATGACGGCACGCGGCTCGAAGGCCGGATGCTGGAAGGTGGCGGCTTTCCCTGGGCGTTCGGCGAGGAGCCGGGCGGCATCTTCTGTGTGCCGGCGACGGCGACGGAGGAGGGCTTGGCCGAAGTCCGTCTCGGTCCGATCGCCGCAATCGGCGGCAGGACGCTCAGCGTGCGCTTCCGAGCCGACACGCTGCCTTATCTGCAGGTCTGGCGAAACCAGAAGGCGCCCGCTCATATTATCGGCATCGAGCCGGTGTCGCATCGCTGGATATCGCGCGATGAGCTTCAGGCGGCAGGTGAATTCAACAAGCTCGCTCCGGGCGAAAGCCGCAGCTATGCGCTGACCTTTGCCTTCCTGTGAGTGAAGTGTTGTTGACGCTTGCGGCCTCCCGTCGTAGACCATCAGCCCACGATCTTTGAGGAGATAAGACGATGGATATTCGCCAGATCGACGATGAATATTCGGTTTCGGGGCAGATCACGCTTGAGGACCTCAACGAGATCAAGGCGCTGGGCTTCAAATCGATCGTCTGCCATCGCCCCGACCATGAAAGCCCTGACCAGACGTCGTTTTCCGTCATCGAGGCGCGTGCCAAAGAGCTCGGACTCGACATCGCTCATGTGCCGGTTGGACCGATGGGCGTGACCGAAGAGGCAGTGCAGGGCATGGTCGACGCGCTCGACGAATTCCCGCGGCCGATGCTCGGCTATTGCCGCTCGGGCGCGCGCTCGACGGCGATCTACCAGAAAACCCACCATATCCGCAGTTGAGCGTCGTAGGTGGCGCTGATTTTCAGGCGCTGCCCCGCAGCGCCGCCACTTCCATTCACTCAGGAGACAATAATGACGATTAAGCGTATCGATATCGGCGCGCGCATGAGCGGCGCCGTCACTCACGGCAACACGGTTTATCTCGCAGGCCAGGTCGGCGAGGGCGAAAGCGTCACCGATCAGTGCAAGTCCGCGCTGGCCGAGGTCGACCGTCTTCTGGCAGCGGCCGGCAGCAACAAGTCGAAGATCTTGCAGACGCTCGTCTATCTCTCCGACATCGCCTATTTCGCTGAGATGAACGCCGCCTGGGAGGCCTGGATCGATCCGGCCAACCCGCCCGCACGCGCCACCAGCGAAGCCAAGCTCGCCGCGCCGAAATACAAGGTCGAGTTCATCGTCACGGCTGCGCTCGACTAAGGTCGCCGCAGTTCCGTCTCGCAAAGCCGGTGGGGCAAACTTACCGGCCTTTTGTTTGCGCGATTTCGGAAAGCGTTCTGGTCGGTGTGATCGCTTCCCGATCGAGTTTCACCTCGATGATCGCCGGCTTGCCGCCGATTCGCGCGCGCTCGAAAGCCGGGGCGAATTCCTCCGTGCTTTCCACCGTCTCGCCATGGCCGCCATAGGCGCGGGCAAGGGCGGCGAAATCTGGGTTGGTTAGATCAGTGCTGCTGACGCGGCCGGGATATTCGCGCTCCTGATGCATGCGGATCGTGCCGTACATGCCATTGTTGACAACGATTGCGATGATGGGCAGGCCGTAGCGGATGGCGGTGGCGAATTCCTGGCCATGCATCAGGAAACAGCCGTCACCGGCAAAGCAGATGACCTCGCGCTCGGGAAAGAGCCGCTTGGCGGCCACCGCCGCCGGCAGGCCGTAGCCCATCGAGCCGGAGGTGGGGGCGGCCTGGGTGTTGAAGCGGCGGAAACGATGGAAGCGGTGCAGCCATGTGGCGTAATTGCCGGCGCCATTGGTGAAGATCGTCTCCGGCCCGGTATTGGCCTCCAGCCATTCCATGAGGGGGCCCATGTGAACGGCGCCCGGTCCCGTTGCCGGCGGCTTCGACCAGGAAAGATAGGCCTGGTGCATGCGCTGTGTGCGCTCCGTCCAGTGCGGCTCGGCCGGGGCTTCGAGATCGGCGAGTGCGGCGACGAAATCGGAAGGAGCGGCGCAGATGGCGAGGTCCGGGCGGTAGACGCGTCCCAGTTCGGAAGGATCGGGATAGACATGCACCAGCGATTGCTGGGGGTAGGGGATATCGATCAGCGTATAGGACGAGGACGGCATTTCCGACATGCGGCCGCCCAGAAGGATCAGCAGGTCGCTTTCCTTTATTTCCTTGGCGAGGACAGGATTGATGCCGATGCCGACATCGCCGGCGTAACAGGGATGGAGATGATCGAAGAGCATCTGCCTGCGGAAGGAGCAACCGACCGGCAATCGGAAACGCTCGGCGAAGCCTGCAAAATCGGCGACAGCATCGGCGTCCCAGCGCGTGCCGCCGAGGATTACCATCGGCCGCTCGGCCTTCAGCAATCTTATATAGAAATCGTCGACCTGGCTGCGGCCGGGATGCGCCTCGACGCTCGTGTAACGCTTGGCGCGGGGCGCTTCGACTTCGTCGCGCAGCATATCTTCCGGCAGCGTCAGCACCACGGGGCCGGGGCGGCCGGAGGTTGCGATCGCAAAGGCCCGGGTGACGAATTCGGGAATGCGGGCGGCATCGTCGATCTCGCCCACCCATTTGGCGAATTCGGTGAAGGCGCGGCGGAATTCGACCTCCTGGAAGGCCTCGCGCTCGCGGGCTTCGCGTTGCACCTGACCGATGAAGAGGATCATCGGGATCGAGTCCTGTCTTGATATATGCAGGCCGGCTGAAGCATTGGTGGCGCCGGGGCCGCGGGTCACCATGCAGATGCCTGGCTCGCCGGTCAGTCTGCCCCAGCAATCCGCCATCATCGCCGCTCCGCCCTCCTGACGGCAGACGAGGACGTCGATGTCGCTATCGCGCAGGGCGTCGAGGACCGCAAGAAAGCTCTCGCCTGGCACGCAGGAGAGGCGCTTGACGCCATTGGCCTTCAGCGCCTCGACGATCAGTTCCCCACCGGTCTTCTTCATGACGATGCCTCCCTCTCGCGCTCGGCGAGCTCCGCCAGAATTTCTTCCCTGTGTTCGTCGAGACGCGGGCTCGGCCTGACGTAATGCAGCGGCGTCTCGGACAGCACCACAGGCGTCCTGACCCCTGGGATGAGCGTGCCTGCGGCATCCGCAAGGTCGATGCGCAGACCGCGGGCGCGCACCTGCGGATCGGCGAACATTTCCTCGATCGTATTGATCGCGCCGGCAGGGACTCCGCTCTCTTCGCAGGCCTTCAAAAGGTCCGCTTTCTGCCATTTCAGCGTCTCGGTCGAAACGAGCCGGCGCAGTTCGGCCCGATTGCCGACCCGGGCCTTGTTGGTGGTGAAACGTTCGTCGCCGGCGACGGTGTCAAGACCGAGGATGTCGCAGAGGCGAGCGAACTGGCCGTCATTGCCGACGGCAAGAATGAGGTAGCCGTCGGCCGCCGGCACGACCTCATAGGGCGAGATATTCGGATGGGCATTGCCGAGCCGGGTTGGTGCAGCGCCGGAGACGAGGTAGTTCATGTTCTGATTGGCGAGGACGGCCGATTGCACATCGAGCAGCGCCATGTCGACCAGCTGGCCTTCGCCTGTTTTCAAAGCATGGATCAGGGCCGCCTCGATGGCCGAGACGGCATAGATGCCGGTGAAGATATCGGCGATCGCCACGCCTGCCTTCATCGGCTGGCCGTCCGGCTCGCCGGTTATCGACATGAAGCCAGACATGCCCTGGACGATGTAATCGTAGCCGGCGAGGCTGGCATAGGGGCCGGTCTGGCCGAAGCCGGTGATCGAGCAATAGACGAGCTTCGGGTTCAGTTTGCGCAGGCTGTCGTAATCGAGCCCGTATTTGACGAGCCCGCCGAGCTTGAAGTTCTCGATCACCACGTCAGCAGTGGATACCAGGCGGCGGACCAGATCCTGGCCTTCCGGGCTTTTCAGATCGACGGCAATGGAGCGTTTGCCGCGATTGGCGGCGTGGTAATAGGCGGCCGAGAGGTTTTCGCCGTCGGCACCTTCGACGAAGGGCGGGCCCCATTGGCGCGTATCGTCGCCGCCGTCGGGATTTTCGACCTTGATGACATCGGCACCGAGATCGGCGAGCATCTGTCCCGCCCAGGGGCCGGCCAGCACGCGGGCGAGCTCGATCACCCGGATGCCGGCAAGAGGCGGTTTTTTCGTCAGGCTCTCGGTCATGGTCCTCCCGGGCAATCTACGGCGCCAGCGTCACCTCAGATGTATCGGATACGGGTTTGGAAGCAAAGCGGCGCTCGCGCCAAAGGATGTAGATCCCGGAGGCGATGATGATCATGATGCCGAGCCATTTGATCGCATCCGGAAAATCGCCGAAAACAAGCCAGGCGAAGATCGTCGCCGAGACGATTTCGAAATATTGCAGCGGCGCCAGCGTCGAAGCCGGTGCGGCGCGATAGGCGTAGACGCCGAAGATGCCCGCTATCGCGGCCATGGCACCGACGCCGGCGACATAGAACCAGGCGCTGCCTGCGGGCATGACGGGATCGAAGATATCGGAGCCGCTGCCATCACCGGCAAAAAGCAGGACGGCGCAGAAGATCAGGCCCCAGATGCCCATTTGAAACTGCATTGCCCAGGGATCTTCCTTGTGCGACAGGACGCGGGTCATCAGCACGAAAATGGCGATGCAGAGCGCGGTGAGGACGGGCAGGAGCGCGACGTAGCCGACTTCGTTGAAACTCGGCTGGATGATCAGCAACGCTCCGAAGAAGCCGACGCCGCAGGCGGTGTAGCGCCGCCAGCCGATCGTCTCCTTCAGAAAAATGCCGCCGAGGATCGTCACGATGATCGGCTCGACGAAGAAGATCGCGATCGCGTCGGCGACCACCATGTATTTCAGCGTGGTGACGAAGGAAATCATCGAGATAGTGATGATCAGGCCGCGGATGGCATGGAACAGGCTCTGGCGCCAGGAGAAATCGGCAAAGCTGCGCCGCCATAACACAATCGGCAGCATACAGAGCGCTTGCACGACGAAGCGGCCGGCGGTGACCTCGGCGGAGGGCACGGTGACGACGGCAAGCTTGGCGAAGATGTCGATGAGCGGCGAGAACATCACCGAAAGGAACATCAGCGCAAGCCCCATCGTCACGTCGGAGGGGGATGAAACGGACCGGGTGGAGGCGCTGCTCATGGTGGGATTCTCGTCATCCGGGGATTTGGGCCGTTCAGCGCTTGCCGACCGCGCCGTCACACCAGTCCGCGAAGGCGGCAATGGCCGCCTCTGCGCGGGTCTCATTCAGCGTTTCGTGCCGCATGTCCTGATATATCTCAGTGCTGATACGGGAGAAACCCTGGCGTTTCAAATGGTTTGACAGCCAGAGCACGGCTTTTCCACGCTCGGTCGCCGGATCTTGCGCGCCGCCGACCAGATGGATCGGCAGGTCGCGCCGCAGCCGGTCGAGATGGACCTTTTGCAGTGCGCGAAAGGTCAGTTCGAAGACATCGAGCCAGAGTGAAACCGAGGCGTCGAAGCCGCAAAGAGGGTCGGCGACATATCTGTCGACTTCGCCGGGCATATGCGACAGCCAGTCGAACTCCGTGCGGCGGTTGGAAATGGACCGGCCCCAGGCGGCGAAAGTGAGTTTCGGCAGGAGGCCGCTCGGCACGTCCGATCCTTTCAGCATGCGTTCGGCGAAAAGGATCGCCTGGGCGGCGCGGCCGGCAAGACCGACGGCGAAATTAGAATTCCAGACGGCGACTGCGTCGAAGTCGGCCGGAGCGGTGACGGCGGCGTTGAGCGCGATGAGACCGCCCATCGAATGGCCGAAGAGGATGACCTTCAGGTCGGGATGGCGCGAGGCCGCGTGAGCGCGCATGGCAACGATGTCGCCGATCACCCGTTCGACGCCATCGCGCTGCGCGAAGCGGCCGATCGGGGCGTCGGGCGCCGTCGTCTCACCATGGCCTCGGTGATCATGGGCATAGACGTGATAGCCGCGCGCCGCCATCGTCTCGGCAAAGCGGCGATACCGTTTCGAGTGCTCCGCCAGGCCATGCGATATCAACAGAATCCCGCAGGCGGGGCCGGTCGCCTCGGCGTGGTGATAGGCCAGCGATGCTCCGGCCACAAAGAGCCATTGCGTTTCGGAATACATTCGGATCCTCCCAGCCGCAGCAGAGCAGATCGCTACCGCATAATTTCTTAAAGCGAAATCGAATTGAGATCATGCTTCAACTCAAAGTGATAGACCGTCCTTGCGTGGCCTTAAAGGGTTTGATGCAATCAATAACAAAATACAGGATTGTTGCGATTCAGGGTTGCTGCTGTTTACGCTTTGTGCTTTTCTGTTCCTGCATTGTTCTTACATGGGGGTTGAAATGAGCAGCATGCAGTTGCGTACCTTGACGTTTGCCGTATCGATGGCCCTTGCTGGCGCCGCCATGGCCCAGGAGGCCGACGGACGCACCCGTTTCATTCTTGCGGCGAGCTGGCAGCCCGCCTTTTGCCAGACGAACCAGAAGAAGGCTGAATGCGCAAGCCAGACCGGGGAACGCCATGACGCCACGAATTTCTCGCTGCACGGCCTCTGGCCGATGCGCCAAGATTATTGCGGCGTGAGCGACGACCAGAAGGCTGCCGACAAGGACGGCAAATGGGATACATTGCCGGCGGTCGCGCTATCGGCCGAGACGCAGGCGTCGCTTGCAAAGGCGATGCCCGGCACGCAGTCCGGCCTCGAGCGGCACGAATGGACAAAGCATGGCACCTGCACGAAAATGAGCGCGGAAGACTATTTCGCCGTCGGCGTCCATCTCGTGGGTGCGCTGAACGCATCGGCTGTGCGCGACCTCTTCGCCGCCAATATCGGCAAGACGGTCAAGTCCGATGCGATCAAGGCGGCTTTCGACAAAAGCTTCGGACCGGGCGCGGGCGAGCGCGTCAAAATGAGCTGCCGGCGAGCCGGCAATGTCAGGGTGATCAGCGAGTTGACGATCGGCCTGTCTGCCGATGCGGGAGCGGCATCGGCAAAAAGCGCGGGCCTTGGCGATCTGATCCAGGGGGCGGGAAAAACCTCGTTCGGCTGTGACGAGGGCGTTGTCGATGCGGCGGGCTTCTGACCGGAATCCGGCGTAAACCGGGTTTCGGCGTTGCCCACAGGCGCTGTTTCGCCTACATAGCGGCACGAAACGAAGTTTCCCGCCCGGAGCAGCGCAGCATGGCACGTCAATTCATCTATCACATGTCCGGCCTCAACAAGGCCTATGGCAACAAGAAGATCCTGGAGAACATCCACCTTTCCTTCTACCCGGATGCCAAGATCGGCATCCTCGGACCGAACGGCGCCGGTAAATCCACTGTGCTGCGCATCATCGCCGGCCAGGACAAGGAGTATACCGGCGAAGCCTGGCTGGCCGAGGGGGCCACGGTCGGCTATCTCGAGCAGGAGCCGAAACTCGACCCCACCAAAACGGTTTTCGAGAACGTCATGGAAGGTGTTGCCGCGAAGACGGCGATCGTCGATCGTTACAACGAATTGATGATGAACTATTCCGACGAGACCGCGGAGGAGGGGGCGAAGCTCCAGGATATCATCGACAGCCAGAACCTCTGGGATCTGGAAAGCCAGGTCGAGATGGCGATGGAAGCCCTGCGCTGCCCGCCGCGCGATGCCGAGGTCACCAGCCTTTCCGGTGGTGAGCGCCGCCGCATCGCACTCTGCCGCCTGCTGCTCTCGCAGCCCGATCTGCTGCTGCTCGACGAGCCGACCAACCATCTGGATGCCGAAACCATCGCCTGGCTCGAAAAGCATCTGCGCGACTATCCCGGCGCCGTGATGATGATTACTCACGACCGCTACTTCCTGGACAACGTCACCGGCTGGATCCTCGAACTCGATCGCGGCCGCGGCATCCCTTACGAAGGCAACTACTCCGCCTATCTGCAGGCCAAGGCCAAGCGCATGTTGCAGGAAAACCGCGAAGAGGCATCACGCCAGAAGGCGATCAGCCGCGAGCAGGAATGGATTGCTTCCAGCCCGAAGGCTCGCCAGGCCAAGTCGAAGGCGCGTATCAAATCCTACGAGCAGTTGGTGGAGGCGGCCGAGAAGCAGCGTCCCGGCGACGCGCAGATCATCATCCCGGTGAGCGAACGGCTCGGCCAGGTAGTCATCGAGTTGGAAGGCATCACCAAAGGCTTCGAGGGCCGCACGCTGATCAACGACCTGTCGATCAAGCTGCCGCCGGGCGGCATCGTCGGCATCATCGGTCCGAACGGCGCCGGCAAGACGACCCTGTTCAAGATGATCACCGGCCAGGAAAAGCCGGATAGCGGCTCGATCCGCATCGGCGAGACCGTGCATCTCGGTTATGTCGACCAGAGCCGCGACGCGCTGGCCGCCGACAAGACGGTCTGGGAGGAAATCTCCGGCGGCGCCGAAATCATCAAGCTCGGCAAGTTCGACATGAACTCGCGTGCCTATTGCGGCGCCTTCAACTTTAAGGGCGGCGACCAGCAGCAGAAGGTCGGCAATCTCTCGGGTGGTCAGCGCAACCGTGTGCACCTCGCCAAGATGCTGAAGGCCGGTGGCAACGTTCTGCTGCTCGACGAACCGACCAACGACCTCGATACGGAAACGCTCGGCGCTCTCGAAAACGCGCTTGAGAATTTCGCCGGCTGCGCCATCATCATCAGCCACGACCGCATGTTCCTCGACCGTCTGGCCACGCATATCCTCGCTTTCGAAGGCGAGGGCCATGTCGAATGGTTCGAAGGCAATTTCGAGGATTACGAGCAGGACAAGATCCGCCGCCTCGGCCCGGATGCGCTCAACCCGGGCAGCCAGGCCCACAAGCGCCTGACACGCTGATCCCTGATTCATTTCTGCTTCCGAAAGCCCCGGTTCGACCGGGGCTTTTTCATGTCAGACCCTGTCGCAATTTGCGCAGGCAATTTCGCGAACAGTGCGAATTGTCGCTTGCCACCGCTTTTTAAATCACATAAAGATATCTTTATATGTTGATTGGGCCAATGATGAGCGAACCTTTGAAGCTGGGACTGGATGGGTTGGTGGACGTCTTGAAGGCGGCTGGCGAGCCGACGCGGCTGCGTCTCCTGGCGCTTCTCGACGCCGGCGACCTGACGGTCACCGATCTTACCGAAATTCTCGGTCAATCTCAGCCCCGCATCTCCCGCCACCTGAAGCTGCTTGGCGAGGCCGAGCTGATAGAGCGCTACCAGGAAGGCGCCTGGGCCTATTTCCGCCTCAAGCAGGACGGCAAGGCGGCAATGCTCGTGCGGGCCTTGCTGAAACATGTCTCCGAAAACGATGCGACTGTGCTTCGTGACGGCGAACGGCTGGCGGCGGTCAAACGCCAACGGGCCGAGCGGGCACAGGCCTATTTCAGCCGCAATGCGGCAGAATGGGACGAGCTTCGCCGCCTGCATGCGGCCGACGAGGAGGTCGACGCCGCCGTCATCCGACTGCTCGGCAACCAGCCGATCGATTCGCTGCTCGATCTCGGCACCGGCACCGGCCGCATCCTCGAACTCCTGGCCGGGCTCTACCGCCGCGCTGTCGGTGTCGATGCCAGCCGCGACATGCTGAGCGTGGCGCGCGCCAACCTCGACAAGTCCCGCATCACCAAGGCGACGGTGCGCCACGCCGATATCCTGAACCTTCCGTTCGAGGGGCAGGATTTCGACCTGGTGACGATTCATCAGGTGCTGCATTTCTTCGACCAGCCGGAGATTGCGATCGCGGAAGCGGCGCGCATGCTGCGGCCGGGCGGACGGCTCGTGGTCATCGACCTCGCGCCGCACACGCTCGAATATCTCCGCGACGAGCATGCGCATGTCCGTCTCGGCTTTTCGCACCAGGCAATGTCCGACTGGTTGCGCAAGGCCGGGCTCGACGTCGAGCAGGTCGTCGATCTTCATCCGGGTCAGCAGAGCGGGCAGGGGCTGACGGTCACCGTCTGGCTCGCGCGTGACCCGAGGCGCCCCATGGCTTCGCAGACGAGCGAAGGCGCCGAACCTACATTTGCCGGGAGAGTATGACATGGCTTTGAAAAACGAAGGACGCGGACGCAACTTCGGGATCTCCTTCGAATTCTTTCCGCCGAAATCGGAAGAAATGGAAGGGCAGCTCTGGGATACCGTTGCTAAGCTGCAGGACTGGGATCCCGATTTCGTGTCGGTGACCTATGGCGCCGGCGGCACCACCAAGGCGCCGACGCTGTCGGCGGTGACGCGCTTCCTGTCGCAGACGCCGCTTGCCACCGCCTCGCACCTGACCTGCGTCGGTGCGACGAAGGAGGAAACGCATCAAATGATCGATACGTTTCGTAAGGTCGGCGTAAAGCATTTCGTGGCGTTGCGCGGTGATGCGCCTGGCGGCGTCGGTGCACCCTATCAGCCGCATCCCGGCGGTTACGCCAATGCCGCGGAACTGGTGGCCGGCCTCAAGTCGGTCGGTGATTTCGAGATTTCGGTCTCCGCCTATCCGGAAAAACACCCGGAAAGCCGTGATACGGCCGCCGATATCGAGATGCTGAAGCGCAAGGCCGATAATGGCGCCGACCGGGCGCTGACGCAGTTCTTCTTCGACAACGACAATTTCGAGCGCTACCTGGAGCGGGTGCGCGCCGCCGGCATCTCGATTCCGATCGTGCCCGGCATCATGCCGATCCAGAACCTGACGCAGCTGAAGCGTTTCGCCGGCGCCTGTGGCGCGGTCATCCCGGCCTTCCTCGATGAGCGTTTCGCGGGCTTCGACGACAAGCCCGAGGATCGGGCAAAGGTCGCGGCCGAAGTTGCTGCCGAGCAGATCGAGGATCTCGTCCGGCGCGGCATCGGTGATTTCCATCTCTATACGATGAACCGCGCGCCGCTGGTTTCTGCGGTGCTCGACAATCTCGGCTACTCCCGCCGGGCGTCAAAGAGCGCGGGCGCCGCCGCTTGATTCTTCCAGACGTTCAAAAGTGAAAAAGCGCATGTCGGGCGGGACATGCGCTTTTTCGTTGGCGGATTGATCAGGGGAGTTTAGGCACTATCAGCATTACCGGCCCGTCAGCTCAAATAAAGAGCATGGACAGGACGAAAGCAAACGCTGCACTGACCAACAGAACATTCAAGGATTGCGTGAGTCCCATGTCTGTCTCCTCGCGTTAACCGGCCGATATTATGTCTGAAATATGTCGGTTGAAAAGCGGATTCTATGCTGCGCTGCCGAAGCGGCCGGTGGATAAGTCGAATCCCTTTTTCACAAGCTATTGATATCACGACGTAATTCTGATCTGATTTTTGTTCACAGATTTTAACGCGGCGTTAAATCGGGCGATTGAGAATTTACCTATGCGCCTGAAACATGGCGGTTCGGCAACCGGTTGAAAACATAGAGAATACGCAACCGGCTATCAGGCGGCTTTCACCAGCAGGCGGTAGGCGCGGCCATCGAGGATGACAAGGCCGAAACCGATCAGCGCCATGCCGGCGAATTCGCCAACCGCCAGCCGTTCTCCGAGGAAAAGCACGCCGAGAAGGATCGCGCTTGGCGGCACCAGCAGGGTGACAAGTGAGGCGTTGGTGGCGCCTGCCGCCGCCATGATCCGAAAATAGAGAATGTAGGCGAAGGCGGTCGACACCAGCGCCAGTGCCAGGACGGCGAGCAGGATATCGAGCGGCGGCAAGGAGAGCGTCCAGGGGCGATCGGCCAGCAGCGACAGCGGCAAAGTGATCAACGAGGACGCGGTCAACTGGCCGGCTGCGGTGACTGGTGCCGGAACGTCCTTGAATCGCTTGCCGTAGGTGGCTGCGAACCCGTAGGAGATGGCGGCAAGCACCGGTAGCAGCAGCGCCCAGAAGGGGGCTTGGCCGCTGGCCGACAGGCCGGGGCCGACCAGCACGATCGTTCCGGCGAGGCCGACGAGGCAGCCAGCGATCTTGGCCGAGGACAGCTTTTCGTCGGAGGTGAGATAATTGGCGATCAGCACGGTCCAGATCGGCGTCGTCGCGTTCAGGATCGCCGCAAGGCCGGCGCCGATGCGGGTCTGGCCGAAGAAGATCAGCGCATGCGGCAGGGCATTGTTGATTAGCCCGAGGATCAGGAATTCGCGCCAGCGGGCTTTCAGGGTCGAATAGATGTCAAAACGGCCGGCGATATAGATGTGCAGCGCCAGCCCGGCCAGCAGCAGACGGAGGAAGACGAGGGTCAGCGGCGGGATATGCTGGACGGCGATGCGCGCGAAGAAAAATGAGCCGCCCCAGATAAGACCAAGCAGGAGCAGCAGGCCCCAGATCCAGGCACTCATTCTGCTGTCCATGCCGTCGTCCTCCATCCAAAGCCGCATCGTCTAGACCCGGCGTCGCTCCTCACCAGTATGCTTTAACGCGGAGGGTAAGCGGCGCCACCCGTTTCTTGCGAAGCGAGCGGCGGGAGTGTCAGTGGCGATCAGAGAGCGTTAAGAAGGGCAGGCGTCGCCCAGCCATCGGCCGGTATGCCCAAGCGCTGCTGTTCCTTCTGGATCGCGATACGCGTGCCGGAACCGAGAATGCCGTCGATCTCGCCGACATCGTGGCCGAGCGACTGCAGCTTGATCTGCAGCGTCTTCATCTGGTCGCTGGCGAGCCCCTGTTCCGGTGCGCCCTTGAGATAGGTTGGGGCGCCGGAAAGGCGGGTCGCGAAATAGGCCGCCGACGTCGTGTAGATGAACGACTTGTTCCATTCGAGATAGATCTTGAAATTGGGATAGGCGATGAAGGCCGGCCCCATGCGTCCCTGCGGCAGGACGAGGTCGCCCTCGAGATCACCGAAGCCGGTGTTGCCGTCGCGTGGCTTGACGCCGAGCGCGAACCATTCGCCGGCCTTCATTGTGCCGCCGAGGCCGGACTTCTCCCAGGGCAGATTATCGGGCACAGTGACTTCCTGCAGCCAGGGCTGGCCGCGCTCGAAACCGAGATGCTGGATGAATTTTGCTGCCGTCAGGATGGCGTCCGGGCCGCTCTGCTTCAGGCGGATATGGCCGTCGCCGTCGCCATCCATGCCAAAGGCGATGATGTCGCGCGGCAGCATCTGCACCTGGCCGATTTCGCCGGCCCAGGCGCCGGTGTTGGTGGCGGGGTCGAGGTCGCCGTGCTCGACCATCTCGATCAAGGCGATCAGCTGCGGGCGGAAGAGCTCCGGGCGGCGGCAATCGTGCGATAGCGTCACCAGCGCGTTGCGCGTGTTGAAATCGCCCTGGACGGCGCCGAAATCGGTTTCCATCGCCCAGAAGGCGGTGATGACGCCTGGGGGAACGCCGAATTCCTGCTCGGCCCGGGCAAAGACGTCGGCATATTGCTTCATCTTCTGGCGGCCGATGTCGAGGCGGGCCTGACTGACGGTGCGCTGGGAGAATTCGAGGAAGGTCTGCTTGAAGACGCCCTGCGCGCGATCCCGGCTCAGGACCTTAGGATCAATTTCGGCGCCGGCCAGCGCCTCGTCAGCGGCTGCGGCGCTGGCGCCTGCGGCGACCGCATCGGCCTTGACGCCCTGGAGGAAGGCAGACAGATCGCCGCCGCAGGGGGCTGCCGGAGCCGAGGCGGCGGGCGCCTGCTGGGCGGCCGCGCCGCCTGCAAAAGTAAGGGCAAACAGGAGGGCGAGTGCAGAGCGGCTTGTGAGCGAGCGGTGCATGAATGCGGTCCTTATAGCAAATGGATGCCCGTCGCTTTCACAGAGGAATGTGACGGAAGCAAGAAAGATTGAAAGAAGTTACTAAGAATTTCTATCCTTGGAAACGGCGGCTACCCAATTGTTCCAGTTCTTTGCGCTGCCGGCAAAGACGTTGATATCGGTCGGTCCCTTGATGCCAGGAATAACGCCGGTCGAGGTATATTGCCAGAAGGCCCAGCGGCGGTCGGAATAGGTCACCTCGGGATGTTTTGCCACCGAGCGGACCCAGAAATGATAATCCTGGAAGTAGCCGGCGAGATTGTCGCGGTGGAAATCGACCGAGGTGTAGATAATCGGGCGTTTGCCGTAATAGGCCTCCAGCCGGTCCATGAAACGCTGCATTTCGGAGCGCACGGTTTCCGCGGCGGGGCGGTAGCGGCAGGTCTTCGATTCGGCGTTCCATTCGACGTCGAGCACCGGCGGCAGGCGCATGGCCTCCTTCGGCACGTTGCGGATGAACCAGTCGGCCTGCTCGTCGGCCGAGGAGCAGAAATAATAGAAATGGTAGGGGGCGTGCGGGATGCCGGCGGCGCGCGCCTCGCGCCAATATTCATCGAAGCGGGGGTCGACCCTGTCCTTGCCTTCCGTCGCCTTGATGAAGGCGAAGGCGACGCCGGAATTTCTCACCGTGCTCCAGTCGATATCGCCCTGCCATTTGGAGATGTCGATGCCGTGGATCGCGTTCTGCTGCGGATGCTTCGGGCCGAAATCCTGCGGATCGGTGTCCTGGAAACGCGTCTTCGGCTTTATCGATGCGGTTTCGAGATAGTCGTGACCGGAGGAGGAACAGCCCGCCAGCAGGATGGCCAGGGGCAGAACGCAAAACAAAAGCCGGCGCATGGGTATCCCGTCGTGAACCGAATGATCTCTTTGCCCCACAGCCTGACCTTCGAAAATGACGAGCCCAGCAGAGGAATAACCCTCTTTTCATCATATCAACGTAAAAAATCGGTTAGTTTCAAGCGAATTATGAGCGCCTGCTGCTGATGACCGCTCGCCAGGCGTAACCGCCGCCGACTGTTTCGAAGGACAATCGCGCATTGTGCTCCTGGGCCTGCGCTTCCAGAACCTGCTGCAGATCGGCGCGCGGAGTGACATGGAATTTCGCAAGCCAGGCCTGCAGCATGCGGCGGAACCAACGCGGCAGGCCTTCCTGCTGGCCGAAATCGACGATATGCAGCTGGCCGCCGGGATTAAGTGCGGCGATCGACGCATCGACGGCGCGTTCCCAGTCCGGGATCATCGACAGAGCATAGGAAATCAGGATACGGTCAAAGCCGCTGACGCCGAAATCGCGCGGCGTAAACGCCGTAGCGTCGGCAACGCGGAATTCCGGAATCGTTGCTTTCGTGGCGAAGGTCTTGCGCGCCGAGATCAGCATTTCCTGGGAAATGTCGAGGCCGAACAGCTTGGCGCTCGGGAAATGCCTGTGAGCCAAAGCCATGTTGCGCCCGGTGCCGCAGCCGACCTCGAGCAGGGTACCGCCGTCTGGCACATCGAGATTGCGGATCGTGCTGTCACGGCCGAGAAGGTAATATTTGCGGGTGAGGTCATAGATATGGCGCTGGTAGCGGTACATGCCATCCATCAAGCTGGCATGTTGATCGCTCTTTCCTGCCGTCTCGGCGCCGATCTTGCTCACGCCTTCTTCCCGTAAATGTGGAAGCCGCCGTAGATCGCGGAGCGATCGAGCACCGTCAGCTCGCGCGATTTCTCCTCAAGGTAATCCCACTGGTCGCGGATCGAAGGAGACAGGCGGCCTTCGATGATGCTCTTTTCGGCGGCGGTGCGGAAGATCACGCGCGCACCTTCGCGCGCCGTGCGGGTGATTTCCCGCCAGACGTCGTTCAGCTGGCCGTCGGTCATCCAGTCCTGCGCGTCGAGCAGGATATAGCGATCGCGCGAGGAAGCCGGCTCACGGGCCAGGAGTTCGGTGAAACTTGCGTGATGAACGTTGACGCGATCGACATTGGCGCGGATCACCTCATAGTGTTCCGGCTTCAGGTAGGTCGGCAGCGGACCTTCCTCTGCTGTGGCATAGCGGCGGCCGAAGGCCTGCCAGGCGAAATAATTGTCGCACATCGGGAAATGACAGGCGAGCTTTTCCAGGCGATGCTTCAACACCGGCGCGATCGAATGATCGTCGACGAGGCTTGCGAGCTCATCATATTGCTGCGGAGGAATGCCGAGTCCGAAGAGCGAGCTCTTGCGGCCGGTGATCCAGCGCACGACCGGCTTTTCGAAGAGCGGCGCGATCTGCTCGTCGAAGAACTGGCGCTGCTCGCGGATGGAGCGGGTCTTGGTCATCTCGCGCAGCTTGACGCCGTGCAGGCGGGCAAGAAGATGGGCTGCGCCGATGAATCGGCCGAGCAAGCCGGTTTCATAGATGTTGCGGTCGAAGACGGTGACGCGGCGGCGGCCGAATTTTCGGCCGTTCCAATAGCTACGGGTCGCCTCGTCGAGATTGGCGGCAAGATGCCGGTCGAAGGCGCGGCTGTTCGACTTCTCGTTCGGCATCGCCAGGAAGCGGACGAGATCCGTGTGATCGGGCAGATGCTTGAAGGCGGCGAGCTTCAGCTTGTTCAGGGCGATGTGGTGCGGATTGAGATCGACGACGTCGATCGAGGCCGGCGCCTTGGAAAGGTAGGCGAGCATGTTGCAACCGCCGGAACCGATGGTGACGATGCGATGATTGGGCCTCAGTTCCATCGCCTGCATGTCGAGATCCGGATCCTCCCAGATTTGCGGATAGACGAGGCCGGAGAAGAGAAGGCCGAAGAGACGCTCGGAGAAGCCTTCCTTCGAAAAAGCCTTATGGCGGAGAAGGGCGTCCTTGAGTTTCCGGTTCTTGCGGAAGCCGGCATCCGGTGCAAATTCTGACATGAGTCTGTCACCTTTTTAGCGTTCAGCGCGTGTAGCGCGCCACTGCTACAGTTTGATGACGCGGGCTGTGGGCCTGCGCCGTGCGAAAACATCGGCCTCCTCGGAAAGTGATCGGGGTAACGGATATTCTGCACGGCGCGCCCTTTTCGGCAGGCGGAATTCCTGCTTCTCTCCGGTCATTCGGAGGAATGCCATGCAATTTGTCCTGCGTGTCCTGAAGGCGCTTGCTCTTCTTCTCGTTTTCATCGTCGTTGCCGGTGCCGCCTGGCTTTTCGTCCGGCCGCCGGAACTCTTACGCGTCGGCGATGGCTATGCCGCCAAAATCGTCTGCTCCAACGTCTTCATCGCCGGCCGGGACGCGGATGATGTGCTTCATGACGACGTCCAGGCGCCCGGAAATCCGCTACTGCGGCTGATGCGCGTCAGCGTTGACCGCGGCAACGGCCATGTGACGGCGCGTTTCATGGGGCTGTTCGCGCCGAGTTACGCGCTCTATCGCAGCGGCCTCGGCTGTACGAGCGTGCCGGACGCCGATTTCGAGGCGGCGGCGAATGCCGTGCCCCTCGATGTCCCGGCCAGGATGGAGACGAACGATGCCTCATGGCCGCAGGGCGAGGGCGTAGGTGATCCCGACAGGAAAATCGCCGCGCTGCTGGGCGATTCCGCGCTTGCCGGCCCGGCGATGCGGGCGATCGTGGTGGTGCGTGACGGCCGCATCGTCGCCGAAGCCTATGGCCCCCGATTCTCGGCGAAGACGCCGCTGATCGGTTGGTCAATGACGAAGACGGTGAATGCGGCGATCCTCGGGCGGCTGATGCTCGACGGCAAGATCTCCTTCGACGACGATCATCTGCTGGCGCAGTGGAAGGACGATCAGCGCGCCAGGATCAAAGTATCCGACCTGCTCGGCATGGAGAGCGGCCTGGCGTTCAACGAGGACTATGGCGACGTCGCCGATGTGACGCGCATGCTCTATCTCGACCCCGACATGGTGTCGCTACCGGCCAATTCGCCGATGGAGGCGGCGCCGGGTCAGCGCTTCCGCTATTCGAGCGGCACGGCCGTGCTCTTGTCGCGCATCTGGATGAACAGAATCGGCAATGCGCCGGCAGCCTTTTCCTACCCGCGCGACGCGCTCTTCTCCCCGCTCGGCATGACGAGTGCCGTCTTCGAACTCGACGCGCGCGGCACCTTTGTCGGCAGCTCCTATCTCTACGCAACGGCACATGATTGGGCCCGCTTCGGGCAGTTCCTGCTGCAGGATGGTGTCTGGAACGGGCGGCGGCTGTTGCCGGAGGGGTTCGTCGGCGCCATGCGCACGCCGACGGCAGCGTCGAACGGCCGGTATACGCAAGGCCAGGCCTGGCTCGCGCCCGGCGGCTCGAATACTGCGTTCGGGCTGCCGGAGGATACGTTCTGGCTGACGGGGCATGACGGGCAGAGCATGGCGATCGTGCCTTCCGCCAATCTGATCGTCGTCCGCCTGGGGCTGACGCCAGGCTGGCTCGGCTATCAACCGCAGACGCTTCTGAAGGCTGTCTTGGCAGCGTTGCCGCAAGCGCGAGCACCGCAACAGCAGGCCGAATCACAACGGCAGGCTCAGCCGCGGCCGTAGGCTACGACCGCTGTTTCAATTGGGTTGTTTCGGTAGCTGCCCGGTTTCAGTAATTACCCTGGGCGACAGCATTCATGCCCTTGCGCTTGGCGTCGTAGTAATAGCCGCGCGCATAGAGGCGGACGGCGTCGTCTTCCTTGTTGTCGGAGACGAGCCAGGCGCCGCGCAGATATTTTGCGGCATATTTAATGTTGGTCTCGGCGTCGAACAGGCCGCCCGGCGCACCGTCATAGCCCATGGATTTGGCGGTGTTGTATTTGATCTGCATCAGGCCGAAATAGCCGCGCTTGTTGTAAGCCTTCGGATTGTAGCGGCTCTCGCGATGGACGATGCGGTGGAGCAGCGTCTCGGGAATTTCGTAGATCTTCGAATATTTCTGGATGAGCTTGGTGACGAAGCTCTTCTCGACCGTCGGCGCATCGTCCCTGTCGTCGTCGCTGAACATCGGGGGAGCCGTCGGCGGATCGATCGGTCCTGACTCGTCGAAGCCGTAATCCATAGAGCGCGGCGTGGTGTCGACTGCGGCAAGTGCTGCAAGCGCGCTGTTCTGTGGCGTGGCGGCGAAGGCAAGCTGCGTTGCCGGCTGTGCGGGGGTTCCCGGGCGCGGCGTCGGCACGACGGACTGGATCGCCGTCATCTCAGGCGTCAACGGGATCTGCGCATAGGCCGCTGGCTGTATGCCTGCCTGCATGGTCAGATCGGCAGGCTGGGAGCCCGGCGCATTCGGCATCGCCGTTGCGGTGAGCGAGGGAGCTGCCTGGGGAAGAACGGTACCGGCGATGGCCTGGCCGGCAGCACCTTCCGCTGTCGGGACCGCGGCGAGCATCGCATCTTCGCCGGGCTTCGGCGTCGGCACCACGGTCTGAGCGGCTGTCAGTTCGGCCTGAGAGGTATATTCGACGCTCGTGCAGCCCGTGATCACGCCGCAGCAGAGCACCGTGGAAACGACAAGACTGCGTTTCAGGCCGGACAATCCGATCGCTACCATTCCGTCACTTTCGTGAAATCGCGCCGCCCCGGCAGCGTTATAAAAGTTACTAAAAAGCTTAAACCCGATGACCCCATTAACCTATTCGTTGCATTCCGGCAACCACGGAATATTTCTAAGCTGCAATAGCGCGATACCCGGTTTATTAAGCCGCAATACGGCGATATCCAGCCGTGACGGCGCCCGCAGCGATCAGCAGGGTGCCACCGGTCCTGTTGACGGCGCGCTGGACGCTCGCCTTGCGAATCAGTCCGCGAGCGGAATGGGCGAGAAAAGCATAGGTGGCGGCGTTGAGGACCGCCAACACCAGGAATGTCGCCTCCATGATCGCCATCTGCCCGAAGAAGGGCAGGGTCGGGTTGAGGAACTGCGGCACGAAGGCGACGAAGAAGACGATACTCTTCGGATTGAGGGCGGTAACGATATAGGCGTGCAGGAAGATCTTAATCGACTTTTCCTCCGGCAGATTGTCGTTGTCGGCGACCGGCTCGCCAATCACCGGAGCCCGCCAGAGCTTGATTCCCAGCCAGATCAGGTAGGCGCCGCCGATCCACTTCAAAAGGGTGAAGAGGGCGGCGGAGGTGGCGAGCACCGCGCCGAGACCGAAGAGGGACGCGGTCATGGCGGTGAAGTCGCCAAGCGCCACGCCGCTCACCGTCGCAAAGGCCATCCGGCGCCCATGGCCAAGCGCATAGGAGACGACGAGCAGTATCGTCGGCCCCGGTATGGCCAGCATGATGGCGGACGCGGCAGCAAAAGCGAGCCAAGCTTCGAGCGACATGGAATCTCCTCCTATTCCGTCGGGAATAAGCAAAGACACCATATTAACCGTCCGTCAATCATGCTTCTTTGTATTTCTGCCCTATATTGTCCATGACTTCGGCAAACCATGCCGTCGACAGGTCAAAAGCTTTGCCACCTTTGATGCGGGGAAATTCTATAGTGCGCAACTTACCGTTCTGCGCTTCGTCATGGCCGGTGACGCCGGAGACCTTATTGAGCGCGCTTTCGACGGCGAGATCGACCATGCTCTGGATCAGCCTGAGGTCGTCGCCATTGGCCGGGGCCGAGCGAGCGAAATAGCCCGATTTCTGCACCAGCGAACGCTCTGCGTTCAGGAGGTTGGCGAACTGCTTCTGGAACCAGGCACCGACATTGATCGTGTCGATCTTCACGTGGCCGAAAGCGTCACGCTTGACAGTCTCACCGGCAGCTTCACGCTCGGCGACGATGGCGTCGAGGCAAGCGCCTTCCGAGACGAAGACGGTGGCATGGCCGGTGCGGTCCATGATGTCCTTCAGGCGGGCGGCCTCGGCGTCGAGGTCGAAGGCCATTTCGGGCAGATAGACGGCGTCGATGCTCTTCAGATGCGCGTCCATCATCAGGCCGTCGACGTACTCGTTGCGACTGGTGCGCTGAAGATAGGCGCGGGCGGTGGCTGCCGTCAGCCAGCCGCAATGGCGGCCCATCACCTCGTGGATGACGAGCGTGCGCGGTGCGGCCGTCTGCTCATTGCTGACATTATCGAAGAAATGGGCGCCGACTTCGGCGGCCGTCCAGGCGCCGAGCGACTGGCGGATGGGGACGACATCGTTGTCGACCGTCTTCGGCAGGCCGACGACGGTCAGGTCGTAGCCGTTGGCGGCGAGGTAGGCGGCAAGGTCGGCGGCCGTGGTATTGGTGTCGTCGCCCCCGATCGTGTGGAGAATGGTGATGCCGTCATCGGCCAGACGTTCGGCGGCAACCCTCAGCGGATTCTCGCCTTCCTTAACAAGGCTGCGCTTGACGCAGTCGGCGGCATTGGTGAGCTTGACGCGGCTATTTCCGATCGGTGAGCCGCCATAGCGGTGCAGCAGCGGCGCCTTTTCCCGCATCTGGCGAGTGATCTCTATGCGATCACCGAGCAGCACGCCCTGATAGCCGGACTTATAGGCGACGATGTCGATTTCGGGCGCGACGTCGCTGTAGCGTTCGATGAGGCCGCCAACTGCGGATGAAAGACAGGGCGCCAGGCCTCCGGCGGTCAGCATTGCGACTTTCTGTTTGGCCATGATTCCCTCCTATGGTGTTCAGTGCGGCAGCGTTAGCTAGCGCATGGATGCGGCAGGGAAAGGGCTCTGTAAAGTAAAGAATTTACGAAAGAAGCGGCTTTTGGCCGGGTTGAACAGCGAAGGCGGCGCGAAGTATCAATATAATCGTTTCAAGCCCGCTTTGCTTGTCGGGAACTGTTTGTGAAAATCGGCGGTTAAGTATCGAGTGAGATGGTGCGGGCACTCTCTTACGGCAGATCCGGCGAAAGCGACCGACCGCTTGCTGCAGCGCAATAATTGCCGAATTGTGAAAACTGTTTTCGATTCTATGACCAATCGTCGCCTTGCAAAGGCTCAGATTCTTTGGTCAAGCTGATTGCTCATACTTGACAAGCTTGCGAGAGATTTTCGATGTCCTTCTGGGAAAAATTGTTGAATGCCATTGGCAATACCGCGGGCAATGCGCTTTCCGCGGTCGTCGAGGCGATCCGAACGGTTTTCGAAGGCGATCCCGAAACTCGGCGCAAAGTGGCGTTCTCCGTGGCAATCATCGCGCTTTCGGCCAAGATGGCCAAGGCCGACGGCATCGTCAGCGAGAAGGAGGTCGAGGCTTTCCGGGAAATCTTCGAATTTCCCGAGGACCAGGCCAAGAACGTCGCCAGGCTTTATAACCTCGCGCGTCAGGATGTTGCCGGCTATGAAGCCTATGCCGAGCGGCTCTCGACGCTCTGCATTACCTGCGCGGCCAATTGCACGGTATTGGAAGACGTGCTCGATGGCCTCTTCCATATCGCCAAGGCCGACGGGCTGATCCATGAGAAGGAACTGAACTTCCTGCGCCACATCGGCGAAATTTTTGAAATGAGCGAGACTCGTTTCGAGCAGATCGCCGCTCGCCACGTCTCGTCCGGCGGTGATCCCTACAAGGTGCTCGGCGTGTCGCCTTTGGACGATTTTCCAACGATCCGCCGCCGTTACCGCGGCCTGGTCAGCGAACATCATCCCGATCGACTAATCTCGCGTGGGGTCCCGAAGGAGTTTCATTTGATTGCCAATGAGCGGATGGCGGCGCTGAACGCAGCCTATGCGGCGATCGAGAAGGAACGCCGCGCCGCATGACCTCTTTCGAGGCCGATTATCGAGGCGCTTGCGTGCGGCCGTCGCCCAATCACGGCGAGCGGGCGCGCGGGCGGTGTCCCGATATGATCCTTCTGCATTATACCGGTATGCCGACGGCCGACGGCGCGCTCGACTGGCTCTGTCGGGGCGAGAGCCAGGTTTCCAGCCATTATTTCGTGCACGAGAATGGCGAGGTGATCCAGCTCGTGCCGGAGGCGCGGCGTGCTTGGCATGCGGGCAAGAGCAGCTGGCACGGCGAGAGCGATATCAATTCGCTGTCGATTGGCATCGAAATCGCCAATGCCGGCCATCCCGGCGGTCTTCCCGACTATCCGAAAGAGCAGATCGCAGCAGTCATCGAATTGTGTCGCGACTGTGTCAAACGTTGGTCGATCGCGCCAGAAAGAGTGCTCGGGCATTCCGATGTCGCACCGATTCGCAAGGTCGATCCGGGCGAGAAATTCCCTTGGGCCGAGCTTCATCGGGCGGGTGTGGGACATTGGGTCGAGCCGGCAACGATCACCGGCGGGCGTTTCTTTCAGCGCGGGGATGCCGGCCAGCCGGTGGAAGCGCTGCAGTCGATGCTGTCACTTTATGGTTACGGCACTGAAATTACGGGCAAATTCTCCGAAAAGACGGCCGGCGACGTGGAAGCCTTCCAGCGCCATTTCCGGCCCGAACGGGTGGACGGGATCGCCGATTTCTCGACAATCGACACGCTGCACCGGCTGCTGTCGGCGCTACCGCGTTACTCCTGATTCTCGGCAATTACTGAAACGCGAAATTTCGCATTGCAGCGCGAAATTCGGCCTGCCACATCATTTCCCTATTATCTCCTCATTGCGATGGTCTAAGAACGTCCGCCAAGCGGTGCTCGGGGTTGTTTTTCGAGTTAAACCACGGGCGATATGTGAAACGATAAGAATTACCGTGAATCCGATCGGTCCTTGATCTGGTATTCATTATGGCAGCGAGGCGCGCGTCCGGAAATTCTTTGGGTCGGAGTGTTCAAGACTACATGAGAAAACTGATTGTTGTTGCTGCAACGTGCGTTGGCATGGTGCTGGCGGGAAATAGCTTTGCGTTTGCGAATGATTGGGGTGTGCGAGCCGATGCGCCGGTGAAGAAAGTCGAGCGTCCTTCGAAGAAGGCAGAGCGTCCGTTGAAGAAAGCGGAACGTTCGGTCAAGCCGGCGAATCGTCCGCTCAAGACGGCGGAACGCCCGCTGAAGACGGTCGAGCGCCAGAGCGGTTATCCCGTCGCCAATGTTTCGGGCAATTCCTATTCCGCGCTGATCAGCAAATATGCGAACCAATATGCTGTACCGGTTGCGCTTGCGACCGCGGTCATCCGCGTCGAAAGCAATTTCAATCCGAATGCACGCGGCAGCCACGGTGAAATCGGCCTGATGCAGATAAAGCCTGCAACGGCCCGCATGATGGGTTATTCCGGCAGCGCCAAGGGCCTGTTCGATCCGGAAACCAACATCAAGTACGGCATGAAATATCTGGCTGCTGCTCATGATCTCGGTGGTGGAGAGACCTGCAACACCATCCTCAAGTATAATGCCGGCCACGGCGCAACGCGCATGAACCCGGTCTCGAAGACGTATTGCGGTAAGGTCCTGGCAATGCTCGACTGAGCCGCCGAGCGGACCGGAGGAAAATCCTCCGCCGCTGTTTTTACGATATGAATCGGCACGCGCGCCATGATATCCCAGCTCGAAACGAGGTGGGCCACCTCGAGATGAGGTGAGATATGGCAGTCGATTTCAGGTTCATCGTCATCGGGCGCGGCATGATGGGGGCGGCGGCG
Organism: Rhizobium etli CFN 42; assembly: GCF_000092045.1. Taxonomy (NCBI): domain Bacteria; kingdom Pseudomonadati; phylum Pseudomonadota; class Alphaproteobacteria; order Hyphomicrobiales; family Rhizobiaceae; genus Rhizobium; species Rhizobium etli. The sequence continues at coordinate 2,987,313 of NC_007761.1, read as the reverse complement.
GCACGGCACCTCTCCTCCATGGCCGACGGCATCGCGCTGATCGGCCCGCCGGAGCCCGAGGAGCGCAAGGTCCATCACGGCGTCTTTGCCAGCCATTATGACGAAGCACGCATTACACGCACCTTCGACGGCAATCTTGCCTGGGGAACCTTCGCCGCGCGGGCGCTCGGGCGCTACCGCGAGATCGAGGCGAAGAGCGGCATTTCCTTCTTTTCGGAAGTCGGCTGCCTCTTTGCCGGTCCGCCGCCTAGGGATGAGCAGGATTTTCTTCTGAGGGCGCTGGCCGTCAGCCGGAGGCTCGGCAGCGATATCGAAACCGTCGCGCCGGCGGAGCTCGGGCAGCGTTTTCCCTATCTTACCGTCGGTCCTGATTTCAGTGGGTATTTTGAGCGCAAGCGCGCCGGGCACATCAATCCGCGGGCCCTGGTGCGCGCGCAAGCCAAGCTTGCCGAGGAGGGCGGCGTCTCGCTGATCGACGCGACCGTGACATCGGTGCGCGATACAGGCTCCCATGTCGAGGTGACGGCCGGCGACAGATGCTACAGCGCCGAGCGCGTGTTGGTCGCGGCCGGCGCTTTCAGCAATTTCCATGCCCTGCTGCCGCGTCCCGTCGATTTGAGAGTGATCGCGCGTACCGTTGTCTTCTACGAAATCGGCGAGCGCGAGATGGCGGTTTTCCGCGACATGCCGTCGACCATCGTGCTCGGCGACCGGGACGAGGATCACATCTATATTCTGCCGCCGGTGCGTTATCCCGACGGCAAGACCTATCTGAAGCTTGGCGGCGATACCGAAGCGCTTTCCTTCAGCCGGTTGGAAGAGGCCGGCACGTGGTTCCGTTCCGACGGCAGTGCGGCCGAGCGCGATCATCTCTCGCGCATCGCCCTGCAACTAGTGCCGGAGCTTGCCGGCTGCCCGGTCACGTCGGCTCCTTGCGTGGCGAATTTCACGCCGACCGGTTATCCCTATGCCGGGTTCACCCAATCGCCGCGCATTGCGGTACTGACCGGCGGCAATTTCGTCGCGGCCAAATCTTCAGACGAACTCGGGCGTCTCGGCGCCGTGCTTCTCACCGAAGGACGGCTCGGAAACGAGGATTTCGGGCACGAGCTGACGCCGGTCTTCGCTTGAGAGGGATATCATGGCAGTCGATTTCAAATATATCGTCGTCGGCCGCGGGCTGATGGGAGCCGCTGCCGCGCGGCATCTGGCGCGGCAGACGGATGGTGTTGCGGTGATCGGCCCGGACGAGCCTGATGATCGCAAGGCGCATCAAGGCGTTTTCGCCAGTCATTACGACGAGGGGCGCATTACCCGCACCATCGATGCCGATCGCAACTGGGCGCTGCTCGCCAATCGCTCGATCGATCGCTACGGCGAGATCGCGAACGAGAGCGGCATCGACTTCTATCGGGAGGCCGGCTGCGTCGTCGTCGCGCCTGATGGAAGCGATTATCTCGAAAGGACCCGGCAGGCCGCCGTTTCGCTCGGCCTCGAGACCCGGCTTCTGGATGCGGGCGGGTTGAAGACCGCATTTCCCTTCTTTGCCTTTCCCGCCGGCAGTGCAGGTGTGTTCGAGGCGACGGGTGCCGGACATATCAGTCCGCGCAAACTGGTCAAGGCGCAATCTCTGCTGGCAGAAAGGGCAGGCGCGACTATCATCCGAGATTATGTGGTCTCAATCCGCGAGGAAGGCGGGCTGGCGACCGTCGAGACTGCCGGGGGCCTCGCCTATCGCAGTGAAAAGGTGCTGCTGGCGGCGGGCGGATTTTCCATTGCCGAGAATCTGTTGCCACGTCCTGTTGCCATGACGGTTTATGGCCGGACCGTCACGCTGTTCGAAGTCGGCGAGGCTGATGCGCTCCGCCTTGCGGCGATGCCATCGCTCATTCTAGACGTGCCCGGCATCCATATCTATCTGCTGCCGCCGATCCGTTACCCCGACGGCAAATTCTATCTGAAGATCGGCGGCGATCCCGACGATCTGGTCTTACACAACGACATCGAGATGCGCGCGTGGTTCAGGACCGAAGGGCGCGAGAGCGTGCGCGTGCATCTGCAGCGTATCGTCGCCGACCTCATGCCCGATATGATGCCGCTTTCGATTTCGACGGCCGCCTGCGTCGTCTCGTTTACGGAAAGCAGCTATCCGATGATCGGCTATACCTCTTCGCCGGGGATTGCGGTGCTGACGGGCTGCGCCGGCACCTCGGCCAAGAGTTCGGACGAAATCGGCAGGCTCGGCGCGGAGCTGCTTTTGTCAGGCAGAATCAGGGAACAGGGCTACTCCGCGGATTTCACACCTAATTTCCGTTAAGGCCGTCCCCTATATTTCGGTAGCAATTACGGGCTCTCTCGTTTATGGGAGCCCTGCCAGTTGGCCGGGCAGCCGCGCTTTACCAATGCCGAAAGGCGGTAAGGTGAGGAAAGTCCGGGCTCCACGGAAACACGGTGCCGGATAACGTCCGGCGAGGGCGACCTCAGGGAAAGTGCCACAGAAAGCAAACCGCCTGTCATGACAGGTAAGGGTGAAAGGGTGGGGTAAGAGCCCACCGCATCTCCGGCAACGGATATGGCACGGTAAACCCCACCGGGAGCAAGACCGAATAGGGATGACGCGGCGGGCTGAAAGGTTCTCCGGCCGGTTTCCAGGCCAGTCATCCGGGTGGGTTGCGTGAGGCAGCGTGCGAGCGCTGTCCCAGAGGAATGGCTGCCACGTTCCGGTTCACGCCGGAGCCATACAGAACCCGGCTTACAGGCCAACTGGCAATTAACATCCGTGCCGCGGCAGGGCCTGAATTTTCACCCTAAGTCGCTGAAACTGAGGATTTTCAAGCTCACATTGATGCAGCTTTAAGGCGTTTTATGTGTGGTAACACGAAATGCGTGTGGTCGTAAAATGGCTGCGCTAACCCTTTGTTAAACTTAACAGCTTATAAATGTTTGATCATGCGTCCGTTGCAAAATGGGCGTGTCCCATTGACGCCCATATGGTCCCATGCTATCCCAAATGCGCACTGCACCAGGGCAATCATTTGCCCATTCATCGCAAAGCAAAGGCGCCTCCCTCTCCGGAAGCGTCGGGTGGGATTTGGCTCATCCGGCTTGCGAGGCTGTGCCTGATATTGGGGCTTTCGGGCGTCTTTTTGTCCGGCTCCCTACGGGAACGGATGTTTCGAGTCATGAGCCGCTTCCTTTCGAATGCGACCAACAGGATCGATGCCAAGGGTCGGGTTTCCGTGCCTTCGGCATTTCGTTCCGTGCTGGCGCAGTGCAACGTCCAGGAGCTCTACTGCTTCCAGGATTTTGTGTTTCCGGCGATCAGCGTCGGCGGCCCGGATCTTCTCGAAAGATTCGAGCGGCAGATTGCGGCGGAGGATCCATTTTCGCCGGATGCGAACGCGATGTCGCTTCTGATCCACGGAGGCGGGGTCTTCATGAAGCTCGATGCCGAGGGGCGGCTGATGGTCACGGATTTCATCCGCGACTTCACCGGCATCTCGGACGAAGTGACCTTCGTCGGTCGGGCGGATCATTTTCAGCTCTGGCAGCCGCAGGCATTCTTGGCTGCGCAGGCGCAGGCACGAGAGGAGCGCAAGCTGGCGGGCAAGCGTTCCTGAAGGAACGAGGGAACGGAATGGTGACGAATCCTGGCGGAGGTTCAACTGATGCCGGTGGCGGACCGGTTCGTCACATTCCTGTTCTTCTCAATGAGGTCCTCGCGGCGCTCTCGCCCGCACCCGGCAAGCTCATTCTCGACGGTACATTCGGTGCGGGTGGTTATAGCGCGGCCATTCTTGCGGCCGGGGCCGAGGTGATCGCGCTCGATCGCGATCCCAGTGCAATTGCCGCGGGCCAGGCGATGGTTGCCGCCCATGCCGGCCGCCTCCGGCTCATTCACGCGCAGTTCTCGAATCTCGGCGATCATGCGCCGCAGGGCGGGCTCGACGGCGTCGTGCTCGATATCGGTGTCTCTTCCATGCAGATCGATGAGCCCGAGCGCGGCTTCTCATTCCAGAAGAGCGGGCCGCTCGACATGCGCATGTCGGCGACAGGCGTTTCGGCCGCCGACGTCGTCAATCGCGCCAAGGTCGCCGATCTGATCCGCATCTTCCATTTTCTCGGCGAGGAAAACCAGGCGCCGCGCATCGCACATGCGATCGAGAAGCGGCGTGAGGAAAAGCCCTTCGAAACGACCCGCGATCTTGCCGGTCTCATCGAGCTGGTCACTCCGCGCAAGATGAAGGACAAGATCCATCCCGCGACGCGCGTCTTCCAGGCCTTGCGCATTTTCGTCAATGACGAGCTTGGGGAGTTGGCGCAGGCATTGTTTGCGGCGGAACGAACTCTGAAGCCCGGCGGACGGCTCGTCGTCGTCACCTTTCATTCGCTTGAAGACCGCATCGTCAAGAAATTCTTCTCCGACCGCGCCGGCAGGGCGACGGGCTCGCGGCACCTGCCGGCTGCACATGAGCGGGCGGCGACCTTTACGGCGATCGGCAAGCCGATGGTTTCGGCGAGCGAGGCGGAGGCTGAAGCCAATCCGCGCGCCCGCTCCGCCAAGCTGCGCGCCGGCCTGCGGACGGACGCGGCCGCCGAGGCGGCGGATATGTCGCTCTTCGGGTTTCCCAATCTTGCCTCTCTCGGAAAGCTTGGAGGTTGATATGCTGAAAACGTTCGATCTCGTGCTCATCGGCGTCATGACGGCGACTGCCGCCGTCACCTACACGATCAAGCATCGCGCCGAATTGAAGCTCGAGGAGGTTCATCGCCTCGAGGCCGAGATCAAGCTCGAGAAGGACACGATCGATCTTCTCAAGGCCGATTGGGCTTTGCAATCGCAGCCGAACCGGCTGGAGCGGCTGGTCAATGCCTACAATGCGGAATTGCAGCTGCAGCCGACGGATTCGACGGCGCTCGTGCATGCGAAGGAATTGCCGATGCTGAAGTCCGAGGTTCCGGTACCCGACGTAACGGAGGCTAAAGCCGGTGCCAAGGGTGCGACCGTTGCCAGTGCCAAAGGCGCGACCGGCAAAGCGCAGCCAGTGCCGATGCCCGCGCCACGCGGCGCAACACAGCAGCGCGGTGTGGTGGCGGATGAAGCAGACGAGATCGAAACGGGGTCGGTAGAATAATGTCGTTTCTTTCCCGCATCATGGTCCTGAAGAGCCAGGCGCATTTCTCCGCCGGCGTCTATAACCGCTTCGGCGGCCCTTCCGCCGGCGTGGCCATCGAGGGATCGCGCAAGAAGAAGACGGGGCAGGCAAAAAGCCGTGTAGGGCTGCTGATCCTTGGCTTCATGAGTGTCTATGTCGTCGTCGGTGGCCGTCTGGTCGAATATGCCATGAAGGATCAGGAGGTCGTCTCCAGCATCCTGCCGCCCGACCGGCTGATGGCCTCGCGGCCCGACATTCTCGATCGCAATGGCGAGGTGCTGGCGACCGACATCCGCACGGTCTCGCTGTTTGCCGAGCCGAACAAGATCGTTGATGTCGACGAGGCGGTAGAGAAGCTTGCAACTGTTCTGCCGGAGCTCGACGTCAGGGACACGTATAAGAAACTTTCGGTCAAGAGCTCGCATTTCGCTTGGCTGCGCCGGCAGCTGACGCCGAAGCAGCAGAGCCAGATCCTGGCGCTCGGCATTCCCGGCATCGGCTTTCGGCCGGAGAAGCGCCGCTTCTATCCCGGCGGCTCGACCGCGGCGCACATCCTCGGCTATGTCAACATCGACAACCGCGGCGTGGCTGGCATGGAGAAATTTATCGACGACCAGGGGCTCGCCGATCTCGCCTCGGTCGGCATGACGAGCGACCAGCCGCTGGAGCCGGTGCGGCTGTCAATTGACCTGCGCGTGCAGAACATCGTTCGCGATGCGGTCGTCAACGCCGTCAACAATTTCCAGTCCAAGGGAGCTGGCGCGGCTGTTATCGACGTGCACACCGGGGAAGTGCTCGGCATGGCATCGGCACCCGACTTCGATCCGAACAATCCGCAGGAAGGCGCCAAGGAAGGCTGGCTCAACCGGATGACGAACGGCACCTTCGAAATGGGGTCGACCTTCAAAACCTTTTCGCTGGCGATGGCGCTTGACACCGGCAAGGTGAAGATGTCCGACACGTTCGATGCGAGCAAGCCGATCTATATCGGTGGCTTCACCATCCACGATTTTCACGGGCAGCGTCGCTGGCTGACCGTGCCTGAAATTTTCCAGTACTCTTCGAACATCGGCACGGCGCGTGTCATCGACATCGTTGGCATCGACGCGCAGAAGGATTATCTGACCAAGCTTGGGCTGCTTACGAAGATGCAGACCGAATTGCCGGAAGTGAAGATGCCGACGCAGCCCCGGGTGTGGAAGAAGATCAATTCGATCACGATTTCCTTTGGCCACGGCGTCTCGACGACGGCGCTGCAGACGGGGGTGGCGGCGGCCGCCCTTGTCAACGGCGGCAAGCTGATCGAGCCGACTTTCCTGCCGCGCACACGCGAAGAGGCCGACCAGATCGCCAAGCAGGTAATCAAGAAGTCGACCAGCGACGAGATCCGCTATCTCCTCGATTTCAACGGTTTCAAGGGTTCGGGACGCGTCGCGCGTGTGCCGGGTTTTGCCGTCGGCAGCAAAACCGGCACGGCCGACAAGGTCGTAAACGGGCGTTATTCCTCGACGCTGAACTTCAACTCCTTTATAGCCGCCTTCCCGATCAACGACCCCAAATATGCGGTGATCACCTTCTGCGACGAGCCGAAGACCGGCGAGAAACAATATGGTGGAACGATCTCCGCCGGTACCGCCGGTCCGATCGCCCGCGAGATCATCCGCCGCGCCGCTCCCATTCTCGGCATCGAGCCGAAATTCGGGGAGGGTGGTTCGGCCTTGCTGGTGTCTTATTGAGCGTGAATGAATGTCGACGCCGATTCGCGAGGGGCGGACCGGCTTCAAGAGGGAAAAGTGCATTCGATGAAATTGCGAGACCTGGCCGGAGATCAGTTTCCGGAACTTGAAGCACAGCTCGAAGGCCCGGCAGGCCTGCTTGACATCTCCGGCCTGTCTTCGGACAGCCGCAATGTGGAGCCGGGCAATGCCTTCGTCGCGGTCACCGGCACCAAGGCGGACGGCGCGGGTTTCATTGCGGATGCCGCCGGCCGGGGGGCTGCCGTCGCGATCGCCTCCCAGCCCGTCGATGCTGCTATTCCGGTGCTTGCGGTTAAGGAACCGCGTCGTTTCCTTTCGATCGCCGCCGCGCGTTTCTACGGCAGGCAGCCCGAGACCATGGTCGCCGTCACCGGCACGGCCGGAAAGACCTCCGTCGCCTCGTTCACCCGGCAGATCTGGGCGCATGCGGGCCACGCTGCCGCGATGATCGGCACGACGGGCGTCGTCTCGCCGACGCGCAACGAATATGGCGCGCTGACCACGCCCGACCCGGTCTCGCTGCACAAGCTGCTGGCTGAGCTTGCCGACGAAGGTGTCACGCATGCGTCGATGGAGGCTTCCAGCCACGGTCTCGACCAGAGCCGGCTCGACGGCGTGAAGCTTTCGGCCGCCGCCTTCACCAATCTCGGCCGCGACCACATGGATTATCATCCAACTGTCGAGGCCTATATGGCCGCCAAGATGCGGCTTTTCGATACATTGCTGCCGAAGGGCGCACCGGCGGTGATCTTTGCCGACGATCCGTGGTCGCCCCAAGCGGTCCAGGCGGCGGCCGATGCCGGTCACGATGTGCGCACCGTCGGACGCAAGGGCGATTACCTCACGCTGAAACGCGTCGAGCATTTCCGCCACAAGCAGACGGCCGAGATTCATATCGGCGACGAAATCTTCGAAGTGGACATTCCGCTGGCTGGCGATTTCCAGGTCGCCAACGCGCTGGTCGCCGCGGGGCTTGCAATGTCCACCGGCGTCGAGCCGAAAGCTGCGATGGCCGCGCTCGAAAAACTCGTCGGTGCGTCCGGCCGCCTTGAGCTCGTCGGCCATACGAAAGATGGTGCTCTCGCCTATGTCGACTATGCCCATAAGCCGGATGCGCTGGAAAACGTGTTGAATTCGGTCAGGCCCTTCACGACGGGCCGCGTCGTCGTCGTCTTCGGCTGCGGCGGCGACCGCGACCGCGGCAAGCGGCCGATCATGGGCGAAATCGCCTGCCGGCTCGCCGATGTCGTCATCGTCACCGACGACAATCCGCGCTCTGAGGAGCCGGCCGCGATCCGAGCGGAGATCATGACGGCAGCGGCTTGCGCCTCGGAAATCGGTGATCGCGCCACGGCGATCCGCGAGGCGGTCGGCATGCTGACATCCGGCGATACGCTTATCGTTGCCGGCAAGGGGCATGAGGAGGGGCAGACGATCGGGGGCGTCACATTGCCGTTCTCCGATCATGCGGAGGTGCGCAAGGCCTTGGAGGAACTGAAATCTTGAGCTGGCTCTGGACGACCGAAGACATGATCGCAGCGATGGCGGGGCGCCCCTTTGGCACACTGCCGGAAGGCATCACCGGCATTTCCATCGACAGCCGCTCGATTACATCAGGCGAAGCCTTCTTCGCGATCAAGGGCGACCGTGTCGACGGTCATGACTATGCGTCGATGGCGATGGCCAACGGCGCTTCGCTTCTCGTTGTCAGCGAGGCGAGGCTTCCGGCCATGGGCCGTCTGACCGTGCCGATGATCGTCGTCGACGACGTGCTCGCCGCACTCGGGCGTCTGGGGCAGGCCTCCCGCGAGCGCTCGGGCGCAAAAATCATCGCGGTGACGGGGTCAGTCGGCAAGACGACCACCAAGGAAATGCTGCGGCACGTGCTGTCGCCCTCCGGCAAGGTGCATGCCTCCGTCGCTTCCTTCAACAACCATTGGGGCGTACCGCTGACGCTGGCGCGCATGCCCGACGATACGGATTACGGTGTCTTCGAAGTCGGGATGAACCATCCAGGCGAGATCCGGCCGCTGGTCGCGATGATCCGCCCCTATGTCGCCGTCATCACGACGATCGCGCCGGCCCATCTCGGCAATTTCAAGAGCATCAAGGAGATCGCCGCCGCCAAGGCCGAAATATTCGAAGGGCTTGAACCCGGCGGTCATGTCGTGCTCAACCGCGACAACGACCAGTTCAATTTCCTCGACCGCACGGCGCAGTCGCTCGGCGTCGAGCATATCCATTCCTTCGGCCAGCATGCCAAGGCCGAATTCCGGCTCGCGGAATTCAACGGGTCGGACGAGAATTCGACGCTGTGGCTGACGATCGGCGGCGAGACGCTGGAAGTGGCGATCGGCGCACCGGGACGTCATATCGCGGAGAATGCGCTTGCCGCGCTCGGCGTTGTCAGGATCGTCGGCGCCGACATGGAGAAGGCGATCGCCGCGCTTGCGACGCTGAAACCGGAAAAGGGCAGGGGTAAGCGCCACCGCCTTTCGATGGGCGGCGGCAACGGCAGCTTCACGCTGATTGACGAGAGCTACAATGCCAACCCGGCCTCGATGCGCGCGGCGATCGCGCTGCTTGCGGCCGCCGAGCCGACCGGCCGCGGACGCCGCATTGCCGTGCTCGGCGACATGCTCGAAATGGGCGAATATGCCGAGAAGGTTCACACCGATCTTGCCGGGCCGCTGCTTGCGGCCGGTATCGAACATGTCTGGCTCGCAGGTGCCGACATGGCCGCGCTGAAGGAATCATTGCCGGAAAGCGTCCATGTCGAGTACCGCGAAAAGACCAGCGAATTGACGGAATATGTACTGAACTCGGTCGCGCCGGGCGACGTGTTGATGGTGAAATCGTCTCTGGGCATCGGTTTCGGCAAGATCGTCGCCGCGCTCCTTGACAAGTTTGCGCCATTTGCCGACACGCAACGCGAACTTTGACCGGGTAAACAAGGGGCCCTGAATGCTGATCTGGCTTGTCGAACTGTCGGAATATTTCAAATTTCTGAATCTGTTCAGATATATTACCTTCCGCACAGGGGCCGCTCTCTTCACCTCCGCATTGATCGTGTTCCTGTTCGGGCCGACCATTATCAATTCGCTGCGCATCCGCCAGGGCAAGGGCCAGCCGATCCGCGCCGACGGGCCGCAGACGCATTTCAAGAAGGCCGGCACGCCGACCATGGGTGGGCTGATGATTCTGGCCGGCATTGTCGGCGCGTCGCTGCTCTGGGCCGACCTTTCCAACGTTTATGTCGTTGCCACGCTGCTGGTGACACTCGGCTTCGGCGCAATCGGCTTCTATGACGATTATCTCAAGGTGACCAAGCAGAGCCACAAAGGCTTTTCCGGCAAGGCGCGTCTTGGCATCGAGTTCGTCATCGCCGGCATCGCCGTCTATTTCATGATGCGCACGGCCCTTGCCTCGGGAACTGCCGGCTCGACCTTCGGCTCCTCGATCGCCTTTCCCTTTTTCAAGGACTTCCTGATCAATCTCGGCATCATGTTCGTCGTCTTCGGCGGCTTCGTCATCGTCGGCGCCGGCAATGCCGTCAACCTGACGGACGGCCTGGATGGGCTCGCCATCGTGCCGGTGATGATCGCCGCCGCCTCCTTCGGCGTCATCGCCTATCTCGCCGGCAACGTGGTGTTTGCGAACTACCTGCAGATCAATTTCGTGCCCGGCACCGGTGAGCTTGCCGTCGTGCTCGGCGCCGTTATCGGCGCCGGCCTCGGCTTCCTCTGGTTCAACGCGCCGCCCGCCGCCATCTTCATGGGCGATACCGGCTCGCTGGCGCTTGGCGGTACGATCGGCACCGTTGCCGTCGCCACCAAACACGAGATCGTCATGGCGATCATCGGCGGCCTGTTCGTCATGGAGACGCTGTCGGTCATCATCCAGGTCGGCTTCTTCAAGATGACCGGCCGGCGCGTCTTCCTGATGGCGCCGATCCATCACCACTTCGAGAAGAAGGGCTGGACCGAGAGCCAGGTGGTGATCCGCTTCTGGATCATCGCCGTCGGCCTGGCCCTGCTCGGTCTTTCGACGCTGAAACTCCGGTGAGGCGGCGATGATCCCGGTCACGACGCTCAAGGACAGGAAGGTCGCGCTCTTCGGGCTTGGTGGCTCCGGTTTTGCCACTGCCCGCGCGCTGATTGCGGGCGGCGCCGAGGTGACCGCCTGGGACGATAATCCCGACAGCGTCGCCAAGGCTTCGGCGGAAGGCATCCGGACGGAAGACCTGCATGGCATCGACTGGAGCCAGCAGGCGCTGTTTGTGCTGTCGCCCGGTGTGCCGCTCACCCATCCGAAGCCGCACTGGACCGTCGACCTCGCGCGGGCGGCCGGCGTCGACATCGTCGGCGATGTCGAGCTCTTCGTGCGCGAGCGCCGCGCCCATGCGCCGGATTGCCCCTTCATCGCCATCACAGGCACTAACGGCAAGTCGACGACGACGGCGCTGATCGCCCATATCCTGAAATCCGCAGGCTACGACACTCAACTCGGCGGCAACATCGGCACGGCGGTGCTGACGCTCGATCCGCCGAAGGCGGGGCGTTATTACGTCGTCGAATGCTCGTCCTACCAGATCGATCTGGCGCCGACGCTGAACCCCTCCGCCGGCATCCTGCTCAACCTGACGCCCGATCATCTCGACCGCCACGGCACGATGCAGCACTACGCCGACGTCAAGGAACGACTGGTCGCGGGCAGCGATGTCGCAATCGTCGGCATCGATGACAGCCATTCGGCGCTGATCGCCGACCGCGTCGAGCGGGCAGGTGTCAAGGTGGTCCGAATCTCGCGCCGCAACGCGGTGGCATCAGGCATTTATGCCGAGGGCATCAGGCTCGTTCAGGCCGTCGGCGGCGCCATGCTGCCCTTTGCCGATCTCGACGGCATCCAGACGCTGCGCGGCAGCCACAATGCCCAGAATGCCGCCGCGGCCGTTGCCGCCTGCCTTGCCGTCGGGGTTTCCGCCGACGCCATTCGCGCCGGTCTCGCCTCTTTTCCCGGCCTCAAGCACCGCATGCAGCCTGTGGGCAAACGAGGCCGCGTCGTCTTCGTCAACGATTCGAAGGCGACGAATGCCGACGCGGCGGCGCCGGCGCTTTCGAGCTACGACCGCATCTACTGGATTGCCGGCGGCCTGCCGAAGGCGGGCGGCATCACGACGCTCGCGCCCTATTTCCCCCGCATCGCCAAAGCCTATCTGATCGGCGAGGCGGCGGCGGAGTTCGCCGCCACACTCGGCGAGGCCGTGCCCTACGAGATCTCCGGCACGCTGGAGCGCGCAGTCGCACACGCGGCGGCCGATGCGGAGCGCGACGAAGCTGCTGCTTCCGCCGTGATGTTATCCCCGGCTTGCGCAAGCTTCGACCAGTATAGGAACTTCGAAGTCAGGGGCGATGCCTTCGTCAGCCACGTCGCCGCCCTTGACGGAATGACGATGCTGATCGGTCCGGCAACAGGAGAGAAATGACATGGTAAGCCGCGCGGAACGTGGGCCTCTGGCCGATTGGTTCTGGACCATCGACCGCTTCTTCCTGGCGATGTTCATCTTCCTGATGGGCATCGGCTTCATGCTGTCCTTCGCGGCGTCTCCGGCGGTTGCCGAGCGCATCGGGCTCGAGCCTTTTCACTTCGTCAAGCGCCACGCCGCCTTCATGATCCCTTCGATCGCCGTCATGCTCGGGCTGTCGTTCCTGACGCCGCGCCAGGTGCGGCGAACCGCAATCCTGCTCCTGATCATTTCGCTCGCCATGATGGTGCTGGTGCTGTTCATCGGCCAGGAGGTCAAGGGCGGCAGGCGCTGGATCTGGATCGCCGGCCTTTCCATCCAGCCTTCGGAATTCATGAAGCCCGCCTTCGTCGTCGTCTGTGCCTGGCTGTTTGCCGAACATGCGCGCCAGCCAGAGATTCCCGGCAATCTCTTCGCCATCATCCTGTTCGGCATCGTCGCCGCCCTTCTCGTGGCGCAGCCGGACCTTGGCCAGACCATCCTGACGACCGCCGTCTGGGGTGGCATGTTCTTCATGGCCGGCATGCCGTGGATCTGGATCATGCTACTCGGCATCGGCGGCGCCGGCGGCCTGCTCAGCGCTTATTACGTCTTTCCGCACGTCGCCGGGCGAATAGACAAGTTCATGACCGGCGAGGGCGACACGTTCCAGATCGACACGGCCCGTGAGGCGATTATCCGGGGCAGCTGGTTCGGTCAGGGGCCGGGCGAAGGCATCGTCAAGCGCATCATCCCGGATGCGCATACCGACTTCATCTTCTCGGTCGCGGCCGAGGAATTCGGCATCGTCTTCTGCATGGCGCTCGTCGGGCTGTTTTCCGTGCTGGTGCTGCGCGGCCTCTCGCATGCCTATCGCGAACGCAATGATTTCAATCGCTTTGCCGTCGCGGGCCTCGTGCTGCAGATGGGCATCCAGTCGATCATCAATATCGGCGTCAATCTCGAGTTGCTGCCGGCAAAGGGCATGACGCTGCCGCTGATTTCGTACGGCGGTTCTTCCATGGTGGCAATCTGCGTTACCGCCGGCTTTATTCTGGCGCTGACGCGCCATCGCCCGGAAAAACGTGCGCAGGACCGGAGTCTCTTCCGCGTCCCGCACGGCATGCCCGCGGAGTAGGAGGTCATGAGCAAAGGCATCGTGCTGCTTGCCGCCGGGGGGACCGGCGGCCATGTGTTCCCGGCGGAGGCGCTGGCCTTCAAGCTGAAGGAGCGTGGTTACTCGGTGCATCTCGTCACTGACAGCCGAGCTGAACGTTATGCCGGCAAGTTCCCGGCCGAGGAGATCCATGTCGTGCCGTCGGCGACGATCGGCTCGAAGAACCCGGTCGCCGTCGCCCGCTCGCTGTGGACGTTGTGGAGCGGCATGCGAGCGGCCAAAAGGCTGATCCAGCGGCTGAAGCCGGTGATTGTCGTCGGCTTCGGCGGTTACCCAACCGTGCCGCCGCTGCTGGCCGCCACGCGGCTCGGCGTCGCCTCGATGCTGCATGAGCAGAATGCCGTCATGGGCCGGGCCAACAAGGCGCTGGCTCCGCGCGTCAAGGCGATCGCCGGCGGCTTTCTGCCGGAAAGCGGAGATGTTTTTTCCGACAAGACGGTTGCGACCGGCAATCCCGTGCGCCCCGCGATCCTTGCTGCAGCCGAGCAGCCTTACCTGCCCTCGCACCCCGGTGAGCCCTTCAACCTTGTCGTCTTCGGCGGCAGCCAGGGCGCGCAGTATTTTTCCAAGGCCATGCCGACGGCGATCAGCCTGCTCGACGACGGCCTGCGCGCGCGGCTCAGGGTGACGCAGCAGGTGCGCCCTGAGGATATGGAGATGGTCAGCGGCTGCGTCGCCAAGCTGGAGATGGGAGCCGATATCGCGCCATTTTTCAACGACATGGCGGAGCGTCTTGCCCAGGCACATCTGGTGATCTGCCGCTCCGGCGCTTCCACGGTTTCGGAAATCTCCGTCATCGGACGCCCGGCCATTCTAGTGCCCTATCCGCATGCGCTCGACCATGATCAGGCAGCCAACGCCGCCGCGCTGGCTGCGACCGGCGGGGCGAAGGTAATCCCTCAGTCGGAGCTTTCACCTGAACGCATTGCCTCTATACTGAGCCATGTGATGAACGATCCGGACAAGCTTTCGCACATGGCGGCGGCGGCCAAGCTTGCCGGGAAACCGGATGCAGCGAACTTGCTTGCCGACATGGTTGAGGCTATTGCCGCCGGCAAGACAGTCTCAGAATTCAAGAGGACACGCGCATGAAACTGCCGAAGGCGATCGGTCTCGTCCATTTCATCGGCATTGGCGGCATCGGCATGAGCGGCATTGCCGAGGTGCTGCACAATCTCGGTCACAAGGTGCAGGGATCGGATCAATCGGACAGCGCCAATGTGCAGCGGCTGCGCGAGAAAGGCATTGAGGTCTTCGTCGGCCATCGCGCCGAAAATCTCGGTGATGCCGAAGTCGTCGTCGTTTCGACGGCAATCAGAAAGAGCAATCCGGAACTTATCGCTGCGCGTGAAAAGCTGCTGCCGGTGGTTCGCCGCGCCGAAATGCTTGCCGAGCTGATGCGCTTCCGCAATGCGATCGCCATCGGCGGCACCCATGGCAAGACGACGACAACCTCCTTGGTCGCAACCCTGCTCGAAGCCGGTGGGCTTGATCCGACTGTCATCAACGGCGGCATCATCAATGCCTACGGCACCAATGCCCGCATGGGCGAGGGTGAATGGATGGTGGTCGAGGCCGACGAATCGGACGGTACCTTCCTGAAGCTTCCGGCCGACGTCGCCGTCATCACCAATATCGACCCCGAGCATCTCGACCACTACGGCAATTTCGATGCCGTGCGCGCCGCCTTCCGGCAGTTCGTTGAGAATGTGCCGTTTTACGGCTTCGGCGTCATGTGCCTCGATCATCCCGAGGTGCAGTCGCTGGTCGGCCGCATCGAGGACCGTAAGATCATCACCTATGGCGAGAACCCGCAGGCTGACGTGCGCTTCAAGAATGTGCGCATCGACGGCACGCGCTCGATTTTCGACGTCGAGATCCGCCGCCGCCGCACCGGCCAGAGGACCGAGCTCAAGGGGCTTGTCATGCCGATGCCCGGTCGCCACAATATATCCAACGCCACGGCGGCAATCGCGGTCGCCAACCGGCTTGGCATATCGAGTGAAGATATCGCCAAGGGGCTTGCTTCCTTCGGTGGCGTCAAGCGTCGCTTCACGCTGACCGGCGAATGGAACGGCGTGCAGATCTTCGACGATTACGGCCACCATCCGGTCGAAATCAAGGCGGTACTGAAGGCGGCCCGCGAGGCCTGCAAGGGGCGCATCATCGCCGTCCATCAGCCGCACCGTTACACGCGTCTCGCGAGCCTGTTCGAGGAATTCGCCGCCTGCTTCAACGATGCCGACAGCATTTTGCTGGCGCCGGTCTATGCTGCGGGCGAGGATGCGATCGAAGGCGTCGACTCCACGTCGCTCGTCTCGCGCATCAAATCCGGCGGTCATCGCGACGCCCGCTTCCTGTCTTCGGCCGAGCTTCTGCCTGAGATGGTTGCGGAGGTTGCAAAGCCTGGCGATTTCGTGGTTCTGTTGGGGGCTGGGAGCATCACATCTTGGGCAGCAGCACTGCCCAAGCAACTGGAAGGCCTATCGGGAAAGTCCGCATGAAACAGGTGAATGGGGAAAAGCTTCTCGCGTCTCTCGGAGACGGTGTAAAGGATATCCGCGGCCGTATCACGCCGGATGCCCCCATGGATCGCGTCACCTGGTTCAGGGCCGGGGGCCTTGCCGAGCTGATGTTTCAGCCGCATGACATCGACGATCTCATCGCCTTTCTGAAGATCTTGCCGGAAGAAGTGCCGCTGACGGTCATTGGCGTCGGGTCCAACATTCTTGTGCGTGACGGCGGCATTCCCGGCGTCGTGCTGCGCCTGTCGGCCAAGGGCTTCGGTTTCGTCGAGCTTGCCGGGGAAAACCGCATTCTGGCTGGGGCCATCTGCCCGGACAAACATGTGGCGGCGATGGCGATGGACAACGGCATTGGCGGCTTACACTTCTACTACGGCATTCCGGGCGCCATCGGCGGCGCGGCGCGCATGAACGCGGGCGCTAACGGCGTCGAGACACGCGAGCGGCTGATCGAGGTCAACGCGGTCGATCGCAAGGGCAACAAGCATGTGCTTTCCAATGCCGAAATGGGTTATTCCTACCGGCATTCCGCAGCACCGACCGATCTGATCTTCACTTCGGTACTGTTCGAGGGCTATCCGGAAGATCGCGCCCAGATCCGCGCCGAAATGGACGCTGTGCGCAATCACCGCGAGACGGTACAGCCGGTTCGCGAAAAGACCGGCGGCTCGACCTTCAAGAACCCTCCGGGCCATTCGGCCTGGAAGCTGATCGACGAGGCAGGCTGCCGCGGCCTCGTGATCGGCGGCGCGCAGATGTCGTCGCTTCACTGCAACTTCATGATCAATATGGGGCAGGCGACCGGCTACGATCTCGAATATCTCGGCGAGCAAGTGCGCCGCGAGGTCTTCGAGAAGGAGGGGATCAAGCTCGAATGGGAAATCAAGCGCCTCGGCGTCTTCATGCCGGGCCGGGAAGTCCGCCCGTTCCAGGGCGTGACGAGCGAATAGCGGCTATTCCACTGCAAGTTTCAGGCCTTCGCGCGGGGTGACGACGGGTGACCAGCCGAGAACGTCGCGCGCCCGTGTTATGTCGACCTGCAGCGAACCGCAAAGGCGTTGATAGACGGCTTCCTTCCCGAGCGCCTTTGCCGCCATTTGCAGCAGTGCAGGCGGGAAGGGGACCAGCATCGGCTTGACGCCCAGCCCCGCGGCTATTCCCCTGATGAGCGCCGGCGTCGAGAGGTCTTCACCATCTCCGGCAAGGAAGATCTCGCCTGGGGCGGCAGGATGGGTCGCGCAGGCGATGATCAGATCGACCAGATTTTGCACCGCGACCAATGTGCGGTGGTTCTTCAGCGAAGCGAAGGGGAGCGGCAATTTCTTGCGGACAAGATTGACGAGCAGGGCGAAGTTGCCGCGTGCGCCGGGGCCATAGACCAGCGGCGGACGGATGATGACGACTTCCATGCCGGTGCGCGCTGCGATTTCGCGCAGGCCGATTTCGCATTCCAGTTTCGAAATTCCGTAGGGATCGATCGGCTTCGGCCTGTCATCGTGCCGGAACGGCCGGTCGTTCTCTTCTCCGTTGACCTTGATGGTGCTGACGAAGACGAATCTTTTCACGCCAGCGCTGGCGGCCTGTTCGGCGAGATTGAGCGCGGCAGCAGTGTTCGTCCGGCGGAACTCCGCTAGTGGATCGGCTGCGCGGTCGTTCATGATGTGAACGCGGGCGGCGAGATGGACGATGACGTCGACCCCTTCAAGCGCAGCCGTCCAATCTGTTCCCCCGGTTATTTCAATTGGAAAATGCGCTACCTCAGGCGGAAAGGCAGGGGTCTGCGATCTTGTGGTAGCCACAAGGTCGTAAATTTTCTCTGCGTGCAGCCGTTTGACAAGCGGACTACCGACGAAGCCGGCGGCGCCGGTGACGAGGCATCGCATGATCTTCTCCCTGCTCACCCATGGGGCATTCGCTAACCGGAAGTGATACCGGCATCAATAGAAAAGCGGTGACCTCTGCACGCCGAGTCACTCTTGCATTAATCAATTCGAGACGCCGACCGCCGCCTCACTGTTGCCGGTATCCGGCTGAGAGATGACATCCGATTCCCGGCTGATTCCATCGCGGGTGAGCGCGATCGGATATGTCGCTGAATGCATTGGCTTTTTTCGTTTCGATCGGGTTCATTCCCGGACGGGAAGGAAATGGTTGCACAATGAGCAAAAGGTAAAAGCTTCGGAAGCTTCGGGGCGACAGTTAACGAAAGTAAACACTTCATTAACCATAATGATGCTCTAATGCATGTGAGACCTGATGAAGGCGCGAACGACGCAGACAGCTTCGCGCAAGCGTCGATTTCAAAAGTGGAAGTTATTTTTGGGGGTGTTGATGAGTCGCAAGCATGTCGCTGTCCTGATGGGCGGATTTTCCTCGGAAAGGCCTGTCAGCCTTTCCTCGGGAAAGGCTTGCGCAGAGGCCCTCGAAGCCGAAGGCTTCAAGGTAACCACGCTTGATGTCGCCCGCGATGTTTCTGAAAAGCTTGCCGCATTGAAGCCGGATGTCGTCTTCAATGCGCTTCATGGGCCGTTCGGCGAGGACGGGACCATTCAGGGCATCCTGGAATATCTGGAGATCCCCTATACGCATTCAGGCGTGCTTGCCTCGGCGCTTGCGATGGACAAGGGCAAGGCGAAGCGTGTCGCTGCCGCCGCCGGGATCCCTGTCGCCGAATCGCAGGTCATCAACCGTTTCGCCTTCCCTGCGACACATCCGATGAAGCCGCCTTATGTGGTGAAGCCGGTGCGCGAAGGCTCGAGCTTCGGCGTCGTCATCGTCACCGAAGATCAGGCGCATCCGCCGCAGGTCGTCAGCTCGCCCGAGTGGCATTATGGCGAGGACGTTCTCGTCGAGCGCTACGTTTACGGCCGCGAGCTCACCTGCGGGGTCATGGGTGATGTCGCGCTCGGCGTCACGGAAGTGGTGCCGCTGGGACACAATTTTTATGATTACGATTCCAAGTACGCTGCGGGCGGTTCAAAACACGTCATCCCGGCGAAAATTTCACCGAATATTTACCAAAAAATACAAACATTGGCCCTAAGGGCGCATCAGGCAATCGGTTGCCGCGGCGTCAGTCGGTCCGACTTTCGTTACGACGATCGTCTCTCCGACGACGGCGAAATCATCTGGCTGGAAGTCAATACCCAGCCTGGCATGACTCCAACCTCGCTCGTGCCCGAAATGGCCGGTCATGCCGGCTATTCGTTTGGTCAGTTTCTCCGGTGGATGGTGGAGGACGCGTCTTGTTTGCGTTGACGGTCAAGAGGATAGGGCGCCCCAGCCATCATGTCGCGCTTCCGATCGTGGAAGCCGAAGAGCGGTTCGTGTTGCCGCGTCCGCTGCGCCGCGTCACTCGTTTCCTAATCAGCCTCGGCAGCGGCCGCATCTACATTCCGGCCCATACCGGCACGGTGTCGGCGCTTGCCTTCCTGGCTGCGACCGGCCTCTACGGCATGTCGCTCGGCGGTCACACGGAGGCCGTCGCGCAGGCGACGACGACGGCCGCAGGTTTTGCGATCGAGGACGTGAAGGTCTCCGGCAATTCGGAAACCTCCGAGATCGAGATCCTGCAGCTGATCGGCCTCGACGGCACGACCTCGCTTGTTGCGCTCGACGTCGATGCGGCCCGCCGGAAGATCGCGCATCTTCCGTGGGTCGAGAATGTCGAGGTCCGCAAGATCTATCCGAAGACGATCGAAGTGAAGCTCAAGGAGCGTCAGGCCTATGCGATCTGGCAGCACGGGCAGGAGCTTTCCCTGATCGAGAGGAACGGCAGCGTCATTGCGCCGCTGCGCGACAACAAGTTTTCGTCGCTGCCGCTCGTCGTCGGCCGTGACGCCGAGACCGCGGCGGCTTCGCTCGACGATGCTTTCTCGAAGTGGCCCGACCTGAAGGCCCGCGTGAAGGCTTATGTCTGGATATCGGGCCGTCGTTGGGATCTGCACATGGATAACGGCGTCATAGTCAAGCTGCCGGAAGACGGCATCGATCAGGCGCTGACAACGCTTTCGAAATTCGACAAGGAGCACCAACTCCTGGAGCGGGACATTGCCGCGGTCGATCTGAGATTGCCCGACAGGACCGCGATCCAGCTGACGCCGGAAGCGGCGGTCCGCCGGCAGGCGGCGGTAACGGAGCGTACCAAGGAATTGAAAAAGGCGGGGCAGAATATATGAGCTTGTTCGGTTCATCCCATTTCGGATTGCCGCGCCTGAAGCCGCTTTCGTCGAAGCGGTCGCATATCGTGTCAGTGCTCGACATCGGCTCGACCAAGGTCGTCTGCATGATCGGCCGGCTGACCCCGCGCGAGGAAAGCCAGATCCTGCCGGGCCGCACGCACAATATCGAGATCATCGGTATCGGCCATCAGCGCTCGCGCGGCATCAAGACCGGCGTTATCGCCGATCTCGACGCGTTGGAAGGCGTCATCCGTCTCGCCGTCGATGCGGCGGAGCGCATGGCGGGACTGACCGTCGAAAGCCTGATCGTCAACCTGACGGCCGGTCGCCTCGGCAGCGATATCTACACCGCGACGATCGATCTCGGCGGCCAGGAAGTCGAACTCAACGACCTGAAGAAGGTGCTGTCGGCGGCTTGCCAGCAGTCGCTGCGCCAGGACCGCTCGGTGCTGCATTCGCTGGCGACCGGCTTCTCGCTCGACGGCGAGCGCGGTATCCGCGATCCGCTGGCGATGTATGGCGATGCGCTCGGCGTCGACATGCATGTCGTCACCGCGGAGCGCTCGGCGCTGAAGAACCTCGAACTCAGCGTCAATCGCGCGCATCTCTCCGTCGAAGGCATCGTCGCGACCCCTTACGCATCGGGTCTTGCCGCTCTCGTCGACGACGAGGTGGAACTCGGCTGCGCGGCGATCGACATGGGCGGCGGCACGACGACGATCTCGGTCTTTGCCGAAGGCAAGCTCGTTCACACCGATGCCGTCGGCCTCGGCGGCCATCATGTCACCACCGACCTGGCGCGCGGCCTTTCGACCCGCATCGAGGATGCGGAGCGGCTGAAGGTCGTGCATGCCTCTGCACTTCTGAATTCCTCGGACGAGCGCGAACTGATCTCGATCCCGCCGATCGGCGAGGACGATCGCGACCAGCCGTCGCAAGTGCCGCGGGCGCTGGTTTCGCGCATCGTATCGGCCCGGATCGAGGAGACGATGGAACTGATCCGCGACCGCATCCAACGCTCCGGCTTCAGCCCGATCGTTGGAAAACGCGTCGTGCTGACCGGCGGGGCGAGCCAACTGACCGGCCTTGCCGAAGTGGCGCGGCGGATTCTTGCCCGCAATGTCCGCATCGGTCGACCGATGGGTGTTTCGGGCCTGCCGACAGCGGCCAAGGGTCCGGCCTTTTCAACGGCCGTCGGCCTGATGATCTATCCGCAGGTCGCGGACATGGAGACACATGCGTCACAGAGCGGTCTGCTCATGTCGCTTGGGGGAAATAACAGCCGCATCGCCCGGATGGGCCAGTGGCTGAAGGAAAGCTTCTGAAATTCAAGTAATTGGCCGGCGTGGCGATGCGGCCAGAGAGAGAAGGAACAGGTACCATGACCATCAAGCTGCAAAAGCCTGACATCACAGAGCTGAAGCCGCGCATCACCGTGTTCGGCGTCGGTGGCGGTGGCGGCAACGCCGTCAACAACATGATCACCGCCGGTCTCCAGGGCGTCGACTTCGTCGTCGCCAACACGGATGCGCAGGCGCTGACGATGACGAAGGCCGAGCGCATCATCCAGCTCGGTGCCAACGTCACCGAAGGCCTCGGTGCCGGTTCGCAGCCGGAAGTCGGCCGTGCGGCCGCCGAAGAGTGCATCGACGAGATCATCGATCACCTGAACGGCACGCATATGTGCTTCGTCACCGCCGGCATGGGCGGCGGCACCGGCACGGGTGCCGCTCCTGTCGTCGCGCAGGCGGCCCGCAATAAGGGTATCCTGACGGTCGGCGTCGTCACCAAGCCGTTCCATTTCGAAGGCGGCCGCCGCATGCGTCTGGCTGAAATGGGCATCCAGGAACTGCAGAAGTCTGTCGACACGCTGATCGTCATTCCGAACCAGAACCTCTTCCGTATCGCCAACGACAAGACGACCTTCGCCGATGCCTTCGCGATGGCCGACCAGGTTCTCTATTCGGGCGTTGCCTGCATTACCGACCTGATGGTGAAGGAAGGTCTCATCAACCTCGACTTCGCCGACGTCCGCTCGGTGATGCGCGAAATGGGCCGCGCGATGATGGGCACCGGCGAAGCCTCCGGCGCGGGCCGCGCACTGCAGGCCGCCGAAGCGGCGATCGCCAACCCGCTGCTCGACGAAACCTCGATGAAGGGTGCCCAGGGCCTGTTGATCTCGATCACCGGCGGTCGCGACCTCACGCTCTTCGAAGTCGACGAAGCTGCGACCCGTATCCGCGAAGAAGTCGATCCGGACGCCAACATCATCCTCGGCGCCACTTTCGACGAATCGCTCGAGGGCATCATCCGCGTCTCGGTCGTTGCGACAGGGATAGACCGGGCGATCAGTGAAGCCGCCGAGCGAAACTTCCAGCCGGTCGCCAAGCCTGCTATCCGTCCCTCCGCGGCTGTTGCTCCGGCAGCGGCCGCAGTTCAGCCTGCCCCGGTGATGCAGGCACCGAAGGTCTCCGATCCGATCGCGCAGACCATCCGCCAAGTCGAGATGGAACGTGAGCTCGAAATTTCGGCCCCGCGTGCTAGCGCCCCCGTCCAGCAGCCTGCTGCGCAGCAGGAAGTCTTCCGTCCGCAGAGCAAGATCTTCGCGCCTGCACAGGAAGCCCCGGCGATCCGTCCGCAGGTGCAGCAGCAGGCTCCGACGCCGGTAATGAGCCAGCCGGTAATGAGCCAGCCCGTCCAGCAGCAGCCCATCCAGCAGCAGCCGGTCCGACAGGAGCCGATTATCCGACAGGCGGCTGAACCGGTGCGCATGCCGAAGGTCGAGGATTTCCCGCCGGTCGTCCAGGCTGAACTCGACCACCGCACGCAGCCGGCTTCCGCGCATAGCCAGGAAGAGCGCGGGCCGATGGGCCTGCTCAAGCGAATCACCAATTCGCTTGGCCGCCGCGACGATGACGCCGTCGCCGCCGACATGACCGCCGCACCGCCGGCCGCGTCACAGCAGCGCCGTCCGTTGTCGCCGGAGGCAAGCCTCTATGCGCCGCGCCGCGGCAATCTCGACGATCAGGGTCGTGCGGTTCCGCAAGCCCGCATGATGCAGGAAGACGATCAGCTGGAAATTCCGGCATTCCTGCGCCGCCAGTCGAACTGAGGCTGCGATTCGACACCGTTCACGCCCGGGATCCAGGTCCCGGGCATTTTCGTTTTCCAGCCCGAAATTGCTGAGTGTTATCAATCGCGTGACTTCGTAACAAAGCGAAAGAAACAGTGATTTGGATTGGAGCGCCGGCCCACGTAAATATGGTGCAAGAAAACTGCCCGAGGAGACCCCTCAACGAGGCTCTTTGTGCAGAATGAATGATAACCGCACCGTGAGGCAAACCACTGGAGCGGAAAAATAAAGGCAAATTTTATGGCGATTGGCTTGCTGGGTTTTCAAACGACGGTATCGCGTCCCGTGACGCTCTCGGGCATCGGGGTTCATTCGGGCGCAGAAGTCTCGATCACCCTCAACCCGGCCGAGTCGGACACCGGCGTCGTTTTCCAGCGCCTGCATGACAATGGCGACATCACCGAACTCAAGGCCGTCTCCTCACAGGTCGGCAATACCGACCTCTGCACAGTGCTCGGCTTCTCGCCGGCTCATTCGGTCGCGACAATTGAACATGTGATGGCAGCCATCTATGCGCTCGGCCTCGACAATGTGGCTGTCGAAGTGCAGGGCGCCGAAATGCCGATCATGGACGGCAGCTCGCTGCCCTTCGTCGAAGCGATTGAGCAGGCCGGCCTCGTTTCTCTCGGAGTCAAGCGCCGCTATATTCGCATCACCAAGCCGGTGCGAATCGAGCATGGCGGCTCCTGGAGTGAATTCCGCCCCTATGACGGCACGCGCTTTGAAGTCGAGATCGATTTCGAATGCCCGCTGATCGGCCGACAGAAATGGGCAGGCGACATGAACGCCTCCGTGTTCAAGACCGAGCTTTCCCGTGCCCGCACCTTCGGCTTCATGCGCGATGTCGAGCGTCTCTGGGCATCGGGCCATGCGCTCGGCTCCTCGCTCGAAAATTCCGTGGTCATCTCGGACGACAACACCGTCATCAACGTCGAAGGGCTGCGCTACGCCAAGGACGAATTCGTCCGTCACAAGGCGCTGGATGCCGTCGGCGACCTGTCGCTTGCCGGGGCCCAGTTCATTGGCTGCTACCGGTCTTACCGCGGCGGCCATAAAATGAATGCCAATGCTCTGAAGGCGCTGCTCGCTGACCCCACTGCGTATGAGGTGGTCGAGACGTCGACGCCGCGCCAGCGTGTCGCCGCCCGCGAGATGATCGCGGTCAGCGCTTCGGAATTCGCTCCCTGGTCGGCATGACCTCCAGCATATTCTCAAGACCAGGCCGCCTCTTTCCCGGAGGCGGTTTTTTTGTGTCGCCGGAGTTCGCCGCGATAGGCATTTTACAGCAGGTGCTTAGCTGCAACAGGTCGGCAAGAAGGTGAAAAGCCGGGCATTTCCGGCCGCGGCTGCCACAAAAATGCGTTAATGCCTTATCATTGCGTTGCTCTCGATGCACATTTGTGGCTAGAAACGCCAGCGAGGCGTGGCTGTCGTGGAGCGAGCGGCGGCAGTGGGGTTCTTTCGAATGGCTTATGCAGGATCTGAAGGTATGATGAAGACAGCGCGCGCTTTGTTCGCATCGCTTCTGGTGCTCAGCGCAGGCGCCTCTATTTCTGGTTGCCAGTCGGACCCCGATATCGACATCACCAAGCTCGGCCTCGAAACGGATCCGCCTGATGTGCTGTACACCCAGGGCCTCGCCAACATGAAGGCCGGCAACATGGCGGAAGCGGCGCGCAAGTTCGACGCGATCGACCGCGAGAACCCATTCTCCGAGTGGGCGCGCAAGGCGCTTGTGATGAGCACTTTCGTCAAATATCGCCAGGGCAAGCTCGATGATGCGCTCGCGTCGGGCAATCGCTACATGTCGCAATATCCGAAGTCCCAAGATGCTGCCTATGTGCAGTATCTCATCGGTCTCACCTATTCCAAGCAGATCGTCGATGTGACGCAGGATCAGCGGGCCTCCGCCAAGACGATCGAGGCGATGCAGGCGGTGATCGACAACTATCCGAACTCCGAATATGTCGACGACGCCCAGGCGAAGATCCGCTTCGCGCGCGACCAGCTCGCTGGCAAGGAAATGCAGGTCGGCCGCTACTACATGGAGCGAAAGGAATATCTCGCCGCGATCTCGCGCTTCCGCATCGTCGTCGAGAAATATCCGAACACGAACCAGATCGAAGAGGCCTTGGCCCGTCTCGTCGAGGCATATTACGCCATGGGTATCGTCGACGAGGCGCAGACCGCCGCAGCCGTTCTTGGTCACAACTATCCGGACAGCCAGTGGTACGCCGATTCCTACAAGCTGCTGCAGACAGGTGGCGCCGAGCCGCGTGAGAACAAGGGCTCGTGGATCGCTGCGGCAGGCAAGAAACTCCTGCTCGGTTCGTAAGTCCCATGCTGATCCAGCTTTCGATCCGCGATATCGTCCTGATCGAGCGGCTGGATCTTGCCTTCGAGACCGGTCTTTCCGTGCTGACGGGTGAGACGGGAGCGGGCAAATCCATCCTGCTCGACAGTCTGTCGCTGGCGCTCGGCGGGCGTGGTGACGGCGGTCTGGTGCGCCATGGCGAAGACAGGGGCCAGGTGACGGCAGTGTTCGCCGTCGGCATGGATCACGGGGCGCGCCTGCTCCTGCGTGAAAACGGCATCGACGACGAGGGCGACCTGATCTTCCGCCGTCAGCAATCAGCCGATGGGCGCACCAAGGCCTATGTCAATGACCAGCCGATTAGTGTGCAGCTGATGCGTCAGGCCGGCCAGATGCTGGTCGAGATCCACGGCCAGCACGATGATCGCGCTCTTGTCGACACCAATGCCCACCGCAACCTGCTCGATGCCTTCGCCGGCCTCACCGATGAGGTTGCGGAGGTCTCCCGCCTGCATCGTCTTTGGCGCGACAGCGAACGGACGCTGAAGAAGCATCGCGAGAAGGTGGAAAGTGCAGCGCGCGAGGCCGACTATCTGCGTTCCTCTGTCTCAGAGCTCGAGAAACTCTCGCCGCAGGACGGCGAGGAAGAGGAACTCGCCGAAAGCAGGCAGAGGATGATGAAGGCGGAGCGAATCGCCGGCGACATCGCCGAAGCCTCCGAATTCCTGAACGGCAATGCCTCGCCGGTGCCGCACATCGCCTCGCTGGTGCGCCGGCTGGAGCGCAAGAGCCATGAAGCGCCCGGGCTGCTCGAAGAGACGGTGGCGCTGCTCGATGCCGCGCTCGACCAGCTTTCCAACGCGCAGATGGAAGTCGAGGCAGCCCTGCGCAAGACCGAATACGATCCCAGGGAGCTCGAGCGGGTGGAGGAGCGGCTTTTCGCGCTCAGAGCCGCGTCGCGCAAATATTCCGTGCCCGTCACCGAATTGCCAGCGCTGGCGGTGCGCATGATCGCCGATCTTTCCGACCTCGATGCGGGCGAGGAGCGGCTTGCGCGTCTGGAGGCGGAGGTCGGTCTGGCGCGTGAGAATTACGACTCGGCGGCGCGTTGGCTTTCCGACAAGCGCCATCAAGCCGGTACTGCGCTGGCAGCTGCCGTGATGGCCGAACTGCCGGCGCTGAAGCTCGAACGCGCTCGTTTCATGGTCGAGATCACCACGGATGCGCAGGAGGCGCTGCCCGAAGGCATCGACGTCGTCGAGTTCCATGTCCAGACCAATCCCGGCACTCGCCCCGCCTCGATCATGAAGGTCGCCTCCGGCGGCGAACTGTCCCGTTTCCTGCTGGCGCTGAAGGTGGCGCTCGCCGATCGCGGGTCAGCCCCGACGCTCGTCTTCGACGAAATCGATACCGGTGTCGGCGGTGCGGTGGCCGATGCGATAGGCCAGCGGCTGAAGCGGCTGTCCGAGCGGGTCCAGGTGCTGTCGGTCACGCACGCGCCGCAGGTCGCGGCGCGGGCGGCAACGCATCTTCTGATCTCCAAGGGGCCGGCAGCCGAGGGTTCCGAAAAAATCGCGACCCGCGTTGCGACGATGGCGCAGAAGGACCGCACCGAGGAGATCGCCCGCATGCTGGCCGGCGCTTCGGTGACGGAGGAGGCGAGGGCGGCCGCCAAACGGCTGCTAGCAGGTAACGGCTGATTGCCTAATCTGATTTTAAGCCGTTGCGTGACAAACACCGTACTTCGCGCTATGCGCATCTTACCGATCAGACGCGATCCGCTGCCATGCGCCTTTTCCATTTCAGCGACGATCCCGACATCGCGGTGTTCGAGCCGCGCCCTGTTCTCATTCCCTCGGTTCGACCGATCGGCCGGGAATGGCTGAACGGTCCGCTCGTGTGGGCGATCGATGGCGATCATGACTTCATGTATCTCTTCCCGCGCGATTGCCCGCGCATCCTGATCTGGGCGACAGCCGAGACGACGGAAGCCGAGCGGCGGCATTGGCTTGGCGACTGGCGAGCCGCCGCCTTCAACGTATGCGCGGGATTGGGAGTAGGTTGCTCCAATGCCACGCATCTTGTGCAATGCGCAAACGTGTCAATGCAGTTCAGAGCATGGAGTTTGGCGTGAACGCCGACCCCCAACCCTTCGCAGACGCGCGGTGGCTGGATTCCTGTGACAGGCACAGGAATGAAGGTGGAAAGGTGAGCGGGCCAATCTTCCCGATGCAGCATATGACACCTCCCTTTTCATTCGGCGATTTTGCTCTAAAAACAATGCAGATTTCTGGCCAGATTCTCCGGAGTGCTGTTCCATGTCCACCGAAGGTTCCGCCGTCGAAACGTTGACGATCGAAGAGGCTGCTGCCGAGCTCGAGCGGCTGGCAAGGGAGATCGCGCATCACGACGCGCTTTACCACGGCAAAGACCAGCCGGAAATCTCGGACGCGGATTACGATGCGCTGAAGCGCCGCAACGATGCGCTGGAAGCGCGGTTTCCCGAGCTGATCCGTGAGGACAGTCCGTCGCGTCGGGTCGGTGCTGCGCCCTCGGTCACTTTCTCGCCTGTCGTCCATGCGCGGCCGATGCTGTCGCTCGACAATACGTTTTCGCAGGAAGACGTGCAGGATTTCGTCGCCAGCGTCTATCGCTTCCTCGGCCGCATGCCGGACCAGTCGATCGCCTTTACCGCCGAACCGAAGATCGACGGCCTTTCCATGTCGATCCGGTACGAGAACGGCAGGCTGACGACGGCCGCCACCCGCGGCGACGGCACCACGGGCGAGAACGTCACCGCCAACATCCGGACGATCGCCGAAATACCCAACCAATTGCCGAAGGGCGTTCCCGCTGTCGTGGAGATCCGCGGCGAGGTCTATATGGCCAAGAGCGACTTCCTGGCGCTGAACCGGCAGATGGAGGCGGAGGGCAAGCAGACCTATGTCAATCCGCGCAATACGGCGGCCGGGTCGCTCCGGCAGCTCGACGCCAAGGTGACGGCGAGCCGCAAGCTGAAATTCTTCGCCTATGCCTGGGGCGAGATGTCCGACATGCCGGCCGACACGCAATTCGCCATGGTGCAGACGTTCAAGGACTGGGGCTTCCCGGTCAATCCGTTGATGAAGCGGCTGAATTCGGTCGCCGACATCCTGGCACATTATGACGAGATCGGCCTCAAGCGGCCGGATCTCGATTACGATATCGACGGAGTCGTCTATAAGGTCGACAGCCTGGAACTGCAGCAGCGCCTCGGCTTCCGCTCCCGCTCGCCGCGCTGGGCGACGGCGCACAAATTCCCGGCCGAGCAGGCCTTTACCGAGGTCGAGAAGATCGAGATCCAGGTCGGCCGCACCGGCGCGCTGACGCCGGTGGCGCGGCTGAAGCCGATCACGGTCGGTGGCGTGG
This sequence comes from Rhizobium etli CFN 42, assembly GCF_000092045.1. NCBI lineage: Bacteria > Pseudomonadati > Pseudomonadota > Alphaproteobacteria > Hyphomicrobiales > Rhizobiaceae > Rhizobium > Rhizobium etli. The sequence continues at coordinate 2,958,159 of NC_007761.1, read as the reverse complement.
TCGTCACCAATGCGACGCTGCATAATGAGGATTACATCAAGGGCATCGGCAATAGCGGTGAGCGCATCCGGCCGGAGGAGCACGATATCCGCGAGGGCGATACGGTCATCGTCCAGCGCGCCGGCGATGTCATTCCACAGATCCTCGATGTCGTCATGGAGAAGCGCCTCGCCGAGGTGAAGCCTTATGAATTCCCAAAGATCTGCCCGGTCTGCGGTTCGCATGCCGTGCGCGAGGTGAACGAGAAAACCGGCAAGATGGATTCGGTGCGCCGCTGCACCGGCGGCTTTATCTGCCGGGCGCAGGCGACGGAGCATCTGAAGCATTTCGTCTCGCGCAACGCCTTCGATATCGAGGGGCTCGGTTCGAAGCAGATCGACTTCTTTTTCGAAAACGAGGATCCGTCTCTGCAGATCCGAACGGCGCCCGAGATCTTCACCCTGGAGAAGCGGCAGCAGGATTCCCTGACCAAGCTGGAGAATATCGATGGCTTCGGCAAGGTCAGTGTCGGCAAGCTCTATGCCGCGATCAACGAACGGCGCAGTATTGCGCTCCACCGCTTCATCTATGCGCTCGGCATCCGTCATGTCGGCGAAACTACGGCGAAGCTGCTGGCGCGCTCCTATGGCACCTACGAAGCCTTTGCGACGGCGATGAAGGAAGCAGCACCGCTGTCCGGCGACGCCTGGAACGATCTCAACGCCATCGAGGGCATCGGCGAGGTCGTGGCGCGCGCCATGGTCGAATTCTACAAGGAGCCGCGCAATGTCGAGGTGATCGGCCGCCTGCTCGATGAAGTAACGCCAGCGGAGGCTGAACAGCCGGTGACGGCAGGAAGCCCGGTCGCCGGCAAGACCGTGGTCTTCACCGGCTCGCTGGAAAAATTCACGCGCGACGAAGCCAAGGCGAGGGCCGAAAGCCTCGGCGCCAAGGTGGCGGGATCGGTGTCGAAGAAGACCGACATCGTCGTCGCCGGCCCTGGCGCCGGCTCCAAGCTCGACAAGGCGCGCGAACTCGGCGTGCAGACGATGGACGAGGACGAATGGCTGGCGCTGATCAGCGGGTGAGAGGCTGACGGCGGGCCGTCAGCCTGGTTCGCTCAAGGTCTCAGCCGCGCCATGGTGTAGGCGTCGACATACTCTCCTGATCGAAAACCGAAGGCCCTCAGCAGACCTTCCCGCTCGAAGCCGAATTTCTCATAGAGGCCGATGGCGGCATCGTTGTCGGTATAGACGGTCAGTTCCAGCCGCTTGACGGCAAGCCAGTCGTCGGCTGCCTCGACGATCGCGCCGAGTAGAATTCGGCCGAAACCGCGGCCGGTAAAGTCGTCGTGCACGCCCATGCCGAGGCTCGCGACGTGCTGCCTGCGGCCGGCAAGTCGGTGGAGGCCGCCGTTGCCGACGATCTTGCCGTTTAAGGTGACGACGAGGTTGAGCGCGCCCGGCGAGGAATTTTCGATGCGCTTGCGGACCTCTTCGATCGTCTGATATGGCGGCCTCAGGGTGCCGGCCCGGTAGCCCGGCAGATTCATGAGATCGGTCATTTCTTCCGCGTCCGAAAGACGGGCGGCGCGTACAAGGACGCCATCCGGCAAGCGCGCTCGGTCGCGGGGCTCATTCTCCTGGTGTTCAGACATGGGAGGCTCTCCGTGGGTTTTAGGAGGAGAGCCGAGTTTCGAAACCCCTGCTCGCCTCGGCAGGGTTTTCGGGATGATCGGATCGCTGCTAACGCGCCATTGCTCCCGCGCACCCTACAAGGGTCATGGTGTGATGGATGAGCGCAGCCATGATTACGGAACCGATCATGGGTAGCAATTTTGGATATGTGTGCCGAAATGTCAACCACGGGGCGTGTGGAATTTGCGCGACCGCAGGCGGAGCGGTATTTCAGTGGCCGGGGAAACGATTCGGTAGGCAGCATTGAAGACCATTGCTATTGATTTCGAGACGGCGAACGAGCAGCGCGGCAGCGCCTGTTCCGTCGGCCTTGCCTGGATCGAAGAGGGCAGGGTGACACGCGTCGAGGAGCGGCTGATCCGGCCGCGCGACATGCGTTTTTCCGGGATGAACATAGCCATTCACGGCATCCGGCCGGAGCATGTCGAGGATGCGCCTGAGTTTCCCGAGGTGATGGACGAGTTCCATGAGGATATCAGCGGCGCGACGATGATCGCGCACAATGCGGCCTTCGACTTCAGCGTCTGGCGGGCGAGCCTTGATCTCTACCGGCAATCCTATCCCGAACTCACCTATCTCTGCAGCCTGAAGATGGCGCAGCGGATTTGGCCGCATTTCCTTTCGCACCGGCTGAACCTGATCGCCGAACATCTCGGCCTGCGCTTCATGCACCACAACGCCGCCGAGGATGCGGCGGTCTGCGCCGCAGCCGCCATCGAGATGGCGAAGGCGGTCAAGGCGAAAGCGGTGGAAGCGATCCCGGCGCTGATCGGCATGACGCCGGGGCGGCTGACGGCGCGCGGTTATGCGCCCTGCACGTGCCGGAAAGGCTGAATCTGATCCTGCAGCGGCGCTTTCTTGCAAAGCCCGAGGGCATGCTTATCTAGGATGTGGATCATCCAGGGGAGCCGCCATGTCCAAGCTGCGCACGTTTTTCCTCGCCGCGTTTTCCTTCGCCGCCGTTTTCACGGGCGCCGCCTCGGCTGAAGTCGTCGGCAAGGTCGGGGTCGACTGGATCGGCAACGACATCATCGTCGAGGCGCTCTCCGATCCCGAGGTCAAGGGCATCACCTGCCATGTCACCTATTTCGAGCGCAGCCTGATCGACCGGTTCAAGAAAGGCAACTGGTTCGAGGATCCATCCAACAATTCCATCGCCTGCCGCCAGACCGGGCCGATCGAGATCGGCAATATCGACCTGTCCAAGGACGGTAGCGAGGTGTTTCGCCAGGGCATGTCGCTGATCTGGAAGACGCTTGTTGTCAACCGCATCTATGACAAGGCGAACGATTCTCTGATCTACCTCGCCCATTCCCGGGAGCTGACGGATGGCTCGGCGAAGATGTCGATTTCGACGATCCCGCTCTATGGGCAGAACGTGACCTGGAAGAATGGGAAGCCGTAGGGCTAAGCACGTCGGATATCTGGTCCTCGTTGCTGAAGACCCCGCCCCAAGCCCCTCCCCACAAGGGGGAGGTGGCTTACCCTGCCGCCGGCTCTCCAGATCTTCGATGTTTCGAGAGGAGCGCAGCGGAGTCACAGGGTTAGTCCCTCCCCCTTGTGGGGAGGGGTTTTTCGAAGATCGGAACCATGCCAGGCGCATCAAACAAAAAGGCCCGGACGAGCCGGACCTTCGCATTCCATTTTCCAACAAATATCAAGCAGCCTGATTCAGCTCGTCGGCAATGACGGTATCGAGGTTCAGGAAACAGACCATGGTCTTCTCAAGTGCGACGATGCCGCGGCAGAAGGCGCGCTGGGCTTCCGGAATAATTTCCGGCGGCGGCTGCAGGTCTTCGCTTTTGATGGTCATCATGTCCGAAACCTGCTCGACCAGCAGACCGACCAGCTTGCCGGCGATGTCGGTGACGATGATCGCCGAGCGCTCGGAAGGCTCCGTCATCTTCATGCCGAGGCGGCAGGCCATGTCGATGACCGGAATCACCGCGCCGCGCAGGTTGATGAGGCCCAGCACGTAGGGCGGGGTATGCGGCATCGGTGTCACCGGCGCCCAGCCGCGGATTTCGCGGATTGCCATGATGTCGATACAGAATTCCTGGTCGCCCAGATGGAACGAAACGATTTCGAGGTAGGCGCCCGATTGCTTGATAGCACTGTTGTTCATGGTCAGAATTCTTCCCAGTTATCCCCGGCGGGAGAGGCGATGACTTTGGCGGCAGCGCCGCCGTTGAATGCGCCCGCGACTTTGCCGATCAGGTTGCGCGCGGGAGATGGTCTCGAATGCGAGGCGGCGGTTGCCTCTCGCGGCGTTTGCCGGGCGCTCATGCCCTCGCCGGTCTTGAACTGTTTGATCAGTTGCGTCAGGTTTTCCGCGTCGATGGCGAGCGTATGGCTTGCGGCGTTCGTCTCTTCCACCATGGCCGCGTTCTTCTGCGTGACCTGATCCATCTGGCTGATCGACGTGTTGATTTCGTTCAGTCCGACCGATTGTTCGCGCGCAGAGGTTACGATTGACTTAACATGTTCGTCGATGCGCAGAACGTCCTCGCCGATCTGGCGAAGCGCTTCACCTGCGGCCGTCACCAGTTCGCCGCCAATCTTCACTTCCTCGCCGGATTTTCCGATCAAGGTCTTGATATCCTTGGCAGCACCCGCAGCACGGCCGGCGAGTTCGCGCACTTCCTGGGCAACAACGGCAAAACCCTTGCCGGCCTCGCCGGCGCGTGCGGCCTCGACACCGGCATTGAGCGCCAAGAGGTTCGTCTGGAACGCGATCTCGTCGATGACGTTGATGATCTTGCCGATCTCGCGGGAGGCACCCTCGATTCGCTCCATCGCTGCCATCGCATCACCGACGACGATGTCTGACTTCGCTGTATTCTCGCGGGTGTGGGAGACCATGTGCCCCACTTCCTCGGCGCGGTTGGTGGCGTTACGAACGGTGGCGGTGATCTGGTCGAGGGCGGCGGACGTCTCTTCCAGCGAGGCGGCCTGCTGCTCGGTGCGCTTGGCGAGATCGTCGGCGGCGGCACGCATTTGGCGGCTGTTCGCCTCGATCGAGCTGCTGTTGATGGCGATGTCGCTCATAGCTTTGCGCAGCGTCGCGGTCGTCTGGTTGAAATCCAGGCGCAAGCGCTCCAGTTCGTCGCGGAACGGCTGGTCGATCGTCACGGTCACGTCGCCCGCCGACAGGCGGGTGAGGCCGGCGCCGAGAGCGGTGACGGCGGCGCCGAGGGCCTCGGCATCGGCAAGCTTGGCGGCTTCGCGGGCACGGTGCTCGGCATCGCTGCGTTGCCTGTCGGTCTCAGTCTGGGTTTCCAGGTCGCGCTTTTCGATGGCGGCGAGGCGGAAGCTGTCGGCGGCGCGGGCCATTTCTCCGATCTCGTCACCGCGGGTCTTTTCCGGAACGTCGCTGGCTAGATCGCCGTTCATGATGCGCTGCATGCTTTGGCGCACGGCGCCGATGCCGCGCCGGATCGAGCCGCCATGGACATATTGCAGGACGCCCATTGTCAGGATGGCCAAGACACCGAGACCGATCTGCAGGATAAGGGCCTCCCGCGAGACGGCGTTGGCGAGCTCGACATGCTGTTGGGCGAAAATGGTGCCGTCAGCGGCGAGCTTGTCGAGGGTCGCGGTCAGTTCGTCGCCGGCGCCGTCGATCGCGTCGTCGATCTTGTCGAATTCCGCATCAGGCGCGCCCTGCTGAACCAGCGCGACAAGATCGGTCTGAATGGCCTTACCCATTGCGGCGACGTCGGCGTCGTAGCTCTTTAGCAGATTACCGTCGTTCATCTCGTCGGCGAGCAGACGCATTTCCTTCGAGCCGCTGGTAAGGGCGGCGAGGGAATCGCCGATCAGCTTAATGCGTGTCGGCTCCACCACTTTGTCGTCCTTGTCGACGATGATGTCCATGGCGGCTAGAACCATCGTCAAGTTCGCAACCCGCATGTCATCGATATGATTGACGCTCGTCTGGATGTCGCCGGCGCGACGCAAGCTGGCGTCGACCCGCATATTTTCGTACCAGCCGATGCCGAGCATTGTGCCGAAACCGATGAAGGCCGCGCCGCCGAGCGTCCAGAGCCGCTGGCTGACCGAGAGGCTCTTACGCACTGCTGAATTCGTCATGAAAAGACCTCGTATAAACCGCTTGGGTTCATGTTTCCCAACTTTCATGCGGAGGTCCGGGGTTTTTTGCCACGCGGCAGACATCATGTCAGAACGGCACAAGTGCGCCGCACGCACTGCTAAATATAGATCTCACGGCTTAAGTCTTTCCTAACGATGTTTATCGTGAGATCGTCGGTTCGGGCAGAAGGCAAGTCGTTCAAGTGCAATGCTTTTTTGAGAAACGTCAATTCTGGCGGGCCGACTTTCGATTGATCGACGGCTGCGGTTCGTGAGACAATTAATCACGGGTCAAAAAACATATTCTTGAATTGCGCGCCTACGGCCGAGACGATAATCACGGCAGGGGCGGGCGGCACATCCGCCCGATCGAGGATCACGCCATGAAGACATTCCGCATCGCCGTCTGGGTCGGTGTTCTGATACTTGCCGGGGTTCTCGGCGCAGTTAGTTATTCCAAGAAGTCGGGGGACGTCGTGGCGGAAGCACCCTTCGGCGTGCCTTTCACGCTCGTTTCTCAAAGCGGACAGCCGATCACCGAACAGGCGTTGCGCGGCAAGCCGACGGCGTTGTTCTTCGGCTTTACCCATTGCCCGGAAGTTTGCCCGACGACGTTGTTCGAGCTGAACGGCTGGCTGGAGAAGGTCGATCCGGACGGAACCAAGCTGCAGGCCTATTTCGTGACCGTCGATCCTGAGCGCGACACGCCCGAAATCATGAACGCGTACGTCTCCAACGTGTCCAAGCGTATCACCGGCATTTCAGGCCCGCCCGAGAAGATCGCCGACGTCATCAAGGGGTTTCGCGTCTATGCCAAGAAGGTGCCTGTCGATGAGAAGGATCCGAATGGCGACTATACGATGGATCATACCGCCTCGGTTTTCCTGCTCGATTCGGCCGGACGGTTTTCCGGAACGATCGCCTATGGCGAAAACCCGGACACGGCGGTAAAGAAGCTGGAGAATCTCGTCAACAAAGGGTGATGGTTTCAGCGTGATGGAGCGTTGACTCGACCGATGGCGGGCAACGGAAACCGGAAAGACCGCGTATCGTGAGTGAAATCCGCCTTTACGTGTCGACGACCGAAAGTCAGGCCGAACAAATCCTCGATCTCCTCACCGAAGTCTTCGGCGAGGAAGACTTTGCCATCGGAACCACCGAGGTCGACGAGAAGAGGGATATCTGGGAAGCCTCCGTCTACATGATGGCCGAGGACGAGGCGCAGGTGCGCTCCCGCGTCGAGACGGCGCTGAAAAGCGCCTTTCCCGATGCTCAGTTGCTGCGGGAGGTCATCCCCGACGTCGACTGGGTGGTAAAATCACTGGAAGGACTGAAGCCCGTCAGGGCGGGGCGATTTCTGGTACACGGCTCGCATGACCGCGAGAAGGTCCGCCCCGGCGATATCGCCATCGAAATCGATGCCGGCCAGGCCTTCGGCACCGGCCATCACGGCACGACCGCCGGCTGCCTCGAAGTGATCGATCGTGTGGTGCGATCCCGCCGCGTCCGCAACGCGCTCGATCTCGGCACCGGCAGCGGTGTGCTGGCGATTGCGGTGCGCAAGCTCAAGAACATGCCGGTGCTCGCCACCGACATCGACCCGATCGCGACGCGGGTGGCGGCCGAAAACGTTCGCCGCAACGGCATCGCCTCGGGCATCGTCACCAGAACCGCGCCAGGCTTTCACTCGACTGCTTTTTCCGAGCATGGTCCCTTTGACCTCATCATCGCCAACATCCTCGCCCGGCCGCTGATCCGCATGGCGCCGCAACTTGCCGCCCATCTTGCGCCGGGTGGTTCGGTGATTCTTTCGGGGATTCTGGCCGCGCAGCGATGGAAGGTGATCGCCGCCTATAGCGGTGCGAGGCTCCGGCACGTCAGGACGATCTGGCGGAACGGTTGGGTGACGATCCATTTTGATCGGCCTTGAGTTCTGCATTAGGTGAGGGCTCGGCCTGCTGCACGCTTGCTCAGGGCGCCCCTCATGCCTTTGCCTGTCACAGGGATCCAGCCACCGCACGTCCGCGCGGTGAATGACTCATTATATTTTGGAGAGAGTCGTCCGCGCCCAACGACTTGGCCGCACCGGATTCCTGTGACGAGCACAGGAATGAGCGAGCGGAGAGGTTTGCGCTCCATCGAAACGGAACCGCTTTCTGGCGCTCAAACAAAAAGGCGGTGCCAGTGGCACCGCCTTGGACCGGTCTATCCGGTCAGTGCCCGCGAGCTCAAAGGAGGAGGAGCGCTCAAGCGGGCTCTACTGCATTCCAATAGGCCGGTCCGGGAGGGAGGAGACGGACAGGCGTTCAGGCTTAGAACGCGTAGCTGGGGGCGCCCTGGTGGCGCGTGACGCGCTGGCCGGCACCGAGCAGCTTGAGGCTGTCTTCGCTCTGCGGGCGGCGGGCGCCGATCACGTGACGCACGGTCTGGCGTTCGCCAGCCTGCACCGGGCTGCTGTATGCGAAGCGCGAGAGAGAGGCGGTCATTTCAAAAAATCCTTTGTTTGCTGGTTCGTCCGAACCGTCCGATGGCGCCTATATAGCTATTTTGAAATGCGGAGGCAGTGGGTTTCGCTCATGGGAGCCATGCGGCTGATGCATAAAGCGTGCCAGGTTAACTTTTGCCGTCACAGTTCTGTCAAAATGCTGAGCGGCCCCAAGGGTTTCGACTCGTTTCGTCGCTTTTTCTCCCCATCGATTGAAATTTCGCTAACATGGCCACGATCCCATTAACCGGATTCGTCTCAACCATTCGGGTTTTCAGCATGTTTCAGTCCTTCGACGTCACCTCCACGCCGCATTTCGGCAGGGAACGGGTATCGGCACTGCGCGCCACTTTCGATTCGCTCGGCATCGACGCCTTCCTCGTGCCGCGCGCCGACGAATTCAACGGCGAATATGTCCCCGCATGCTCGGAGCGTCTGGCCTGGTTGACGGGCTTCACGGGTTCGGCGGGCGTCGCCCTCATCCTGCGCTCGCAGGCGATCGTCTTCGTCGACGGACGCTATGTCACCCAGCTTGCCGAACAGGTCGACGGCACGGTATTTTCAGGCGGCGATCTCGTCAACGAGCCGCCGCACGTCTGGCTTGCCGCAAACGGCGCCAAAGGTCTCAAGCTCGGCATCGATCCCTGGCTGCACTCCGGCGCTGAGATTCGCCGTCTGGAAAAGGCGCTTGCGGAGATCGGCGGGACGCTGATCTTCCTGCCGCACAATCCGCTCGACAGGCTCTGGAGCGATCGGCCGGTCGAGCCGCTGGGGCCTGTCACCATCCAGAATGTCGCTCAGGCCGGTGTCTTGGCCAGCGATAAGATTGCCACGATCGCCGAAGGTCTGTCGAAGAAGAATCTGGCGGCGGTGCTGATTGCCGATCCCTCTTCGGTCGCCTGGGCCTTCAACATACGCGGCGCCGACGTGCCGCATACGCCGCATCCCTTGGCGCGCGCCATCATTCATGCCGACGGGCGGGCAGAGCTCTTCCTTGACAAGCGCAAGACCGGCATCGAAGCGGAGGCCTATCTTGGCCAGATCTGCACCCAGCTGCCGCCTTCGGCGCTGGAAGAACGGCTGGCCGCGGTTTCCAGGGATGGCGGCCGCGTGCTGGTCGATCCCGATATCGCTTCCTATGCGCTCGCAGACATCATTCGCAAGGCTGGTGGAGAGGCAGTCGAAGGTCTCGACCCCGCCAAGTTGCCGCGGGCGGTGAAGAACGATGTCGAGATCAACGGCTCGGCCGCCGCGCATCTGCAGGATGGGGCGGCGATGGTGGAATTCCTTTACTGGCTGTCGCAGGAGAAACCCGGCACGGTGAGCGAGATCGCCGCCGCCGAGCGGCTCGAAGCGGCGCGCGCCCGCGTCGGCCAAAGCATGCAGAATCCGCTGAAGGACATTTCTTTCGATACTATATCAGGCGCCGGCGAGCATGCGGCGATCATGCATTACCGGGTGACGACCGAGACCAACCGGATGATCGAGGCCGGCGAACTCTTCCTGATCGATTCCGGTGCGCAATATATCAACGGCACGACGGACATTACCCGCACCGTCGGCATCGGCGCGGTTTCGGAGGAGCATCGCCGCTTCTTCACGCTGGTGCTGAAAGGGATGATACAAATCAGCACGGCGCGCTTTCCCAAGGGCACGCGCGGCTGTGACCTCGATCCGTTGGCGCGCATCGCATTGTGGCGGGCAGGGGCCGACTTCGCTCATGGCACGGGCCATGGCGTCGGCTCTTATCTCTCGGTACATGAGGGGCCGCAGCGCATCTCCAGACTTTCGACGCAAGAGCTGCTGCCCGGCATGATCCTTTCGAATGAGCCGGGCTATTACCGGCCGGGCAGCTTCGGCATCCGCATCGAAAACCTGATCTACGTGCGCGGCGCCGAGGAGATCGAAGGCGGCGACGTGGCCATGCTCGGCTTCGAGACGCTGACCTTCTGCCCGATCGACCGCAGCCTCGTCATTCCCGAGCTTCTGACCCATGATGAGCTGCACTGGTTCAACGACTATCACCGCCGCACATGCGAGGCGCTGATGCCGCTCATCCACGATCACGACGTCAGGGCGTGGCTCGAGAACGCGACGCTGCCGCTCGAATATTAGGAAAGAGGCGGCGGAGCATTGCCTTCGGGCTGCACGGCCGCGCATCTTTGAGGCGCAAGCGGGCTCAAGCGCCGATCGTATAGCGCCATCCCATCACGACAGCCCAGGCGGCGACCAGCATCCATGTGTGGGAAATGCGCAGGCCGACAAAAAGGGCAACGATCAGCGCGAGTTTCGATTCCCAGCCGCCGATGAAGAAGGCAGGCGCGACCAGCGTCGTCAGCACGGCGGCCGGCACGGCATTCAGCGCCGCTTCCATGCGCGGGGGAATGCTCTTCATTCGGGTGATGAGGATATAGCCGCCGATGCGGGTGGCGAAAGTGGCGACTGCTGCGGCGAGGATGACGAGCGCCATGTGAAGATCGAATTCCATGGCTCAGACCTCGTGCACTTCGGATTGAAGGGCGTCGGCTTCGAGATCCGGCACCTCGCGCGGCAGCGGCAGCAGGGCAGCCAGCGCGATGCCGGCGGCCGCACCCAGGCTGACATGCCATGGCGAGCCGACATAACGGTAGGCGACCACGGATGCCACCGCGCTGACGAGCGCCACGGGCAGGAAATTATCTCGCTTGCGGAAGCCGAGGACGATGCCGAGGAAATAGGCCGGCAGCAGGATATCGAGGCCGATCGCCTTGGGATTGCCGATGAAGCCGCCGAGCATTCCACCGGCGACGCTGATCAGCACCCAGGGAATGTAGATGATGATGCCGAAGCCGAAATACCAGGCAAAGGTCAGCGGTTTGCCGGCCTCGCTGCGCTTCACCGCTTCGGCAAATTGCGGATCGACGAGCAGGAAGAAGGTGAAGAATTTCTGGAGCGGCGTGAAATGGCCGATGTAGCGCGCCAAGGCCGCCGAATAGAGCACGTGGCGGAAATTGACGGCGAGAATCGACAACACGATCAGCCAGGCGTGGACATTCTGGCCGAAGAGTTCGATGCCGACCATCTGGCTGGCGCCAGCATAGACCGTGGCGCTCATGAAGGCGACCTCGGAGAGCGACATGCCGTTTTCGACCGCGAGCGCCCCGAACAACGCGCCAAAGGGCGCCGATGCCAGCGCAACGGCGGAGCCGCCCCGCAAACCTTCAACAAAGTCGGCGCGATTCATGTGGGTGATCCTGTTGGAAATTCAGGTTTCACTTATGGGCTAAGACCTGTCACGGCAATTGAATTTCATTGATTGACCGATCGATTTCGCTGAAGCATCAAAGGCCTGATTGCATCCGACGGAGAGAACCTCATGAAGAAGATCGAGTTTTCGAAGGAAGAAAAGGCTGAAATCGTTTCGCGCATCCGCGCCTATTTCGACCGGGAACTCGACCCCATCGGCGCCTTGCCGGCCGAATTCCTGCTCGATTTCTTCACCGAGGAGATCGGGCCTTACATCTATAATCGCGGCCTGAGAGATGCTCAGGCAGCCTTGTTGAAGAGAATGGAAGACGTGGCCGAGGACATCCATCTTCTCGAGAGGGAGGAAAAATCCTAGTGCCTGTAAATCAAATCGGAGCGTTCATTTAACGCCAAATTATGTCCCGGCCGATAGGGTCGTCACGCTTTCATTCACCGGGTTGCGTGTCATTTGGCCTCGATCGTCTCCATTGTTGATGAACCTCGTTTCGCGAAGCTCGGCAAGGCGTTGATCTTCTTCGTCTGGCTCGCACTAGCGTCCGCGCTCTGCTGGTCCGAAACCGTCTGGCGTGACGAAGTTCGCGCATTGTCGCTGGCCCTACAGGGAGACAATTTCGCCGATATGCTTCGCCAGATGCATGGCGAGGGCCATCCTGCCATCTGGTATATCCTTCTGCGCGCCGCCCATGTGTTGGTAGGCTCACCCGTCGTTCTGAAAGTCGTGGCGTTGACGATTGCGGCGGCTGCGGCCTATCTTCTCGTCTTCAGGCTGAAGCTGCCTCTTTCCATCATGCTGCTGTCGCTGTTCGGCAGTTTTTCGGTTTTCGAATACGCCGCGATGTCGCGAAACTACGGCATCAGCATGCTGATGGTCTTTGTGATCGTCCTGACGTGGCAGAAGGGAGTGCGCAACGGCATATGGAACGGCCTGCTGTTTGCCTTGCTGGCAAACACCAATGTGCATTCGGTGGTCCTTGTCGGCGGCTTCCTGGCTTATTGGTTTTTTGATTTGGTTCTGGCGCGGCCAAGGTCTCCTTTACGGGAGTATCGCGGCTTTGCGACAGCCGCAGTCTTGGCCGCGGTTGGAGTTGTTCTGTGTTTCCTCACGGTCTATCCGACCTTCAACGATACAGGGCAGAACGACATCAGCGGCGAGAATTTCGCTTTGCTCGCCCTTCGTGCCCTTGCGCCGGCCAGTTCGCAATTTCTGTCGTTCTATCCCGACAGTATTCTCGGACTGATGGTGGCCGATCCGTTGGCTTTCCGCATCTTCGCAGCTTTGATGTCGGTGCTGATCTACGGCAGCCTGCTGGGGATGGCGAACCGGCGCGCGGCCATGATCGCAGCGGCGCTGGTGCTGTTAGGGCTCTCGCTGCTGTTTACGCTGGTCTATCCGGGCGGATACAGACATCAGGCGCTCTGGCTGGTTTTCATGATCGCGATGACCGCCTTGACCACAGACATGCAGCGTGACAGGGCGGGCGTTGCCGGCGCGACGGCGGCCGGCCGCATCGTAAAGTTCGGCCGTCTGTGCTTCATGATACTGCTGGCGCTGCAGGTCGTGTCCGCTGTCGAAAAGGTCAATCGGACCTTCGTGGCCGAAATACCTTTCAGCCGGAGCAAGGATTTCGGTGCGTTCATGCAATCACGCCCCGAGCTCAAGGATGCGATCATCATGGCGGATCCCGATTATCTCGTCGAAGCTCTGCCTTACTACGTTTCCAACCGCACCTATCTTTTGCGGGAGGAGCGGTTCGGCGCAATCGTGCGATATACCCGTAACGCACGGCTTTCGCTCAGCCTTGCCGACATCCTCCAATCGGCACGCCGATTGCGGCAGAGTGAGAAGGTGCCCGTTATCATCCTTCTTTCGCAGCGGCTCGATCAGATCACCGCTGCGGTCTCCTTGCGTGAAAGCTATGTTTGGCGGCTGTCTCTGACGCCTGAGGATATTTCGGCTTTCCAAAGCGCGACAGAGCTCATCAAACGCTTCGGCCCGGCTGTCGGAAGCGATGAGAGTTACGACGCTTATGTCTTGAAATAAGAAGCCAGACAGCAGCCTGGCCTTCGCTCTTTCACTCGTCCGCGCTTCTCAGCCCTCGCGCTTCATCCGCGCGCGGCGTGCGAGTTCGGCCTGCGAGGGCTCGGCCATCGCGAAGCTGCCGGGTTTGACCTCGCCGGCACGCTCGTAGACGCTCATGATGACGCTGGTCGTCGATACCGAGTTGGCGGTGAGCTTCAGCGCTTCCGGCTTGGTGCCATGGCCGAACAGACGCTTGCCGGGACCGAGGATCAATGGGAAGGTCAGGAGCCGGAGTTCGTCGATCAAGTCATGCGCCAGCAGGGTTTGCACGAGGCCGCTGCTGCCCTGCGTCAGGAGATCGGGGCCGTCCTCCCGCTTCAACCGAGCGATTTCGGCGGCGACATCGCCGCGCAGCGCAATGGTATTTTCCCAGGTGAACGGCTCTTTCGAGGTGGTCGCGACATATTTGGTCGCGGCGCTGAAGGCTTTGCCGATGGGATCGTCTTCGTCGACATAGGGCCAATGGGCGGCGAAGATCTCGTAGGTCTTGCGGCCAAGCAGCAGGGCGAACGGATCGGTGAAGATCCCATCCATGAACTGGCCCATCGTCTCGTCCCAGTAGTTGGCGGTCCAGCCGCCAAGGGTGAAGCCGCCGGTCGGGTCCTCCTCAGGCGCACCGGGCGCCTGCATTACGCCATCCAGGCTCACAAAGGCTGCGGTCACAAGCTTTCTCATCTATCGGCTCCCATGGTTGGCGTGTTCAGAGCCAAGGACGGATGGGCGTGAGCCGTTCCGACATCCCCGCGTTATTTTTAGCGTGAGTTAGCCGGCCAGAGCCTTGGCGCTGTCGATAATCGCGATGCCATGCGCCCGCATCTCGTCGATGGCGGCGGCGACGCCTTCGGGAGTGATGCCGCGGCTGGCGTCCTCGATGAAGCGCACCCGTATGCCCGGCATCATTTCCAGCGCATCGAGCGCGGAGAACTTGACGCAGTAATCGGTGGCGAGGCCGCAGACATCGAGATCGGTGACGCCCTGGTCTTCGAGGAAGTCGGAAAGGCCGGTCGAGGCATCCCGGTCATTATCGCGAAAGGCCGAATAGCTGTCGATCTTGGGATTCTCGCCCTTCTGCTGGATCAGGTCGATCTCTTCGGATTGGAGCGCGGGATGCAGTTCGGCATCGAGCGTGCCCTGGACGCAGTGGTCCGGCCACATCATCTGCGGCTTGCCAGAGAGTTCGCCCATCTCGAAGGGGACGGCGCCCGGATGGGCGGAGGCGAAACTGCCGTGGCCCGGCGGATGCCAGTCCTGGGAGGCGACGATCAGATCGTATTTGCCGCTGTCGATCAGCCTGTTTGCGACGGGAACGACCTTGTCGCCGTCCGGCACCGGCAGGTTTCCTCCCGGACAGAAGCCGTTCTGGATATCGACGAGCAGGAGCGCTTTCATCAAGGCCAATCCCTTCGCGTTATGGCAATGCAAATGCCAAGTGCACCGAATGCATCAACTAGTGAATTCCCCGGAGCCCGCATGCAAGCGTTAATTCTGTCACTGTTGCTAGCAGTCGCCGGAAAAGAATTCGTTAATTCAACCAATGCGATAGGTGCCGGTTGCGTCTGGCAAAGAGGCCGGCCTTGCCGGGCGGCCTTGCCGGCCGCCCCGATTTCTGCCTTTCTTGCCCGAGCAGCAAGCCGAGACGGAGACCATGTCCGAAGCCCAGACAGATGAAAAGATCGATGCAACCTTCCGCAACGGATCGTTAACGGCAACCGGAATCATCCTTGGTTTCTCGCTCAACTTCATCAGTCTGTGGGTTTCCAACCCGAATGACTGGAGCCGCGTCGATCTGCTGCCGATGTCATTCCTGACCGTCGGCATCGCCATTCAGGTGAAGGTGTTTGCCGATCTTTTGGCGCGAGATTCGCTGCTCGCTGTCAAATACGACCGGGCGCGCCGGCTGTTCCTGATCGGCTTGTCGATCGTTGCCATCGGAATGGGGATCGCCCTGCTGAACGACATCCTCGGGCTCAGCAGCATGCGGATGTTTGGGTGACTGTTCGCGCGGTGTCGTCGCGCGGTCAGACGCGCTCGACGAAACCGTCCAGCACCCGCTTCTGCCCCGCACGGTCGAAGTCGATCGTCAGCTTGTTGCCTTCGATGCCGGTAATGTTGCCATTGCCGAATTTCATGTGGAATACGCGATCGCCGAGGGTGAAGCGCGACGGCTGCGACGAGGTCGACTTCGCCACCAGCTCGCCGTCGATCGTGCGTCCCTTCGGGCCGCTTTCGCCATAGCCGATGCGTTCGACGGCGTGGCCGGAGCGGGTGCCCCAGTTGTCGCGCGTGGCGTCGGTCTTGTTGGCCTGGGCGCGTTTCCAACCGGGCGTGGAATAGGAGTTGGCAAAGGGTTCGGCCTTGTCGAAGCGGGACTGGCCGTAGCCGCCGCGGCCGTAACCGCCGTAGCTCTGCTCCATCTCGGCGACCTCGACATGGGTTTCCGGCAGCTCGTCAAGGAAACGCGAGGGCAGCGTCGATTGCCAGAGGCCGTGGATGCGGCGGTTGGAGACGAACCAGATGTGGCAGCGGCGCTTGGCGCGGGTGATGCCGACATAAGCCAGTCGTCGTTCTTCTTCCAGGCCGGCGCGGCCGCTTTCATCGAGTGAACGCTGGTGCGGGAACAGGCCTTCCTCCCAGCCGGGCAGGAAGACGGTATCAAATTCCAGGCCCTTGGCCGAATGCAGCGTCATGATCGAAACGGCGTCGAGGTTCTCGTTGGTCTCTGCATCCATGACCAGGGAGACGTGCTCGAGGAAGCCGCGCATCGACTCGAAGCTCTCCATCGAGCGGATCAGTTCCTTCAGGTTTTCGAGGCGGCCGGGCGCTTCGGCGCTCTTGTCGTTCTTCCACATGTCGGTATAGCCGGACTCTTCGAGGATCTGTTCGGCAAGTTCCGTATGCGGTGTGTTTTCAAGCAGTTCCTGCCACCGGCGGAAAGATTGAATCACGTCGAAGAGGGCTTTGCGCGCCTTCGGCTTCAGCTCGTCCGTTTCGATGATGTCGGCGGCCGCCGCCAGCATGGGGATGTCGCGGGCGCGGGCATAGTCATGCAGCGCACGCACCGTGGTATCGCCGAGGCCGCGCTTCGGCGTGTTGATGATGCGTTCGAAGGCGAGGTCGTCCGCCGGTTGTGCGATGAGCCGGAAATAGGCCATGGCATCGCGGATTTCGAGGCGCTCGTAGAAGCGCGGGCCGCCGATGACGCGGTAGTTGAGGCCAAGGGTGACGAAGCGATCTTCGAATTCGCGCATCTGGAAGGAGGCGCGTACGAGGATCGCCATGTCGTTCAGCAGATGCTTGCCCCGCTGGAGTTGCTCGATTTCCTCGCCGATGGCGCGGGCTTCCTCCTCCGAATCCCAGGAGGCGTGAACCTGCACCTTGACGTCATCCGGGTCGGTGCGATCGGTGAACAACGTTTTGCCCAAGCGGCCTTCGTTATGGGCGATCAGATGAGCGGCGGCGCCGAGGATATGTTCGGTCGAGCGGTAATTGCGCTCGAGCTTGATCACCTTGGCGCCAGGGAAATCCTTCTCGAAGCGAAGAATATTGTCGACCTCGGCACCGCGCCAGCCATAGATCGACTGGTCGTCGTCGCCGACGCAGCAGACATTCTGCGGCTCGCCCTTGCTGCGCTGGGCCAGCAGCCTCAGCCACATATATTGGGCCGTGTTGGTATCCTGATATTCGTCGACGAGGATATAACGGAAGCGGCCGTGATATTCCTTCAGGAGATCCGGATTCTTGCGGAAGATCGCGATCGGATGCATCAGCAGGTCGCCGAAATCACAGGCATTGAGCGTCGACAGGCGCGCCTGATAGGCGAAATAGAGATCGCGGCCGCGGCCATTGGCAAAGGCTCGGGCGTCGCCTTCGGGAATATCCGCCGGGCCGAGGCCCTTGTTTTTCCAGGTGTCGATCATCCCGGCGAACTGCTTGGCCGGCCAGCGTTTGTCGTCGAGGCCTTCGGCCTGGATCAGCTGCTTGATCAGGCGGACGACGTCATCGGTGTCGAGGATGGTGAAATCGGAACTGAGGCCGACGAGCTCGGCATGGCGGCGCAGCAGTTTGACGCCGATCGAATGGAAGGTGCCGAGCCAGGGCATGCCTTCGACGGCGCCGCCGACGAGCAGGGCGATGCGCTCCTTCATCTCGCGCGCGGCCTTGTTGGTAAAGGTGACGGCGAGGATCTGCGAAGGAAAGGCGCGGCCGGTATTGAGGATATGGGCGATGCGTGTCGTCAGTACGCGTGTCTTTCCGGTGCCGGCGCCTGCGAGCACGAGGACAGGACCTTCAAGTGTTTCGACTGCTTCGGTCTGCTCGGGATTGAGCCCCGCGAGATAATCCGGCCGCTTGCCGCCGTCGCGCGCCGCCATGGCGCGGGCGGCGATGCCGCCGCCAGCGCCGGGTCTTCCGGCTGCTGCGACGGGCGGCTGCGGCTTGCGCGCCACTTCGCCCGGCTCTTCGTCGAAGAAGGGAATATCGTCGAAACTATTGCTCATGGCGCGTAATGTAGTGATTCGGGAAGGAAAGACCAGAAAAGATGTTCTGCTTTCATTCCCGAATCACCGCTATTGCAGGGGTGCCGGGCGGCGAGGCCATCGCGGGTGCGGCTGCGATCGTCGTGCGGGTGCGCCAAAAAAAATCCGATTACAGCCTGTCGGAACGGACGCCGCCCAGACGTCCTCGAAGCATCGGACAGAAGTCCGGATACTCGTCAAGAAGGAGGCTGTCCATGCCGAGGGTCATTTCAAATCTCTGGTTCGCGGAGCAGGCGCGCGAAGCCGTCGAATTCTACGTGTCGATCATTCCCGATTCCAGGATCGGCCGCACCACCATACTTCCGGCGGAAACGCCGAGCGGCCCTCCCGGCAGCGTCGAGTTGATTGAGTTCACGCTTGGCGACCAGGCCTTCCTGGCGATGAAGGCCGGTCCGCTTGACAACTTCAATCATTCCTTTTCGATCGCGATCCTTCTGGAAAGTCAGGCGGAGATCGACCGGATATGGGATGCTTTCCTCGCCAATGGCGGCACGCCGGAGGCCTGCGGCTGGCTGAAGGACCGCTGGGGGCTTTCCTGGCAGATCGTGCCACGCGCTCTATCCGAGATGATCGCCGACGAAGATCGCGAGCGGGCAAGGCGCGTCACCGAAGTCATGCTCGGCATGGTCAAGATCGATGTGGCTGCGCTGGAGAAGGCGTTCAACCGGTAAAAGCGCCGGAAGCGTATGATCGAATTATACCGGGCGGATGGTGACGTTCGCCCGGTTCCATCCTGCGGGACCGCGATGGCTGCCCCGCTCTGAGGCCGGCTTGCTCTCACCGGCGGCCAATCGCCGATTTCCACGGCTCGAATCACGGGCGCCATTGCACACCTTTTTGACATTCATGTCACGTCGCTAAATGTGCTGATATCGCAATGCCCCTTCTCTCAACTACAATGAGAAACAGTTTCGCAGAGTAAAAAAAATACCGGTGCATGCACAATTTTGTGCATTGCCACAAACGGCCGGTCAGCGTCGAATATACCTACGAAACTATTGATTCTTAGGAACGCCGTGGCCATCTCGATGGTTATACGGCTTAGAGCCTACGGCATAACCTTAATGGAGGTCCCATGCTGAGTGAATCCGTATTCGATGCGTTCACACGCAGTTATGAAGCGCGCCGCGAAACCGACATGTCGGTTTCGGAATATCTCGATCTCTGCAAAACCGAGCCGATCGCCTATGCCAACGCGACCGAGCGTCTGCTCGCTGCGATAGGCGAACCGCAGATGGTGGACACCGCCAAGGACGCGCGCCTGGGCAGAATCTTCATGAACAGGACCATCCGGGTTTATCCCGCCTTTGCGGGCTTTCACGGCATGGAAGAGACAATCGAACGCATCGTCTCGTTCTTTCGGCATGCGGCGCAGGGGCTCGAGGAGCGCAAGCAGATTCTTTATCTGCTCGGTCCGGTAGGCGGCGGAAAGTCGTCGCTGGCGGAGCGGCTGAAGCAGTTGATGGAGGTTCATCCGATCTACGTTCTGAAGGCGGGTGACGAGATCAGCCCCGTGTTCGAAAGCCCGCTCAACCTCTTCGATCCGGAGACGATGGGCTCGCTGCTGCAGGAGCAGTACGGAATTCCGTTGCGGCGTCTGCACGGATTGATGAGCCCGTGGTGCTTGAAGCGACTCGACGATTTTGGAGGCGATATCTCCCGATTCCGCGTCGTCAGAATACAACCTTCGCGATTGCGCCAGATCGCAATTGCCAAGACCGAGCCTGGCGATGAGAATAATCAGGACATCTCCTCGCTGGTCGGCAAGGTCGACATCCGCAAGCTGGAAACCTACTCCCAGAACGATCCCGATGCCTACAGCTATTCCGGCGGGCTCAATCGCGCCAACCAGGGCATTCTCGAATTCGTCGAGATGTTCAAGGCGCCGATCAAGATGCTGCATCCGTTGCTGACGGCAACGCAGGAGGGCAACTATATCGGTTCCGAAAATATCGGCGCCATACCTTTCTCCGGCATCGTCCTTGCGCATTCGAACGAGGCGGAGTGGCAGACCTTTAAGGCCAACAAAAACAACGAGGCCTTCATCGACCGTATCTGCGTGATCAAGGTGCCCTATTGCCTTCGGGTGACGGAGGAACAGAGGATCTACGAAAAGCTGATCGAGGGATCGGAACTCGTGGACGCACCATGCGCACCGGCAACGCTTGAAATGCTGGCGCGTTTTTCCGTCCTTTCGCGCCTGCGCAAGCATGAGAACTCGACCTTCTTCTCGAAGATGCGCACCTATGACGGCGAAAGCCTGAAGGAAAGCGATCCGCGCGCCCGCAGCGTTCAGGAATACCGGGATGCAGCCGGGATCGACGAAGGCATGGATGGGATATCGACGCGCTTCGCCTTCAAAGTGCTCGCCTCCACCTTCAATCACGACACCACCGATATCGGCGCCGATCCCGTCCATCTGATGTATGTTCTGGAACAGGCGATCCGTCGCGAGCAATTTCCCGACGATGTGGAGAAGCGTTATCTGGAATTCATCAAGGCCGATCTTGCGCCACGCTACGCAGAGTTCATTGGCAATGAAATTCAGAAGGCCTATCTTGAATCCTATGCGGACTACGGACAGAATCTGTTCGATCGCTATGTAGACTATGCCGATGCCTGGATCGAAGATGTGGACTTCAAGGATCCCGATACTGGTCAGCTTCTCGACCGCGAACTCCTCAATCAGGAGTTGACGAAAATCGAAAAGCCGGCGGGAATCGCCAATCCAAAGGATTTTCGCAACGAGATCGTCAAGTTCTCGTTGAGATCGCGTGCCGCAAACGGCGGAAAAAATCCGTCATGGACGAGCTACGAGAAAATCCGGGAAGTCATCGAGAAACGTATGTTCTCGCAGGTTGAGGATCTTTTGCCGGTCATTTCGTTCGGATCGAAGAAGGATTCGGAAACCGAGAAGAAGCACAGTGAATTCGTCTCGCGCATGGCCGCGCGAGGTTACACCGAGCGGCAGGTTCGGCGCCTTGTCGAATGGTACATGCGCGTCAAACAGGCAAGTTAATGCGGAGCCATTATGCACATTGTCGACCGGCGGCTAAATCCGCGCGGTAAAAGTCTGGAAAATCGTCAGCGGTTCCTTCGACGCATGAAAGGAGCCGTGCAGCAGGCGGTCAAACGCTCTCTGCAAAATCGAAACATTCGAGATGTGCTCGACGGCGGGGAGATCAGCCTGCCGATCGATGGGATGGCCGAACCGAGTTTTCGACGGGGTGAAGGCGGCATCGCCGATCACATCCTGCCCGGGAACCGGGCCTTCGTCGAAGGAGACATCATTCCGCGGCCGCCGGGCGGGAAGGGTGGAAAACCAAAAGATGCAGGCGAAGGCGACGGTGAGGACGGCTTCCGCTTCGTACTGACGCGGGAGGAATTCCTCGATGTGTTCCTTGACGACCTCGAATTGCCAGACCTCGCCAAGCGGCGTCTAGCCGAAACCGAGGAGGAAACTCCGTTCCGGGCCGGCTATTCCGTATCAGGGTCGCCCTCCAATATTGCCGTCGGCCGCACAACGAAGCTGGCAATGATGCGCCGCGTTGCGCTCGGCCGCCCACGCCGCGAAGAAATCGAAGCCCTGAAGCGGCAGATCGAGGAATGCGAGGACGAGGTAAATCGTCTGGCGCTTGAGGCAAAACTCAAATCCCTGACGGAAAAAAGCCGGCGCATTCCCTATATCGATCCGCTTGACGTGCGCTATCGCCGCTTCGAAAACGAGCCGAAGCCTGTCGCCAAAGCGGTGATGTTCTGCCTGATGGACGTCTCGGGCTCCATGTCGGAGCACATGAAGGACCTTGCGAAGCGGTTCTACCTGCTGCTCTACCTTTTCCTGTCGAAACGCTACAAGAAAGTGGAAATCGTCTTCATCCGCCATACCGACAGGGCAGAGGAGGTCGATGAGGAAACCTTCTTCTACGGTCCGGCGACGGGCGGCACGCTGGTGTCGAGTGCGCTTGCCGCCATGCGGGCGATCATTGCGGCGCGTTTCGACCCGGCGGAGTGGAATATCTATGGCGCCCAGGCCTCGGACGGTGACAACGCCCATTCGGACGGAAATCTGACCGGGCAGCTGCTGCGCGAGATTTTGCCGCTGTGCCAGTATTTTGCCTATATCGAGGTCGGCGAGGAAGGGGGTGATTCTTCAGTATCGCGGTCGCCCCTCTGGATGCTCTATGACGGGATCCGTTCCGAACCGCTGCCGCTTTCGATGCGCAAGGTCTGCCGGCGAAGCGAAATATTCCCTGTTTTCCACGATCTCTTCCAGAAACGTGACGCACAGTCGAAGGTGACGCCATGACCATGACGGTGAGGCCAAGAGAGCGGCTCCTGTTCGAGGGGGCCGACTGGGACTTTGCAACGCTGCAGCGCATCCACGATGCGTGCGAGGAGATCGCGCTCGGTGGACTCGGCCTCGATGTCTATCCGAATCAGATCGAAGTCATCACCTCGGAGCAGATGTTGGATGCCTATTCCTCGACCGGCATGCCGCTCTTTTACCGCCATTGGTCCTTTGGAAAACACTTTGCGCATCATGAAACCTTCTACCGCCGCGGGATGCGCGACCTTGCCTACGAGATCGTCATCAACAGCTCTCCCTGCATTTCCTATCTGATGGAGGAAAACACGGCGACGATGCAGACGCTCGTCATCGCCCATGCGGCCTTCGGCCACAATCACTTCTTCAAGAACAACTATCTCTTCAAGCTTTGGACCGATGCCGAGGGAATTCTCGATTATCTTGATTTCGCCAAGGGTTATATCACTCGCTGCGAAGAGCGTTACGGCGAGACGGCCGTCGAAAGAACTCTCGATGCGGCGCATGCGCTGATGTCGCATGGGGTGCATCGATATGCCGGCAAGACCACGATCGACCTTCGCCAGGAGGAGAAGCGGGAACAGGAGCGTCGCGCCCACGAGGAGCAGATGTTCAACGACCTGTGGCGCACAGTTCCCGTCGGCAAGGCAAAGAAGGCGGGTGACATAGGCTTGGAAAAGCGGCGCGCCGCGCTCGGCCTTCCGCAGGATAACATCCTCTATTTTCTCGAGAAATCCGCGCCCCGACTGCAGCCGTGGCAGCGCGAGATCCTTCGTATCGTCCGCCATGTCGCGCAATATTTCCATCCCCAGCGGCAGACCAAGGTGATGAATGAGGGAACCGCCACCTTCGTCCATTATCAAATCATGAACCGGCTTCACGAGCGGGGGCAGATCAGCGACGGGAATTTCCTCGAATTCCTGAAGTCGCACGCCAATGTCGTCTTCCAGCCAAATTACGACGATCGGCGGTTCTCGGGCTTCAATCCCTATGCGCTTGGTTTTGCGATGATGCAGGACATCGAGAGGATCGTCACGAAGCCGACGGAAGAGGACCGGGCATGGTTTCCCGATATTGCGGGACGCGGCGACGCGATGGGGGTCCTGCGCGACATTTGGGCAAATTACCGGGACGAAAGTTTCATCAGCCAGTTCCTGAGCCCGAATCTGATCCGGCGGTTGCGGCTGTTCCATCTCTACGACGACCCGGAACAGACCGAAGGTGTGCTGGTTTCGGCAATTCACAATGAGCGCGGCTATCTGCGCATTCGCCGCCAGCTCTCCCGCGAATACGATATCGGCTGGACCGATCCGGCAATCGATATCGTCGATGTCGACCTCGCCGGCGACCGCCGTCTGTTGCTGCAGCATATCGTCATGAACGGCTGCTATCTGCAGGAAGGCGACACGAAGCTCGTCCTGCAACATCTCGCCGATCTCTGGGGCTACGACGTGCTGCTTCAGGAAATCGACGGCTCGAGCACCGTGGCGAAGGAACATACGGCGAGCCCACGCAAGATCGTTCAATGATCCAGGTTTCTTGCGACGTGCCGGGCTAAAGCGCGTCGTACGCGTCATCCTTTTGTCCGCATCCGGCGGCGATCGGCAATTATCGATGGCAACAAACACAAAGGCTGCGTAATTTACCGCCGCTGCAATCGTTCATATTGGTCTCCACTCAACCCAATTCCACCTTGCAGCGACCTTTCGGGATAGCGCAAAGGCGAGTGACAATGAGTGAAACGCGGCGGAAGCTGACGACGATCTTCTGTGCTGACGTGCAAGACTATACACGGCTGATGGGGGCCGACGAGGAGGGGACGCTTGCGACGCTGAAGCGCTGCCGCGACGCGATGGCACATTTGATCGAGAGCCACGGCGGCCGCGTCGTCAATACCTGGGGCGACGGACTGATCGCCGAGTTTCCGAGCGTCGTCGAAGCGGTGCGTGCGGCCGTCGATACCCAGAACGAACTCGCCGGTTTCAATGCCGGCCGCCCGAGCAATGGACGCATGCTCTTCCGCATCGGCATCAATCTCGGCGACGTGATCGTCGAAGGTGACGACATTTATGGCGACGGCGTCAATATTGCCGCGCGGCTGCAGACGTCGGCTTCGCCCGGCGGCATCGTCATTTCGAGTACCGTCTACGACCAGGTGCGCAACAAGGTGGCGGTTGGTTTCGAGTTTCTCGGGCCGCTGACGGTGAAGAACGTCGACGAGGGCGTGCCGAGCTATGCGGTCAAGATCGGCGACGGAGGCGACGAGGCGCAGCCTGCGGAACGTCCCGCTTCCGTTCGGCCCCAGCCGGCGGCCCAGGTCATGGCCGAGGCAAGACCGGCTGCCGGCTACGGCCGAAGGCTGTTCAGCGTGCTCGGCGTCATCGCCGCTGTAGTCGTCGGCATCAATCTCCTCACATGGCACGCAGTTTTCTGGGCTCGCTTTCCGCTGCTTGCGCTCATCGTCATTGCAGCGCTTGCCTGGAATCGTGACCAGGCGCGTTTTGACCGCAGGATGGTGACACTCGCGATCACGGCGCTCGGCATTATCGGCATCAATGCTCTCACCTGGAATGGGACCTTCTGGGCGGTTTGGCCGATACTCGGGATCGCAACGATGATCGGCCTGCGATGGGCGATACGCCGATAGATTTCCGCACCTCATTTTTCATGGGTTTTGAGCGATCTCCGTCCGGAAACCGGCAGCATGGAAGACCTTTGCGAGCTCCATTCAAGCAAAAGTGAGCGGGCGGGTTATTTCCATTCTTCGCTGATATTACAAATCGGTAATGCCGGCCGCTTATGCTTGTCGGTAAGCTGTAAACGCGCGATATTGTCGCATGGGAAGCTTGATCCCGTAGCGCCTCTTTCGACCGACCCTGGTCCAACCTCGAGTCCCTCCGGAGACGTGAATGGCCTTTTGGAAGCAGTTTATACTTTCGCTCATCGTCATCATTGCCGGTTTTGCCGCGTGGGTTTTCTTTGCGCCCGGCGCCGGCGATAAGATGCGCGATGCAGGCATTCCGGATCGCCTCGTTTCCATGATCGCGCCAAAAGCTCCTCAAACAGCCGATGCCGGTGCTTCCGCCGGGGCGCAGGGGCAACGGGGCCAAGGGCAGGGACAGGGTCAAAACCGCCGCGGCGGCGGGCGCAACAGCGCCATTCTTGTCGCGACGGAAGCCGTCGTCCAGGGCGTCGTCAACGACCGGCTGAATGCCATCGGTACAGGCGATGCGATCCGTTCCGTCGCGGTGACGCCGCAGGCGTCGGGGACAATCCGCGAAATCCTCATCAAATCAGGCGACAGGGTGAAGGCCGGGCAGGTTCTCGCCAAGCTCGACAGCGAGGAGCAGGTGATCGCCCGCGGCCAGGCGGATGTGGCGGTGAAAGCTGCGGTCGAGAAGTCCAATCTCTATCACAACATCAAGTCCAGCGTGTCGCGCATGGACGTTTTCGATTCCGAGATCGCCGAGCAGGGCGCGCGGCTGCAGCTGCAGGCCGCCGAGCTCAATCTCGCCCGGCGCAACATCACGGCCCCGATCGACGGCATCGTCGGCATCGTGCCGGTCAATATCGGCGATAATGTCACGACGACCACGCCGATCGTCACGCTGGACGACCGTTCGGAAATCCTTGTCGATTTCTGGGTGCCGGAGCGTTTTTCGAATACGGTCGAGGTCGGCCAGCCGGTGGAAGCGATGTCGGTGGCCAAGCCGGGGCAGGTGTTTTCGGGCGTGATCGAGGCGGTCGACAACCGCATCGATGCGGCAAGCCGCACGCTGCGCTTGCGCGCCCGCATCGACAACTCTTCCGACGAGCTGCGCGCCGGCATGTCCTTCAGCGTCAGCATGAAATTCCCCGGCGACAAATATCCGGCGGTCGATCCGCAGTCCGTGCAGTGGGATTCGCAAGGGTCCTTCGTGTGGCAGGTGACCGACGACAAGTCGCACAAGGTGCGGGTGAGCATCGTGCAGCGCAATCCCGACTTCATTCTCGTCAACGCCGATCTCAAGGACGGCGACAAGATCGTGACGCAGGGCCTGCAGCGCGTGCGTGAGGGAGGGGCGGTGCGCGTCACTGCCGATGTTGCAGCGAACGGGGAGGTCGCGACCCAATGAGCGTGACCGAACTGCCTCAGGACCGAGCGTCGGGCAAGCAGAGCTTCACCGCGCTTTTCGTCCGCCGGCCGATCCTGGCGCTGGTGTTCAACACGCTGATGGTTGTCGCCGGCCTAGCAGCCTATGTCGGTGTCGAGGTGCGAGAGCTGCCTGATGTCGATCGTCCCGTCGTTACCGTGCGCACCACTTTCGACGGCGCTTCTCCGCAGACGATCGACCAGGAACTCACCAAGGTGATCGAAGGCGCGGTCGCCCGGGTCAGCGGCCTGAAATCGATCTCGTCGACCTCTTCCTTCGGCCAGAGCCGGGTGACGCTGGAATTTACCGATGCGATCGATCTCGCGGTCGCCGCCAACGACGTGCGCGACGCGATCGGCCGCATCACCCAGAATCTGCCCGACGAGGCCGATGCGCCGCAGATCGTCAAAGCGGATTCAGATTCTTCGGCGATCATGCGCCTTGCCGTCACCTCCACCAAGCTGAACATGGACGATCTGACGCAGCTCGTCGAGAACGAGGTGATCGATCGTCTGGCCTCCGTCGATGGTGTCGCCGACGTAGAGGAATATGGCGACCAGGAAAAGGTCTTCCGCGTCGATGTCGATCAGGGGGCGCTCGCCAGCCGCGGGCTCACCATCGGCGACTTGACCAAGGCGCTCGACAATGCCGCGCTCGACGTGCCGGCAGGTTCGCTGAAAAGCACGACGCAGGACATTGTCGTGCGCGCCACCGCCAACCTGCAGACGCCGGCGGATTTCTCCAAGGTCATTTTGCAGGACCGCGTCCGCCTCGGCGACGTCGCGACCGTAACGCTCGGACCCCGAGACGGCGATACGGCGCTACGCTCGAACGGCAAGCCCGGCATCGGCCTCGGCATCATCCGTCAGGCGCAGTCGAACACGCTGAACATCTCGACCGGCATCAAGGCCGCCGTCGAGCAGCTGTCGAAGACGCTGCCCGAGGGAACGACGATCGCCATCACCAGCGATGACGCCGTCTTCATCCAAGGCGCGATCCATGAGGTGGTGCTGGCGCTGGCGCTTGCGGCCGTCATCGTCACCGCCGTCATCTATCTCTTCCTGCGCGACTGGCGGGCGACGCTGATTCCGGCGGTCAGCATGCCGGTGGCGCTGATCGGGACATTGGCTGCGATATATATGGTCGGCTTCTCGATCAACATTCTGACGCTGCTCGCCATCGTGCTGGCCACCGGCCTCGTCGTCGACGACGCGATCGTGGTGCTCGAAAACATCGTGCGCCGGCGCGCCGAGGGCATGGGACCGCGCGCGGCCGCCGTGCTCGGCACACGCGAGGTGTTCTTCGCCGTCATCGCCACGACGGCGACTCTGGCGGCCGTCTTCATCCCACTTTCCTTCCTCCCGGGGCAGGTCGGCGGCCTCTTCCGCGAGTTCGGCTTCGTGCTCGCTTTCTCGGTCGGGCTGTCATCGATCGTGGCGCTGACGCTGTGCCCAATGCTCGCCTCGCGCATGCTGACGAAGCCGATGATCGAGGATCACGGCGCACTCGGCCGCGTCGGCGGGGCTTTTGCCAACCTCTACAAATGGGCGCTGCACGGCTGCCTCAACGCACCTTTCGTCATCATCCTTTTCTCGGTGATGTTTGCCGGTGCGGCATTGATCGCCTTCTCGACGGTCAAGAGCGAGCTGACGCCGGAGGAGGACCGGTCGCTGGTGATGATGCGGCTGACGACGCCGCAGGGATCGAGCCTCGAATATACCCGCGACAAGATGCAGCTCGTCGAGGAATATTTGCAGCCGCTGGTCGACAGCGGCGACATCCGCAATGTCTTTTCGATCTCCGGGCAGGGCGGTTCTTTGAACAGCGGCTTCATGGTGCTGACGCTCGCCCCCTGGGGAGAGCGGCATCGGACACAGGCGGAGATCGTCGGCGACATCAACCAGGCGGCGGCGAAGGTGCCGGCGCTGCGTGGCAACGCCATCTCGTCCAACAGCCTGCGCATTCGCGGCGCCGGCAGCGGTGTGCAGATGGCGCTTGTTGGTAACGATCACCAGGCGCTGACGGCAGCGGCCGCCAAGCTGGTGCAGGCGCTCGACGCCACCGGCCAATATGATACGCCGCGCCTGACCAACGAACCCAGCCAGGCGCAGGTATCGGTGGCGATCGACCGCGAGCGCGCCTCGGATCTCGGCATCGACATTACCGGGCTCTCGACGGCGATCCAGTCGCTGCTCGAAGGGCGCTCGGTGGTCGACGTCTTCGTCGACGGCGAATCCTATCCCGTGCTTTTGACCTCGACGACACGGCCGATCGACGATCCCACGGATCTCGAAAACGTCTTCCTGAAGACCGGCGACGGCAAGATTGTGCCGATGTCGGTCATCGCGTCGATGAAGGAAGGTTCGGTCGCCCCGCAGCTGAACCGCGAGCAGCAGCTCGCCTCGGTCGCCATCACCGCCGGTCTCAGGAACGGCATGTCGCTCGGCGATGCCGTCAAACAGGTGACGGAACTTGCCGAGCCGCTGCTGCCGCCCGGCGCACGCCTGCTGCCGCTCGCGGAAGCCGCGACGCTGGAAGAGAATTCGAGCGGCATGGCGCTGACCTTCGGTTTTGCCATCATCATCATCTTCTTGGTGCTCGCCGCCCAGTTCGAAAGCGTGCTCTCCTCGCTGATCATCATGTCGACGGTGCCGCTCGGCCTTGCCTGCGCCGTCTTCGCGCTCATCATCACGGGCTCAAGTCTCAATATCTACAGCCAGATCGGCCTCGTGCTGCTCGTCGGCGTCATGGCCAAAAACGGTATCCTGATCGTCGAATTCGCCAACCAGCTGCGCGATCGCGGTGAGGACGTGCGGTCCTCGATCGAGAAGGCCTGCGCGCTGCGCCTTCGCCCCGTCATGATGACGATGATCGCCACCATCCTCGGTGGCGTGCCGCTTGTCTTTGCCCATGGCGCAGGTGCGGAAGCGCGCGTGGCACTCGGCTGGGTAATCGTCGGCGGTCTCGGTTTCGCGACGCTGGTGACATTGTTCATCACGCCGGTCGCCTATCTGCTGCTTGCCCGCTTCGCCAAGCCGCACGCCCATGAGGAAGCACGCCTTCACGAGGAGATGGCGGTCGCCACCCGTGGGCGCGCAGCACCCGACGAGGAACAGCTGCAAGCTGCCGAATGAGCTTAGATCCCGACCGAAACACCCCGCAAAGTTCCCATTGGCGGGGTTTCTATGGTGTATCAAGTCTTGCGGAACAAGATAAATTTCGTCTGACGTTTAGCCGTTTATTAAGCATAAGCGGCAATGATCGTGATCAGGAACCGACTGGTCTTCTCCGTTTCTCGAAGGCCGCAATGCGCTGGATCCAGCGACCCCGGACATGAGTGTCTGCGTGGATGGTTCATTCGTAGTCCAGTTGCGTTCTGTTGCGTTTTTTGGAGTTTAGTTCCCGTGAGTATTTATCAGCGCGTCTCCGTTGATGCGGCGCTCCATGTGCTGCGCGATATCAATCGCAATATGACGGTCACGCAAAACCACATCACGACGGGCATGCGTGTCGCCAAAGCGGCCGACAACGCCGTCTATTGGTCGATCGCCACTACCGCGCGCACCGACAATAAGGCCATTTCGGCGATCCAGGACGCGCTCGGCATGGCGGCTGCGACGATGGGCACGGCCTATACCGGTGTGCAGAACGTCATCGACGTCGTCTCGGAGATCAAGGCCAAGCTTGTCGCCGCCACCGAGAACGGGGTCGACAAGAACAAGATCAACGAAGAACTCAAGCAGCTGCAGGAGCAGCTGCGCAGCGTTTCGGAATCGGCGACCTTCAACAGCGACAACTGGGTGATCCTCAACAATGATGCGACGCCGACGCAGCCGCGCCAGATTCCGGCGTCCTTCATCCGCAATTCCGACGGCACGGTCTCCATCGGCATGCTGAGCTACCATATCGACAATACGCCTGTCGGGGCCACGAGCTCCAAGGATGCGCGCTATCTGATCGACGACCGCGCCACCGGCTCGGGCGAATACGGCGTGCTGACCTCGGCCTATTTCGCCACCGAGCTTGGGACCGCGCAGAACTACGTGCTGATGACCAGCAAAAATGGCACCACCGCCGGCCAGGTCGTCATTTCGCTGTCGGCCGCGACGACGCAAGGGCAGATCGGTGAGATGATCAGTGTCGTCGATGCCGCGCTGACGCAGTTGACGACGGTCGGTTCGGCCTTCGGCGCGCTGGAAAAACGAATCGAGCTGCAGAACGACTTCGCCACCCAGCTGCACGACAACATCACCGCCGGCATCGGCCGGCTCGTCGATGCCGATATGGAGGAGGAGTCGAGCAGGCTCAGGGCGCTGCAGACGCAGCAGCAGCTCGGCCTGCAATCGCTGAACATCGCCAACGCAACTTACGATACGGTCAGACAGCTGTTCCAGAATTTCTAAGGGGGCGACCACCCAGTCATCCGCCCCCGATCTTCGAGGCTCCGCCCTGCGGCTGCGCGCCTCGGCCACTGTCCACGTGGTCGAGCCTGCCCTTAAAACTGGTGATATCAGCGCATTGCTGCAACATGGCTGCTGTTTCGGCGCCCGAAATTCGCCTATCTAGAGAACATCTTCATTTTCTTGCCGTAATCCTTGCCATTTGCTCGCATCAGTTTTGAACGGAGACTGTCCTGTCCATGATCAAGAAATTCGTACTTCTGGCTGTCGCAGCAAGCTATCTCAGCGCCTGCACGACGACCGATCCCTATACGGGTGAGCAGAAGGTTTCCAATACAGCGGGCGGTGCTGCGCTCGGCGCGCTCGGCGGTGCCCTCGTCGGCGTGGCCGTCGGCGGCGGCGGGCATGGCAAGCGCAACGCGGCGCTGATCGGCGCCGGTATCGGCGCCCTGGCCGGCGGCGCGATCGGCAACTACATGGACCAGCAGGAAGCCGAGCTTCGCGCTCAGCTCGAAGGCACCGGTATTTCGGTGACCCGCAATGGCGACAACATCATCCTCAACATGCCCTCGAACATCACCTTCGATGTCGACCAGGATGCCGTGAAGCCGGGCTTTTATCCGACGCTGAATTCGGTGGCGATCGTGCTGCGCAAGTTCAACCGCACGCTGATCGACGTCAACGGCCATACGGATTCGACAGGCAGCCTGCAGCATAACCAGGACCTGTCGCAGCGCCGCGCGCTTTCGGTTGCCGACTATCTCGGCGGCCAGGGCATCGACCAGCGCCGCGTCTCCGCCGTCGGCTTCGGCCCGTCCCAGCCCGTCGCCTCCAACGCCTCCGAGGCCGGCCGCGCGCAGAACCGCCGCGTCGAAATCCAGATCGCGCCGATCACGCAGGGCTGAGCAGGCGCTCTTTCAGACAACAGAAGGCCGGGCCATCGCCTGGCATTCTTCGTTTCTGCCGATTCCATCAATGCTGCATCGTCGCACCCTTGGTGATCTTGTCGACGATCTTCTTGTCGGCGCGCAGTGCGATGCCGACGACCTTGGCGTCGCCGGGGGCATATTCGGCGAAGACGGCGCGGTTGGCGGCATCATGGCCGGTGGCAAACATCTCCTCGATGAAGATAGAGGGGGTTACCTCGCGCTCCAGCGCGCGGCGATGGATGGTCGAGATTGTCGCTTCGTCGGCGGACAGCACGATAATTGGCTGGATCGACAGCGGGTTGTAGAGATTGCCGGCGCGGTCCTTGTAGGGCTCGCCGATGATTTCGGGATACTGCCCGGCGATGCCTGTCGACAGGAAGGCTGTGACGTTCAGCTTCTGCCAGCCGGCAAGATTGTTTCGCAGGACGATGGCAATTTTGGTATCAAACATTCCAGTCTCTCTCATCAGGGTATCGAAACGCGTTGAGCCAGGTTTTAACGCCGCAGGTCTTCGAAGGTCTTGAACGTTTGTGCGAGCCGCAGGGGGGCACGCTGGCCGCGCCCGCCGGTAGCGGCATCCTGACTGCGCCCGCCTTTCCCGGCATCGAACGGATCGAGGCGCAATTTTCCGGTAATGTCTTCCAACCGCACCGGCACGATACCTATGCGCTCGGCGTGACCCTGCACGGCGTCCAGACCTTCACCTATCGCGGCGAGCGGCGCTTCAGCCTGCCGGGGCAGGTGATTGTTTTGCATCCGGACGAGGAGCACGACGGCGGGGCGGCGACGGAGGCCGGGCTGCACTACCGCATGCTCTACCTGGAGCCTTCGCTGCTGATGGAATGCCTGGAGGCGGAGAAGATCGGGCTTCCCTTCGTCGAGGAGCCGGTCATCGGCGACGGGGCCTTGGCGAAGGTGCTTCTGGGAGCGCTCGGCGAACTCGATCGGCAGCTGGACGAGCTTTTCGTCGACGATTTCGTCAGCCGCGTTGCCGGCGGCCTGTCGCGGCATTCGCAGGTGCGCCGCCGGCCACTGGGCGCGGTCGCCTGGCAGCAGGTGCGGGCAGCGCGCGATTACCTGGAGGCGCATGCGCTGCGGCCTGTGCGCTCGGGCGAACTGGAGAAAATCACCGGCCTCGACCGCTTCACCTTGTCACGACATTTCCGCGCGGCCCTTGCCACCAGCCCGCACCGTTACATGCTGATGCGGCGCCTGCAGCAGGCGAAGGCGCTGATGGACGAAGGCGAAAATTTCGCCGATGTGGCGGCTGCGACGGGCTTTGCCGACCAGGCGCATTTCAACCGTCACTTCAAGAAAGCCTACGGCATCACACCCGGGCAGTGGACAATGCTTAGGCGGGGTTTTCCGCAAGGCCGGAACGGCGCGCGACAAAGCGGGCAAGCGCCGGCCCGATCAGCAGAATAACCAGGAAACGGCCGGTCTGCATCGCCATGACGAAAGGCACGTCGACGTCGCTTGAGGCAGCGATGATGGCAACGGAATCGGCGCCACCGGGGCTGGTGGCGAGATAGGCCGTCAGCGGATCGATGCCGGCAAAGATGTGAAGGGCCGCCGCCATGCAGCCGCAAAGCGCCATCAGCAGCACGATGCAGGCGGCGACGCGCGGCAGGGCGCGCGCCACATGGCTGATGATCGCGCGGGTGAAGCGCAGGCCGATGCTCCAGCCGACGAGCGTATAGGCAATGGCAAGCAGCCACATCGGCAGCTCGATCTTCAGGAGGCCCACGCCCTGCAGGAACGCACCGAGGAAGAGCGGCACGATGATCATGCCGCCCTGGATGCGCAGGAGGCGCACGCCATAGGCGCAAAAGCCGGCAAAGGCGATGGTCGCCGCAAAGGCGGGCCAGTCGACTGCGGGGAAGAGGACGAGCGGCGGCGGCTCGCCGCCGTCGGTCGCCACCCAGAGGCGCGAGATCACCGAAGCGCCGACAGCGACGAAGACGACGCGCAGATATTGCATGAAGGCGACGAGGCGGGCATCGGCGCCATAGGCTTCCGACATGATGACCATGGCGGAGGCCGCACCCGGCGACGAGCCCCAGACAGCGGTCGTTCCCGGCAGCACCTGCCAGCGCGTCAGGAGCCAGCCGAGGCCAGTGGCAATGGCGATTCACCGAGAAGACGAACAGCAGGAAGAGCGGCGCGTCCTTTGCCATGGCGCCGAGGATATCAGGGGTGATGGTGCGCGCCATCATCAGACCGACGAGAACCTGACCGAACTGCAGCGGCTGAAGCGGCACGCGAAGCTTTCCCTTGCCGACGGTCAGCGCCAGCATGATGGCGGCAACCATCGGTCCGATTAGCAGCGAGGCGGGTAGGGCAAAGAGTTCGAGAAAGACGGTGAGGGCCGTGGAAAGCGTGAGCAGCAGCGCCCATTTCGGCAGGCCGGCATCCCGCAGCAGGCGGCGTGCGTGGCTGAGTGGCATGAATCCTCATATTTTTCCCGGCCGGCGCCAAGTCCTGAGGGTGAAGGTGGGAGGAGGTCCGGCATGACGAAGAGAGGCCGGCTCAAAGGCCGGTCGGCGCGGCCTCGGTATAGGCGGGGGCTGTGACGGCGGTCAATTGCGAAATCTGGCTTCTAGGCGATACAGCATGTGAATTTGAATCAAGCCGCCGCCGCAAGTCCTTGTTATCTCGTCAGAGTCGAACATGTTTTACGAGGAAATCGAGCAGGGCGCGCACTCGGCCCGGCAGCGGTCCGCCCTGGCCCATATAGACGGCATAGAATTCCTCGATATCGCCGGGATTGGCCGCTTCCAGCACCGGCACCAAGTGGCCGGCATCGATATCGGCGCGTACGGTGAAGGCTGCCAGCCGTGCAAGACCGGCGCCAGAGAGCGCGAGATGGCGCATGGCTTCGCCGTCTCCAACCTGCACGCCCGGCGTGATCGGCACCGTTACCGTTTCGCCGTCCTCGCGCAGCGGCCAGCCCTCCACGGCGCGGGCGTAGGAAAAGCCGATGCGGCAATGGCGGCTGAGATCGGCGACGCTGCGCGGTTCGCCATGACGGCTGATATAATCGGGCGAAGCGACGATGAGCTTGCCGGTGGCGCCAAGCTTGCGGGCGATCAGGCTGGAGTTCTTCAAAGGGCCGGTGCGGATCGCAACGTCCGCGCGCTCTTCCATCAGATCGACGATCCTGTCGGTGTGGGTGATATCGAGCGTGACGGCGGAATGAAGCGCCATGAAGGCGGGTACGAGTGGCGCCAGCACATGATTGCCGAAGGAGCCGCTGGTGTTGATGCGGATGCGGCCCGACGCCTGTTCGCCGGATGATGCCTGGCGTTCGGCCTCGGCGATATCGGCAAGGATGGCGATGCTGCGCTCATAGAAGGCGCAGCCCTCCGGCGTCAGTTGCAGCTTGCGGGTCGAGCGGTTGACGAGGCGGGCGCCGAGACGCGCCTCCAGCCGAGCGACGAGCTTGCTGACGGCCGACGGTGTCATGCGCCGCGCCGTGGCGGCTGCGGAAAAGCCGCCGCGCTCGACGACGCTGACGAAGACCTCCATTTCGCCCGAGCGGTTGATGTCCTGACGGCTCATGATGAATTCAAGTCACAGATGATGTTCTACTTGGCAATCTATATCAACGGAAAGGCCGGGTCTATCTCCGAGGAAACACAGGAGACAAATCGATGGAGTACAGAAATCTCGGCGCATCCGGCCTCAGAGTGCCGGTTTTAAGCTTCGGCGCGGGCACGTTCGGCGGCAGCGGACCGCTGTTCGGCGCCTGGGGCAATACCGATGCCGAAGAGGCCCGGCGGCTCGTCGACATCTGCCTCGAAGCCGGCGTCAATCTCTTCGATACGGCCGATGTCTATTCGGCCGGCGCTTCCGAGGAGGTGCTCGGCCAGGCGATCCGCGGCCAGCGGGATGCCGTGCTGATCTCGACCAAGACCGCATTGCCGATGGGCGAGGGACCGCAGGCCTGGGGCACCTCGCGGGCGCGGCTGATCCGCGCGACCGATGATGCTCTGCGCCGGCTCGGCACCGACTATATCGACCTCCTGCAGCTCCACGCCTTCGATGCCTCGACCCCGGTCGAGGAGGTGCTGTCGACGCTCGACGGCCTCGTCGCCGCAGGCAAGATCCGTTATGTCGCCGTCTCGAATTTTGCCGGTTGGGAGCTGATGAAGTCGCTCGCCGCGGCCGAGCGCTCCGGCTATCCGCGTTATGTCGCTCATCAGGTTTATTATTCGCTGGCGGGGCGCGACTATGAATGGGAGCTGATGCCACTCGGCGCCGACCAGGGCGTCGGCGCGCTCGTCTGGAGTCCGCTCGCCTGGGGGCGGCTCACCGGCAAGATCCGCCGCGGTGAGCCGCTTCCGGCCGCAAGCCGCTTGCACGAGACGGCCCAATACGGCCCACCTGTCGACGACGAGAGGCTGTTCAACATCGTCGAGGTGCTGGATTCGATCGCAGCGGAGACCGGCAAGACGGTGCCGCAGATCGCGATAAACTGGCTGCTCGGCCGGCCGACGGTATCAAGCGTCATCATGGGCGCCCGCAACGAAGATCAGCTCAGGCAGAACCTTGCCGCGGCCGACTGGAGCCTGTCGAAAGATCAGATCGAAAGGCTCGACGCGGTCAGCGCGGTGACGGCGCCTTATCCGTATTTCCCTTATCGACGGCAGCAGGGTTTTGCGCTCCTCAATCCACCGATCGTCTGAGGCTGCCGCGGCAGGCCTGTCCATGGCCCCTGGTCTACAACAAAGGGGGAGCGAAATCTTTTCCCAATCTTAACTGGACAGCCGCTTTGACTTGCCCCATACCCAGCCTGCTGCATATCTCCTTAAATCGGAATCGATGTAAGACGAAATTATGCAGCAATTTTAAAGTTCTACAGCGTCCATGTACGTCGGAACGGACGTGCGGCGCAGTAATCTGCGGGACGCGGTTTCGTTTACGCGGAATGGCA
The DNA here is from genome assembly GCF_000092045.1 of Rhizobium etli CFN 42. NCBI lineage: Bacteria > Pseudomonadati > Pseudomonadota > Alphaproteobacteria > Hyphomicrobiales > Rhizobiaceae > Rhizobium > Rhizobium etli. The sequence goes on along the minus strand of NC_007761.1, from coordinate 2,921,323 downwards.
GGGAGATCAAAGGGATGGCGCTGAAGGACGCAAGGGCCGGGATACGCAACGAAGCGGGGATATCCGCCGTGCTCGGCATTCTCAAACAGAGCTTCGGCGAGCGCTTTCAGACCGGCCGGTCCTTCCGTGAACAGCATGCCCACACGACGACCTATATCCCGTCGCAATTGCCCGACGGCGTACTCTTTGCCGAAAACGCCGACGATGTGAAGATGGCGGTCAGGGCCTGTGCGGCGCACAGGGTGCCGGTGATCGGTTTCGGCACCGGCTCCTCGCTGGAAGGTCAGGTCAATGCCGTCAATGGCGGTATTTCGATCGATTTCAGCCGTATGAACCGGGTGCTTGAGGTCAATCCGGAGGATCTCGACTGCACGGTCGAACCCGGGATCACCCGCGAGGCCCTGAACATCCACCTGCGCGATACCGGCCTGTTCTTCCCGATCGATCCTGGCGCCAATGCCTCGATCGGCGGCATGGCGTCGACGCGGGCCTCCGGCACTAATGCCGTGCGCTATGGCACGATGAAGGACAATGTACTTGCCGTTACGGCAGTCACCGCCAATGGTGAGGAGATCCGCACGGCGCGGCGTGCCCGCAAGTCGTCGGCCGGCTATGACCTGACGCGGCTCTTTGTCGGCGCCGAAGGCACGCTCGGCATATTGACTTCGGTGACGCTGCGCCTGCAGGCGATTCCGCAAAAGATAGCCGGCGGCGTCTGCGCCTTTCCGAGCATCAAGGCGGCCTGTGATGCCGTCATCATGACGATCCAGATGGGCATTCCGGTGGCGCGTATCGAGCTGCTCGACGCTGTGCAGATGCGGGCGTGCAACGCCTACTCAGGGCTGTCTTATGCCGAAAGCCCGACGCTTTTCCTCGAATTCCACGGCACAGACGAGACCGTGCCGCTGCAATCGGCAGCCTTCGCTGAGATCGCGGCTGAATGTGGCGGGGGCGAGTTTCTTTGGACCGTAAATGCCGAGGAGCGGACGAAGCTCTGGAAGGCGCGTCATGACGCCTACTGGTCCGCCAGGGCGCTGGCGCCGGGGCTTGCCGCACTTTCGACCGATGTTTGTGTTCCGATATCGAGGCTTGCCGATTGCGTTTCCGAAACGCAGGCCGATATCGAGGAACATGGGCTGCTCGGCCCTATCGTCGGCCATGCCGGCGACGGGAACTTCCATGTGCTGCTGCTGTTCGACGATAAAAGCGCCGGAGACATCGCCAGGGCCGAGGGCTTCGTTGAGCGGCTCAACCGCAGGGCACTCGATATGGACGGAACATGCACCGGCGAGCACGGGATCGGACAAGGCAAGATGGCCTTTCTGGAGCAGGAGCTCGGGGGTTCGGTGGATCTGATGCGACAGGTGAAGCAGGCGCTCGATCCGGACGGTATCTTCAATCCCGGCAAGATTTTCCACTAAGGCTGAAAAACGGAATATTCTCATGAACTTGGGCCTTGCCCATCGCATGAATAGCGCTAGTGTCGACAACAGAACCCTGAACAGTGTCGGCAACACAATCCCGAATGGAGATTCCTTGCATTGGTAGGCCGGTTCCTCGTCTTTCTGGGGGGAGTGATCGTCGTAGTGCTGTTTGTGGCGCTGCTTGCGCCGCTGTTCATCGACTGGACCGATTTCCGCAAGAACTTCGAGGATCAGGCAAGCCGCATCATTGGCAAGAAAGTCACCGTCCACGGCACCGTGGATGCCCGTCTGCTGCCGTTTCCGTCGGTCACGCTGCATGACGTGCGCGTCGGCCAGGAGGCCGATGGCACGCCGATCGTCAAGGTCGAACAATTTTCCATGGATGCCGAGCTTGCGCCTTTCCTGTCGGGCGAGGCGCTGATCTTCGATATGCGCGTCGTCAATCCGAAGGTGCGCCTCAGATTGCTCAAGGACGGCACACTCGACTGGATGCGCGGCAGCCGCGCCGAAATACCGGCCAAAACAGTCGTTCTCGAAAATGTGCATGTCAGCGGTGGCGAAATCGACTTCCTCGACGACCAGTCGGGCCGGGCGCGTCGCATCACCGGCCTGAATGCGGAGATGTCGGCCAAATCGCTCGCCGGCCCCTGGCGTGTCGAGGGCGATGCGGCCCTCGACGGCGAACACGGCAACTTCTCGATTTCGAGCAGCCAGCCGGACGAGAAGGGCGTGCTGCGCATGCGCACGAAGCTTTCGCCGGACAAACATCCGGTCAGTATCGATCTCGACGGCGAACTGAAGCTGGTCGACCGCAAGCCGAACTATCAGGGCCAGCTTTCGGCGGCGATCGAAAGCGGCAACAGCGCCAGGTCGGCCAATAAGAACGAGCAGCCTCCGAGGCTCAAAGGCCGCTTTGAGCTTACCAACGAACGCATCCGCATTCCCGAATACCGGATGGAGATCGGCCCGACGGACGATCCCTATGTGATAACTGGGGAGGCGACACTCGATACGGGCAACGCGCCGGAGTTCCTGTTGACCGCCGACGGGCAGCAGATAGACGTGAACCGCATCGGCAATCAGGGCGCAGCCGGCAAGACGACGCGGGATGCCGCGGTTTCGGCGCGCCAACGGTTGAATTCTCTGATCGATATCGTCGCGCAGGTGCCGATCCCGCAGGTGCCTGGCAAGGCAAGCGTCAAGCTGCCGGCCATCGTCGCCGGCGACACGACGCTGCGCGACGTGCAACTGGAGCTGGAGCCGGCCGGTACCGGCTGGATGATCGACAGCGCCGTCGGCACACTGCCGGGGCGGACGCAGGTGGAAGGCAAGGGCAAGCTCCTGCTTCAGGGAGAACCCTCGTTCAATGGCCAGATCGTTATGGCCTCGAACCAGCCAACGGGGCTAGCCTCCTGGCTGGCCGGCTCGGTTGACCCGGCCATCCGCCAATTGCGGCAGGCGGGTTTTTCCGCCAATGTCAGCCTGACTCATGAATTGCAGCGTTTCGAAAATCTCGAAATCGCCGTCGGATCGGCGACGCTGAAGGGCCGTCTGGAGCGGCAGGCGATCTCCGGCCAGACGCCGACCCTGTCGGTGGCGCTGAATGGCGACACGCTCGATCTTGACGCGCTGCAGGCGCTGGCCGGGCTCGCGACCGGGCAGGAGAGCGGCGACAATGTCCTCGACCATAAGATCGCCGCACAGCTCAAGGCCGACCGGTTCACCGCTTTCGGAGTGGACGCCGAGAATGTCGAGACCACCTTCACGATCGCCGACGGGGCGCTTGCGGTCGACCGGCTGTCAGTCAAGAATCTCGCGGGCGCCGAGCTGACGGCGACCGGCCGGGCCGAAGGCTCGCTGCTCGACTATAAGGGTGCGGGCGAGATCACCTTCAAATCGGCCGATCCAGGCGGCTTCTTCACCATGCTGCGCGAGCATCTTCCACGCCACCCCGTGCTTGACCGGCTGGTGCGCAACGCCGGCTGGTACGGCAATACAGCGTTGCGCGGCGCGCTGACGCTCGGTGGCGAGGAGGGTGATGCGCTGACGGTGACGCTGGCCGGCGTCTCGAACGGCAGCCGGGTCAACCTCGATTACCGCATGTCTGATCTCCTGGCGCTAACGGGCAACGGCACGACGAGCCTCGAGGCGACACTCGAAAACGCCGTGCCATCAATCCTGTTCGGTCAGGCCGGGCTCGACCCGCTGCCGGTCGATGTCGGCGCGAATGGCCGCCTGACGCTCAAGGTGAAGGCATCGGGCAACGATCCTGCCGATGCGGCGCTGACTTTTGCGACCGACCGGACCTCGTTTACCGCGAACGGCAAGGTTGACGTGCGGCCGGAGAGCTTCATGAACGGCCAGATCGCGGTCTCGCTCGACAGCGCCGATATCGACCCCTATCTCATCATGAACGGCATAGCCCTGCCGCAGACCGGAACGGGGTTGCCGTTCGGCCTGCAGGTCAATGCCGCCGTCGATAGCGACAAGATTGTTTTGTCTGATCTCAAGGGACATGCGGCCGACAACGCGTTTTCCGGTGCGCTGACCTTCGACCGCAAGGCTGCGAAGACGACGGCGAGCGGCGAACTGAAGTTCGCCAAGGCGGATGCCGGCTGGCTCAGCGAGGCGGTGTTCGGCCAGATCGTCGATCCCGCCAGCGGCACGTTGTCGAAGGCGCCGCTGGGCCTGCCCACCTTCAAGGATCTCGACGTCAAGGTGAAACTGTCGGCCAAGGAGTTCTGGCCCGGACTGCCGGAAACGGCGGTGTCCGATTTCACCAGCAACGTCGCCTACAAGGGCGACGAGTTGCAGCTCAACGACATGGCCGGCAACTGGGATGGCGGCAAGCTCTCCGGCAATCTTCTCTTCATCAATGCCGACGGCACCGGTTTCCTGCAGACGAAGCTGGCGCTTGCTGATTCCGATCTTGCCGGCGTCATCTGGCTGCGTGACGGCGCACCGGTTGCCAATGGCAAGTTCGGATTGTCGCTGTCGATGGAGGCCTCGGGCAAGACGATCAACGAGATCGCCAGCTCGCTCAATGGTTCGGGGGAGCTGAGACTCGGCGATACGAGCATACGCGGACTGAACCTTGCCATCCTTCCGCCGCTGCTTGCCGCCACCGACCCGATGCAGGAACAGATCAATGCCGGCAAGGTGCATCCGATCGTCGAGACGTTGCTCAACAACGGCGAAGCGAAGCTGCCGCCGCTCGGAATTCCTTTCAACGTCACCGACGGAACGCTCAGGGTGCAGAATGTGACCGTGGCCAACGATCTGGCCCGGCTTACCGCCGACGCACAGATCGCCTTGCCGGAGGAGCGGATCAGCGCGACGGTCGGCATCGGCCTCAATCCAGGCGCGGAGGCGCTTCCGGGTGTCGAGCCGGCGCTGAGGCTGAACTTTTCCGGCATGCTGCCGTCACCCGGCAAGACGATGGACGTGACCGATATCACCAGCTACCTGTCGCTGCGTGCTTTTGAGCGTGAGCGGCGGCGCGTCGAGCGGCTGCAGGCGATCGTGCTCGAAAAGCAACGGTTGCGCCGCGAGGTGGCGCTCTATCGTTTCAATGACGCCGAGCGCGTCAGAGCGGCCGAAATCGAACGGCAACGGCAGGCCGAGGAAGAGCGGCTGCGTGCACTGGCGCAGGAGGCGGCTGCGCAGAAGGCCGCTGCCGAGGCGGAGGCCGCACGTGCAGCGGAGGCAAAAGCCAAAGCCGATGCGCAGGCGAGGGCGGCCGCTGAGGCGGAGGCGGCCCGGCGCTCCGGGCAGATGCAGCCCGGTCAGCTCGATTTCGACCATCTGCCGGGCATTCAGGCGCAATGAAGACGCGTGGTTTGCGTCGCCTGAGATGTTTCAGGATTTTGTTTGCGTTCCCGGCGTCACGGCCGGCTGCCACAGCCGGCCTTCGCCCATGAAAGCACATGGAGTCGTAAGGCCGAGGACAGGTTGCTGTCCGGCGGGCGGTGGTCGTCGATCTCTGAAATCAGGGCGGCAAGCGACATCGAACGGCTTGCCGCAATCGTCTTCAGTTCGGCCCAGAATTCATCTTCCAGCGAAAAGCTGGTGCGATGGCCATGCAGTGTCGCCGAGTGCTTGCGGATCATCAGCCCGTTTACATCGCAATCGGCTTGGAGGATCGATTCAAGGAAATCGCGCAAGTGGCTGATCGCTGATTCGTTTCCGGCTCTTCAAGCTTTGCGTGAAGCTTCATGCGCCGTCGTCATCCGTCTCGATCCGGCCGTCGCGGTGAGCCTTGTCGGCCTTCTCGTTCAGGCTGCGGGTGAGCTGCTTTTCGGCCTTGGTGCGGCCGAAGGAAATGCGGTTCTGCTCGGCCTGCTTCTCCTTTTCGGAGCGGGCCTGCTTCTTGCGGAACTGACGCAGATTGATGATTTCGGCACTCATGCGCGAGGCTTGATCCTTATGAAAAAGGGAGGCTGAGCCTCGCTTTGAAATCACTGCTTCTTGCGGAAAGAGTCGAGCGAGACGACGGAGCCCGGCTTCTTCTCTTCGCCGTCGGCCGGTTTTGCGCCGGCGGCTTCATCGGGCTTTCCTGCGGAGTCGACGGGATAGGCGGTGATCTCACCGGATGGCAGCTCCTCGCCGTCGGCAAGCGGCACGTCGAATTCGAGCTCGAAATTGACGGAGGGATCGTAAAAGCCGCGGATCGCGTTGAACGGAATGACCAGCTTCTCCGGAACGTCGGAGAAGGAAAGGCCGATTTCGAAATGCGTCTCGGTGATCTTGAGATCCCAGAACTGATGCTGGATGACGATTGTCATCTGTTCGGGATATTTTGACTTCAGGTGCTGGGAGATGCGTACGCCCGCGGCACCGGTCAGGAAGGTGATGAAGAAGTGGTGATCGCCGGGCAGACGGCCCGTCGTTGCTACCTCCGCCAAAACCTTGCGGATGACGCCGCGAAGTGCATCCTGCGCCAGAATGTCGTAGCGGATATGATCCTGCCCCATGCTTTTCCTGTCTTTCGTCGGTTCTGAAGTCTTTTCACAAGGTATATGGCACGTTCAGGCGCCTTGGGAAAGTCCGGAGCCGAGTCACGCATGGATCAGCATACATGATTTCAGTCTGAGGGAGAAGGTGAAGGCTTCTGTTGCCAGGTGCCTTCGGACCCCGCCTAGAGGTGCGAACCACTAGGACTTTGATTGAAGTGTCACACCGCGATTAAGCAGCGAGACGAGCTTCCGCATAGTTGTCGTTTGCAACTACAATTTTAGCCCGATAACGGCGGTACAATGCCGAGCAAAAAGTCGATCTTTACACCCTTGTCGATCCTATTTCGCCCCCATCAAAAGCCGTCCTTCGATGCCGCCGGTTTTTGGTGGAGGCGCCGGGTACCGCCCCCGGGTCCAATAGGTTTATTACACCGCTCATTTATTGCCATAGCCGGCCCGAAAGCCGGCAGGGTTGATATAGTGATTTCCTCCGTCCAAGGAAAGGGCAAACGTCATAAAAGCTTTATGTCGGGTGGCAAAAAGGACGGGAAAATATCCGCCTCCGATTGGTTTCCTCGAGGCGAAGGCTTAAATTGGAGAAAAGGGAATCAGCGCGACATGCAGCAATATCTCGATCTCCTCGCTCATGTGATGGAAAAGGGCTCCGACCGGGGCGACCGCACCGGCACCGGCACGCGCTCGGTCTTCGGTTACCAGATGCGCTTCGATCTCGGGGAAGGCTTTCCCGTCCTGACGACGAAGAAACTGCATCTGCGCTCGATCGTCCACGAGCTTTTATGGTTCCTGAAGGGCGAAACCAATATCCGCTATCTCAAGGAGAACGGCGTTTCGATCTGGGATGAGTGGGCCGACGAGAACGGCGACCTCGGACCGGTCTACGGTGCCCAGTGGCGCTCCTGGCCGGCCCCTGACGGTGGCCATATCGACCAGATCGCCAATCTCGTCAAAGGCATCGTCAACAATCCGAACTCACGCCGCCACATCGTCTCGGCCTGGAATCCGGCTGAGGTCGACCAGATGGCGCTGCCGCCGTGCCATTGCCTGTTCCAGTTCTATGTCGCCGACGGCAAGCTCTCCTGCCAGTTGTACCAACGATCCGCCGATGTTTTCCTCGGCGTACCATTCAATATCGCTTCCTATGCGCTTTTGACGATGATGGTGGCTCAGGTAACGGGGCTCAAAGGCGGCGATTTCGTCCACACGCTCGGCGACGCGCATCTCTACCACAATCATTTCGACCAGGCGAAGCTGCAGCTGACGCGCCGGCCGAAGCCGCTGCCCTTCATGCGGATCAATCCCGAAGTGAAGGACATTTTCGGCTTCACCTTCGATGATTTCGAGCTGATCGGCTATGAAGCCGATGCCAGCATCAAGGCGCCGATCGCCGTCTGACCCGGGACATTTCATGGCGGATATTCGCAGGACCATTATCGCCGCCGTCGCCCGCAACGGCACTATCGGTCGCGAGGGTGACATGCCATGGCGGTTGTCGAGTGATCTCAAACGCTTCAAGACGCTGACATTGGGCAAGCCTGTCGTCATGGGCCGTAGGACCTACGATTCCATCGGCAAGCCGCTGCCGGGACGGCCGAACGTCGTCATTTCGCGACAAGCGGCGATCGACCACTCCGACATCAGCATGGCGCATTCGCTGGCCGAGGCGCTGGAAGCCGCCGAACGGCTGGCACTCCAAACCGGGGCCGGCGAAATCTGCATCATCGGCGGGGGGCAGATCTATGCCCAGGCAATCGATCTTGCCGATCGAATGTACATCACCCATGTCGAGGCCGATCTTGACGGCGACGCGTTTTTTCCCGCGATCGATCCGGGCACCTGGCAGGCGGGGGAGGTGGTCGCGGTGCCGGCCGGCGAGAGGGACAGCTATCCCACCCGCTTTGTCGTCTATGAACGCCGTCGCGCCTGAAAACGAACTATTTTCCAATTAAATTGACCAAGTTTCTCACGCTGCGTTGAAAGCCGGTGCGGCGATACCTATAACGGTCACCAACGCATCGGCCGGTCAGCCCCCACGGTCCCGGATGCGGGGAAGACTTAACGAACAACGAGGTTTTGATGCCCTGGAGCAATCAGAATGGCGGCGGCGGCCCTTGGGGCGGCGGCGGTAACAATCAGGGACCATGGGGCCAGGGGCCGAACCGCCCGCGTGGCGGCAAGGGCGGACCGCCCGATCTGGAAGACATCATCCGGCGCGGCCAGGATCAGTTGCGCAATATCGTTCCCGGCGGTTTCAATGGTGGCGTGGCGGCGATCGTCGTGGCGATCGTCGCCGTTTTCTGGCTGATCCAGTGCGTCTACACCGTCCAGCCGGACGAACGCGGCGTCGAGCTGCGCTTCGGCAAGCCGAGAGAGGAAATTTCCATGCCCGGCCTGCATTTTCGCATCTGGCCGATGGACGCGGTCGAGATCGTGAAGGTGACCGAGCAGCAGCAGAATATCGGCGGACGCAACAACAGCAATTCGACGGCTGGACTGATGCTTTCCGGCGACCAGAACATTGTCAACGTGCAGTTCTCCGTGCTCTACACGATCAACGACCCGAAATCCTATCTTTTCCGTCTCGAAAATCCGGCTGAAACGCTACAGCAGGTTTCCGAAAGCGCCATGCGCGAAATCGTCGGCCGGCGCCCTGCTCAGGATGCCTTTCGTGACAATCGCGGACCGATCGAGACTGAAGTGCGCAACATCATCCAGGATACGATGGATCGCTACGGCGCCGGCATTGCGATCAACCGCGTAACGATCGAGGACGTCGCGCCGCCGCGTGACGTGGCCGATGCCTTCGAGGAAGTGCAGCGTGCCGATCAGGACAAGCAGCGCCTCGTGGAGGAGGCGAACCAATACGCCAACCAGAAGCTCGGCCAGGCCCGCGGTGATGCGGCCCGCATCCGCGAAGCCGCAGCCGCCTACAAGGACCGGATCGTCAAGGAGGCTGAAGGTGAAGCGCAACGCTTCGTTTCGATCTACGACGAATATTCCAAGGCTCCTGACGTGACGCGGGAGCGGCTGTTCCTGGAAACGATGGAACAGGTGCTGAAGGGTTCCAAGAAAGTGATCATAGACCAAAAGGCCGGCGCCGTGCCCTATCTGCCTCTCAATGAGGTCGGCAGGCCGACACAGCAACAACAGCAGCAGGGAGGCTGAGACCAATGTCCAACAGACTTCCCGTAATTCTGGTCCTTCTGGCGGTCGTGCTGGTCGGAATCTATTCGTCGGTCTTCGTCGTGACCGCCCGCGAACAGGCTATCGTCGTTCGCTTCGGTGAAATCCAGTCGGTCAAGACTGACCCAGGCATCTATTTCAAGCTGCCTTTCGCCTTTGCCGATGCCGATAGGGTGCAATACGTGCCGAAGCAGGAGCTGCGCTTCGACCTTGACAATATCCGTGTCCAGGTTTCCGGCGGCGCCTTCTATGAGGTAAATGCCTTCCTCATCTACCGTATCAACGACGCGCGCCGTTTCCGCGAAACGGTTTCGGGCGACAGAGAGGCGGCGGAAGCGCGGCTTCGCACGCGTCTCGATTCCGCCTTGCGCAGGGTCTACGGCGTTCGCAGCATCGAAGCCGCGCTCTCCCGGGAACGCGTGGCGATGATGCTCGAGGTTCGCAACGAGCTGCAGGCCGATGCGGAGACGCTCGGCATCACGCTCGACGACGTGCGCATCAGCCGGACCGACCTGACTCAGGATGTTTCCGAGCGCACCTACAACCGCATGCGGGCCGAGCGACTGGCGGAAGCCGAGCTTTTGCGGGCGCAGGGCAACGAGGAAGGTCAGCGCCGCCGCGCCATCGCCGACCGCCAGGTCGTCGAGCTGACTGCCGGCGCCCAGCGTGATTCCGAGATCCTGCGCGGCCAGGGCGATGCCGAACGCAACCGCGTTTTCGCCGAGGCATTCTCAAGAGACCCGGGTTTCTTCGAGTTCTATCGCTCGATGGCGGCCTATGCGGCGGCGCTTTCGTCGCAGGACACAACGCTGGTCCTGTCGCCGGATTCGGCATTCTTCCGCTATTTCAACAACGCCGCCAGCGCCTCCCGGCAGCCGCCGGCCAGCCCGCCTGCGGCGGCTCCCGGAACGCCTGGAGCAACCGCTCCGGCAGCGCCGGCCAACTGAGAACGCGGGATCTGTTCCCGCCAAGATCGAAAAGGGTCGGCCCAGCGCCGGCCCTTCTCGATTGTCAAGAGCCAAGGCCGCGCTTTTGTGATGGTCCGTCAGATTGCACGGGGATTTCGCGAAAAGGTGATTTCACCCTCCATCATTCCGCCTTATGCTGGTGCTGAATATGCGCATTTGCCCCTTATGAGGAAGCTTGATGGCCCCCACGATTCGCTTGCCCTTCAGACGAACGCTCGCGCTTCTGGCCAGCGCCACCATCCTGGCGCAAACCGGCATGAGCGGGATTGCTTTTGCGCAAACCTCGCCTGAAACAGCAGTGCCAGGGGTTGCCGCGCCTGTTCCGGCTGCTCCCACGCCTCCTGCATCTACGCCGCAGCAGACGCCACCGGTTCAGACCGTCGTGCCGACCAACGGCCCGGCTTCCGTTGCCGATCTCGCCGAAGGGTTGCTCGATGCCGTGGTCAATATCTCGACCTCGCAGAATGTGAAGGATGACGAAGGGGTCGGCCCGGCGCCGCGCGCCCCTGACGGCTCACCATTCCAAGAATTCTTCAACGACTTTTTCAACAAAAAGCAGGGCAACAAAGGCCCCAACCATAATGTCAGCTCGCTCGGGTCCGGTTTCGTCATCGATCCGGCCGGCTATATTGTCACCAACAACCACGTGATCGAGGGCGCCGATGACATCGAGGTCAATTTCGCCAATGGCTCGAAGCTCAAGGCGAAGTTGATCGGCACGGATACGAAGACCGATCTTTCCGTGTTGAAGGTCGAGCCGAAGACGCCGCTGAAATCGGTGAAATTCGGCGATTCCAGCGAGATGCGCATCGGCGACTGGGTCATGGCGATCGGCAATCCATTCGGCTTTGGCGGTTCGGTGACGGTCGGCATCATTTCCGGGCGCGGCCGCAACATCAATGCCGGCCCCTACGACAACTTCATCCAGACGGATGCGGCGATCAATAAGGGCAATTCCGGCGGGCCGCTCTTCAACATGAAGGGTGAAGTGATCGGCATCAACACGGCGATCATCTCGCCGAGTGGCGGGTCGATCGGCATCGGCTTCTCAGTGCCGTCCGAACTTGCTTCCGGCGTCGTGGAGCAGTTGCGCCAGTATGGCGAGACGCGGCGCGGCTGGCTAGGCGTGCGAATCCAGCCGGTGACCGACGACATCGCCGACAGCCTCGGGCTCGACACCGCCAAGGGCGCGCTGGTCGCCGGCGTCATCAAGGGCGGCCCTGTCGACGACGGCTCGATCAAGGCGGGCGACGTCATTTTGAAATTCGATGGCAAGACGGTCAATGAAATGCGCGACCTGCCGCGGGTCGTGGCGGAAAGCACGGTTGGAAAAGAGGTCGACGTCGTGGTGCTGCGCGACGGCAAGGAGCAGACCGTCAAGGTTAAGCTCGGCCGGCTCGAAGATAGCGATCAGGCGGCATCCGGCGACGCATCGCCCGATGGCTCGCAGGACGGCGTGATCACCCCTGATCCCGACGAGAACGACGATATGGACCAGCCGGATACCGGCGATCAGGTAGCGCCCGCACCGGGCGCACCCGCGCCCGACCAGCACCAACAGGGCCAGGTATCGCCGGATGCGGCCACGCCGAAGAACGTGCTCGGATTGTCGCTGTCGCTCCTCAGTCCCGAAACACGCAAGGCCTTCGGAATCGCCGAGAGCGTCGACGGCGTCGTTGTGACGGAGGTGGAGCCCGGCTCCGCCTCGGCCGAAAAGGGGTTGAAGCCGGGGGACGTTATCGTCGAGGTGGCGCAGGAGTTCATGAAATCCCCGGATGCGGTCGCGGCCAAGGTGAAATCTCTGAAACAGGAGGGGCGGCGCAATGCCCAGCTGATGATCGCATCGGCAAACGGCGATCTGCGGTTCGTGGCGGTGCCGATGGAATAGGGGAACTGCGGCGGTGGTGACAAGGTGCCGCCTTGCTGTTCTCACTCAACCTCTCCTCCTCCATTCCCGTAACGAGTACAGGAATAAGGCGCGAGGGTGTGCTGCTTCCGTCAAGGCGTCACGAAATCGGTCTTCCGGTAACCCTGGATGTAAAGTAGTGCCGTCAGGTCGGCATGATTGATGCGCATCTGCGCCTGAGCGGCGACGGTGGGCTTGGCGTGGAGGGCGACGCCGGAGCCGGCGAGCTGTAGCATGCCGAGATCATTGGCGCCGTCGCCGACGGCGATTGCCTCCTGTGGCGAAATGCCGAGGCTTGCGGAAATCTCGTTCAGCGCATCCACCTTTGCCTGCTTGCCGAGGATTGGTTCGGCGACAAAGCCGGAGAGAATACCATCCTCGTCCAGCAGCGTGTTGGCGCGGTTTTCGTCGAAGCCGAGGGTGGCGGCGATGCGGCTGGTAAAGACCGTGAAGCCGCCGGAGACGAGGGCGGTGTAATGACCTTTTGCCTTCATCGTGGCGATCAGCTCCGGTCCGCCCGACGTCAGCGTTATGCGCTTGGCGATGACCTCATCGACAACCGAGATCGGCAGTCCTTTCAAGAGGGCAACCCGCTCACGCAGGGCAGGCTCAAAGGCGATCTCGCCATTCATGGCGCGGGCGGTGATGTCGGCGACCTTCTCCTTCAGACCGACTTCGGCGGCGAGTTCGTCGATGCATTCCTGGCCGATCATCGTCGAATCCATATCGGCGATCAGCAGCTTCTTGCGGCGGCTGTCCTGCTCCTGGATGACGAGGTCGATGGGGGCACTTGATATGACGGCGAGAAGATTGGCCTCGGCCGCTTGCACATCCGTGCCGTCGCGCAGCGCGATGTCGCAGGCAACACCGTCGGCCAGCCAATAGAGGCCGGAAGCGGTTACTGCCTCAGCCGCTTGTTCGGCGATGCCAGGAGTAAGCACAGGATTTGACGGATTGGCAACAAGCGTGGCAACGAGGGCCATGATGGAAAACCTTCTGAGCGTAGAGAACGCGATCCTGATAACCGGGCCGACCGCCAGCGGCAAGTCCGCGCTTGCCGTCGAATTGGCCAAGCGCCATAACGGCGCGGTCGTCAATGCCGACAGCATGCAGGTCTACGATACGCTGCGGGTGCTGACCGCGCGTCCTTCGGAAGAGGAGATGCAAGGCGTGCCGCATCATCTCTACGGTCACGTGCCGGCGTGGGCCGGCTATTCCACAGGCGCCTGGCTGCGCGATGTCTCGGCGCTTTTGCCGGCGCTCCGAGCCGCTGGGCAGTTGCCGGTTTTCGTCGGCGGCACTGGGCTTTACTTCAAGGCGCTGACCGGCGGTCTCTCCGACATGCCTGATATACCCGAGGCACTGCGGGAAGAACTGCGCAGGCGACTTGTGGAGGAGGGGACGGACGCGCTTTACGCCGAGCTTTCCGACGTCGATCCCGCCATGGCGGCAGGCCTCAACCGCCAGGATGGCCAGCGCATCGTCCGGGCGCTGGAGGTGACCAAAGCGACGGGACGCTCGATCGCCGATTTCCAGGGGCGGTCCGGGCCTGTGGTGATCGACGCCGACGAGGCCCGCAAGATCGTCGTTCTGCCGGACCGGGCGGTGCTGCATGCCCGCATCAATGGCCGTTTCGAAAAGATGCTGCAACAGGGGGCGGAAGACGAGGTGAAGGCGCTGCTTGCGCTCGGGCTGCCGGCCGAGGCGCCTGTCATGAAGGCCATCGGTGTGTCGCAGATCGCGGCGATGCTGAAGGGCGAGATGACGCGCGATGAGGTGCTGGAGAAAGGGGCCGCGGCGACGCGGCAATATGCCAAGCGGCAAATGACCTGGTTCCGCAATCAGATGGACGACAGCTGGCAGCGATTGACCCATTAGGATGAAGCAATATTGCCAGAGTCCGGCGCATTCGGCGAAATTCACGAACATAAAAGAGCGGGACCATACGCTGCTCAGCCGCCGAAGGTCGAGCGCTCCGACCCGGGGATCGACAATAGCGATTGTCGCGGTTAGACGTGATTTGGCAGTTGGACGGCGTCGTCAGGGGCGGGCTCGCCGCTGCTCAAATATGCGGCTACGGGCGTTTCGCTCCGCGAAGGCCGTGAACATCTTCCAGCGCTTTCTGCCTCCCGTTGCCGATTAACCGCTTTTCAGGGATCGCATCATGCCCGTCACTTCTCCGTTTCATGGTCTTTCGGCATTTCCGCCAACGCCCGCCGATTCTGCTGGCCGGGTAGACACCGAGGCCCTCTGCCGCTTGCTAATTCCTCTGTGCGAGGCAGGTGTGGCCTCCATCGGCCTTCTCGGCAGCACCGGGATCTACGCCTATCTCACCCGCGAGGAGCGGTTGAGGGCCGTCAAGGCGGCGGTCGAATGCGTTAACGGCCGTGTTCCGCTCGTCGTCGGAGCGGGCGCGCTGAGGACGGACCATGCCCTGGATCTGGCGAGGGACGCCGAGGCTGCCGGCGCTGATGCGCTTCTGCTTGCGCCTATGTCGTATACGCCGCTAACCCAGGAAGAGGCCTATCAGCACTTCCTCGCTGTGGCGAAGGCGACCGGGCTGCCGCTTTGCATCTACAACAATCCCGGCACGACACACTTCACCTTCAGCCGCGAGCTTCTGCAGCGCCTCTCCGATATCGAGACGATCAAGGCGGTGAAAATGCCGCTGCCAGCAGACGGCGATTTGCTTGGGGAGCTTGCGACATTACGGGAAAAGACCAATCTCGAGATCGGCTACAGCGGCGATTGGGGTGCGGCGGAGGCACTGTTTGCAGGCGCGGACGCCTGGTACAGCGTCATCGGCGGCCTGCTTCCGCGCACGCCGCTCGCTCTGACGAAGGCCGCCATGGCTGGCAATGACGGCGAGGCGCGCCGGCTCGACGGTCGTCTGCAGCCGCTTTGGGGGGTGTTCAAGGCGTATGGAAGCATTCGCGTAGTCTATATGCTGGCCGAGCATCTCCTTGGCGTTCGGGCGGAACTTCCCCGGCCGCTGCTGCCGCTTGGGCCGGCGGATCACCAGCGTGTACTCGGCACCGCTCGGCCGCTGATCGAGCTGGAGCGTCAATCCTTGTTGTAAAGGCTGCTCAGCGGCTTTTTCAGGATGCTTTCACGCAGCGACGGGCCGGGTTCCCGGCGAGTGATCGGCGGCTGGTCGGCCGGCGGCGCCGGCCGGGGAAAGACCGGCTCCTCGCGACGCAGCTCGCGTCGTAGCGCGTCCAGCCGCGGATCGATCGAAGCAGGCTCGGCCGGATCCAGCCGCGGCGCCTGCGGCAGCAATTCGCGCCGGTAGGATTCGAGCGGCGCTGAAGCGGGCGAGGGTGGCGCGTAGAGCTTGGGTTCGGGGCCTTCGTCGGCAGTCTCCGCCTCGTCGGAACTTGCCATTGATGCGGCAAAGCCCTGCTGGAAATTCGAAATGTCAGGCCCGACGCTCACCGCCCGCATGCGGGTGACGATCTTGCGCAAATCGACCGTATCTGGATCGTCCTCGCTATGCTTGCTATTGGCGCTGGTGGCCTTCGGCAGCAGGTTTTCCTCGACGCGGGAAAAGCGCATGCGCATCGGCACGCTGATCGCCTCGCCGAAGGCGATCGCCTCGCCATTGCCGATCGAGGAGATGAAGCTTGTCGTCGAGATCGACGAATTCGGGATGGCCGAGCGGATGATCTCCTGGTCGCGGTCGTTGGCCAAGCGCATGGCAAACAGCGTCGAGCACTGCGACAGGATTGTCTGGTCGAGTTCGCCCGGCCGCTGGGTGATGATGCCGAGCGACACGCCGTATTTGCGGCCTTCCTTCGCGATGCGGGCGATAGCCTGGCGCGTCGGGATAAAGCCAAGGTTCGGATCGGACGGGATATAGCGGTGCGCTTCCTCGCAGACGACCAGCATATGGATGGCGCCGTCGCTCCACAATGCCACTTCGAAAGCCATGCGGCAAAGCACGGAGGCGACGGAATTGACCACCTCGGAAGGAATGCCGGCGAGTTGGAAGGTACAGATCGGCCGATTGTCTCCGGGAATGCGGAATATCTGCGCGATGGTGTCGATGATCGTGTCGCTGATCGTGTTGTTGGAAAACATGAAGTGATAGCGCGGATCATTGATTGCCGCGATGAGGCGCATCTTCAGCGAACGCAGGGAGGGCTTTTCCGAACGGCCCTCGAGGCGGCCGATGCGCTCGTCGATCAGGGCCAGGAGATCGGCCATGCGATAGGGAACCGGCGTATCGGCGGTAATCGAGCTCTTTTCCGTGGTGCGGCGCACCAGTGAGTTGTCGCTGCCGCGGAAGGCGCGCTTGGCCTCCGGCATGATGTCGCGCAGCATGTCGAGCTCTTCGGGCACCGGTGGGCGGCCGCGGAAAACGACTTCGGCGAATTCCTCGAGCCTCATCAACCAGAAGGGCAGGTCGAGCGTATCGGTATCGATGGTAACGGCGTGCTTGGGAAAGGCGGCCGCGAATTCGTTGTGCGGATCGAGGATCAGCACGCGCAGCTTCGGGTCGGCGGCAATCGCCTTGTGCAGCAGCAGCGACACGGCCGTCGATTTGCCGACGCCGGTGGAGCCGACAACGGCGAAATGCTTCGAGAGCATCGAGGGGATGTGGATGGCCGCATCGATGTTTTCGTCCTGCGTCAGCTTGCCGATCACGGCTGTTGTGCCTTCACCGGCATCGTAGATGCGCATCAGGTCGGCGGCGCGGATGCGATGGGCGATGGCACCGAGATAGGGGTAACGCGAAATGCCGGTCGAGAATTCTTCGCGACCGTCCTCGTCGACTCGGACTTCGCCGAGAAGCTCGGTCTCGATCCTGAACTTGTTGTCCTCGCCTTCGCCCCAGGCATGGCTGCCGGTGTTCATTTGATAGACTAGGGCGACGACGCGGTTGCGGCCGACGCTGATCGAAATCAGCCGGCCGACGGACCAGAGTTCGGTGAGATCGGTGCCGCCCTCGACGGCGACGGCGGCAATCGTCGCCCTGGAGCCGCTGCATGCAACGACGCGGCCGAGAAAGCGATTTCCCGGCGCATGGCCGTCGCGTCGATCGTGCTCGCCTGCCTGGCCAGACATGCGCAAGTCGTTGTTGAGCAAAGGCTACTCCCTGCGGTAGCGTTAAAGGATAAGATCGATCCTTTAATAAATCCTTCATCCTGTCGATTTTCGGCGGTGCAGGCACGGGGCAGTTTTTTATTGCGGCATGCGTTGACGCTGCGAAATTTTCTGTCTATCACTTCGGCCCATGAAAATCGCAACGGCTCTTATCGTGGTGGGAAAGCGCATGGGCAGGATGGTGTAACCATCCGGCGACAGCCACCCATGCGCTAGATGACAGGCTCCTCCGGGGCCTTTTTTTGTGCCCGAATTTCGGGCTTCCGGCCACAAACGCAAATCCCAGCATCAAACGGAACAGACAGATGAGCACGGACAATCAGGCGGCAGGCAATCGGATGACGGGAGCGGAGATCGTTCTCAAGGCGCTGAAGGACAACGGCGTCGAACATATCTTCGGCTATCCCGGCGGCGCGGTTCTGCCGATCTATGACGAGATCTTCCAGCAGGACGAGGTCAAGCACATCCTCGTGCGCCACGAGCAGGGGGCAGGCCATGCGGCCGAAGGTTATGCCCGCTCCACCGGCAAAGTCGGCGTCATGCTCGTCACTTCGGGTCCCGGCGCCACCAATGCGGTCACGCCGCTGCAGGACGCGCTGATGGATTCGATCCCGCTCGTCTGCCTGACCGGCCAGGTTCCGACCTCTCTGATCGGCTCCGATGCCTTCCAGGAGTGCGACACGGTCGGCATCACGCGGCCCTGCACCAAGCACAACTGGCTGGTCAAGGACGTCAACGAACTCGCCGCCGTAATTCATGAAGCCTTCCGCATCGCCCAGTCCGGCCGTCCGGGCCCCGTTGTCGTCGATATTCCCAAAGACGTGCAGTTTGCGACCGGCACCTATACGCCCCCCGCCGATTACCCGATCCAGAAGAGCTACCAGCCGAAGATCCAGGGCGATCTCAACCAGATCCATGCGGCGATCGAGCTGATGGCGAATGCGCGCCGTCCGATCATCTATTCCGGCGGCGGGGTCGTCAATTCCGGCCCCGAGGCCTCCAAGCTGCTGCGCGAACTGGTCGAGCTCACCGATTTCCCTATCACTTCGACGCTGATGGGCCTCGGCGCCTATCCGGCTTCCGGCAAGAACTGGCTGAAGATGCTCGGCATGCACGGCTCCTATGAGGCGAACATGGCGATGCACGACTGCGACGTCATGGTCTGCATCGGCGCCCGCTTCGATGACCGCATCACCGGGCGTCTCAACGCCTTCTCGCCGAACTCGAAGAAGATCCATATCGATATCGATCCGTCCTCGATCAATAAGAACGTCCGCGTCGATATCGGCATCCGCGGCGATGTCGGCCATGTCCTGGAAGACATGGTTCGCCTGTGGCGGGCGCTGCCGAAGAAGCCGGAGAAGAACCGCCTTGCGGATTGGTGGAGCGATATTGCTCGCTGGCGGGCGCGCAACTCCTTCGCCTATACGAAGAACAACGACGTGATCATGCCGCAATATGCGCTGGAGCGGCTCTATGCGCATACCAAGGACCGCGACACCTACATCACGACTGAAGTCGGCCAGCATCAGATGTGGGCGGCGCAGTTCTTCGGCTTTGAGCAGCCGAACCGCTGGATGACCTCGGGCGGCCTCGGCACGATGGGCTACGGCCTGCCGGCGGCACTCGGCGTGCAGATCGCCCATCCCGGCAGCCTCGTCATCGACATTGCCGGCGATGCCTCAATCCAGATGTGCATCCAGGAAATGTCGACAGCGATCCAGTACGATGCGCCGATCAAGATCTTCATCATGAACAACCAGTACATGGGCATGGTGCGTCAGTGGCAGCAGCTGCTGCACGGCAACCGCCTGTCGCACTCCTATACGGAGGCGATGCCTGATTTCGTCAAGCTGGCGGAAGCCTATGGCGCGGTCGGCCTGCGCTGTGAAAAGCCGGACGAGCTCGATGACGCCATTATCGAGATGATCGAGGTCAAGAAGCCGGTCATTTTCGATTGCCGTGTCGCCAATCTTGCCAACTGCTTCCCGATGATTCCCTCGGGCAAGGCCCATAACGAGATGCTGCTGCCCGACGAAGCCACCGACGAAGCGGTCGCCAACGCAATCGACGCCAAGGGCCGTCAGCTCGTATAACGATAAGGTAGGAACCCAGGACCATGAACGCACATCTTCAGCCCACGGGCTCTGCCTATTTCATCTCTCCGGAAACGACCGCAGTCGAGAGCCATACGCTTTCGGTTCTCGTAGACAACGAGCCCGGCGTCCTTGCCCGCGTCATCGGCCTGTTCTCCGGTCGCGGCTATAACATCGAAAGCCTCACCGTTTCGGAGACCGAGCATCAGGCGCATCTTTCCCGCATCACCATCGTCACCCGCGGCACGCCGCACGTGCTGGAGCAGATCAAGGCGCAGCTCGAACGCATCGTGCCCGTGCACCGCGTCGTCGACCTGACGGTTCGGGCCCGCGAACTTGGCCAGGACCGGCCGATCGAGCGCGAAGTGGCGCTGGTCAAGGTGATCGGCGAGGGCGAAACGCGCGCGGAGACGCTGCGCCTCGCCGATGCCTTCCACGCCAAAGTAGTGGACGCGACGATTGATCACTTCATCCTGGAGATAACAGGCAAGTCGTCGAAGATCGATCAGTTCATCGCGATCATGAAGCCACTCGGCCTCATCGAGGTCTGCCGTACGGGCATCGCTGCGATGAACCGCGGCGCGCAGGGGATGTGAGGCCCAAGCTCCATCCTTTCCTCGGCGTCATCCTTGACTGGCAAGGGACGGAGACGGCGCGGCAAGTCTCTTCTCTCCTCGGGGAGAACGTGCCGGCAGGCGGGTGAGGGGCCACGCGGAGCATCCTCTCCGCTTTGTCTGTTCCTCGCCAGCGCAACGTCGCGCCCCAATCTGGTCTGTGCTCGTATGGGGATCAGTTGAAAGACCGGCGTCACCGGCCCCCTCATCCGCCCTCCGGGCACCTTCTCCCGCTGGGGAGAAGGGGGAATCGCGAAGTCACGGCGTCTAGCCGGATAGGCGTGACGCAGTTCGAGCCGCTGGAGATCAAAGCATCTCCAGCGGCTTTTTCCTTACCGGCGGCGGGAAGGCGGCGTCGAGCGCCTGCCAATCCTCATCGGTGATGTCGAGCGAGACGCAGTCGCGGTTCTCAGCCACACGCTCGGCATTCGAGGTCTTCGGGATGACGATAACGCCGTCGCGTTCGAGCAGGAAGGCGAGCGCCAGCTGGGCGGGCGTCGCCTGGTACGCCTTCGCGATGCGGATCAGTTCGGGATGGTGGAGGATGTGTCCCTGCTCGATCGGCGAATAGGCGATGACGGGAATGCCGCGGTTCTGGCACCAGGGCAGGAGATCATATTCGATGCCACGGCGAGAGAGATTGTAGAGCACCTGGTTGGCGGCGACATTGGCGCCGTCGGGCACGCGAAGCAGTTCCTGCATGTCGTCGGTGTCGAAGTTGGAGACTCCCCAAGCGCCGATCTTGCCTGACGCTTTCAGCGTTTCGAAGGCGGCGACGGTCTCGGCCAGCTGATAGTTGCCGCGCCAGTGCAGGAGGTAGAGATCGATCCGGTCAGTGCCCAACCGGTCCAGGCTGCGCTCGCAGGCTTCGACCGTGCCTTTCAGGCTGGCATTCCAGGGATAGACCTTGCTGACGAGGAAGATCTCGTCGCGCCGTCCCCTGATCGCCTGGCCGACGATCTCCTCGGCGCCGCCGTCACCGTACATTTCGGCGGTGTCGATCAGCGTCATGCCGAGATCGATGCCCGTCTTGAGGCTCTCGATCTCCATCTTGGCATGGCCGGCGTCCTCGCCCATGGCCCAGGTTCCCTGGCCGAGCGCCGGCACTTCCGTGCCGTTCGGGAATTTGACGGAGGGGATGGGGTCGTCCTGCATGATGTTTTCCATTTTTCAGGAGGTTGGGCAGCGTTCTTATCTTTCAACCAATCCTGTCGCCATGACAATGATGCAATGGCGTCAACAGTTTAAGGCAGTTATGCTGACCTAAATAAGCTGGCCGCAAAAATGAGCTGGCTTTGGAGGTCGCATGCCGCTCGATACGTTCTTCGCCCTCGTTCTCTTCGCCTTTTCGACGTCAATCACGCCAGGGCCTAACAATATGATGCTTTTCGCTTCGGGCGTGAATTTCGGCTTCCGCAGAACGATCCCGCATATGTTCGGCATCGGCGCCGGTTTCTTTTCGCTGCTGATCGGCGTCGGCCTCGGGCTCGGGGCGCTGCTGCATACGATGCCACTGGTCTATGCAGTGCTCAAGTTCGCCGGCGGCGCCTATCTCGTCTGGATCGCCTGGAAGATTGCCTCCTCGCGTTCGCTCGGCGAAGGCAAGAGCAGTGCTGCGCCAATGTCCTTCTTCTCGGCGGCGGCCTTCCAGTGGGTCAACCCGAAAGCCTGGGTGATGGCGGTTACGGCAATGGCGACCTACACCGATCCCGAACTCTGTCTTGCCAGCGTGCTGATCGTCGGTCTGGCTTTCGCGGTGGTCAACGTGCCGAGCGTCTCCACCTGGGCGGGCTTCGGCTCGGCGCTCAGGGAATGGCTTTCCGACCCGGTGCGGCTGAAGTGGTTCAACATTACCATGGCAGTGCTCCTGGTAGCGAGCCTTTGGCCGATGCTAAAATAATGCGATCGACGGTTTCGTCAGCATCAGCCAGAAAATGCCGATGACGGCTGAGAAGGCCAGAAAGCCGAAAGCGAACCAGGCGCGGTAAAGGCTGAAATTGGCGGGCGGCAGGGCGCTTGCCGAGGCCGCTGCAGCGCGGGCGAGGTCACGCAGGCGAAGCTGGATCCAGACGATAGGCAGCCAGAAGACGCCGGTGAATACATAAAGCAGCAGCGACAGCGCAATCCAGCCTTCCGTCAGGTCCCAGCCGATCGATCGCGCCAGCAGATAACCGGTCACCGGCTGGAGAAGGGCGGCCGTCGCGGTAAAGACGGTGTCGGCGATGACGACGGTTTCGGCGACATGGGCGATCAGGGCGGGATCGCGCGTGGGATGCGCCATCACCATGAAGAAGGCGATGCCGGCGCCCGTGCCGAAGAGTACGGTCGCGCCGATCACATGGGCAAGCAGCAGCCATTGCGCGGGCATCAGCGTTCATCCAGGGTGGCAAGCGCCGTCAGCGTCAGCAGGATCGATGGCAGCACCTTGACGAGCGGACCGAGCGGATCGAGCCAGAGCGCGGGTTCGAGCATCGTCGCGCCGGCGAGATAGGCCAATGAGACGGCCAGCATTCCGAGAAGCGCGCGTTTGGCGAGCGGGCGGACAAGGACCGCGGCGCCAAGCGCAATGTCGATGAGGCAGGTCACAAGCGTCAGCGCCGTTGCCGCTGCCTCGGGCATGAAGGGCAGGAAGTGAGTGGAGGTCTTCTCCAGCGCCAGCAGCGGGATCAAGCCGGAGAGCAGCCAGAAGACCGACAATCCCGCTATGACGAGCGGCTTCAGCAGATAGAGCCGGGCGAACCAGAGATCCTGCACGCCGGAAGGATTGGCCGCGAGCGTTGCTGCTGCTGAAGTCGCGGCAAGGGCACTCTGAGCCTTGGCGCTTTTGATGCCTTCGGACATGACAGTCATCGCCGTAGAGCGGAGTGGCGAACGCCAGCCGAGTAGGCCGGCGAGATCGGCGAACCAAGTCACCGGCCGCGCAAGCCACGGGGCAAGCGAAACGACGCGGGCGGTCGGCAGGCCCAGCCATTGCCGGTGAAGGCGCACGAGCTCGGCAAGCGTCAGCACCTCGTCCGAGGCAAGAACGATATCCCCACGCAGTTGGCCGGCGACCGCCTGCGACACGGCTTCAGCCACATCGTCCACGGAAAGCGTTTCGACGGGGCTTTGCGCATGGGTGAGCGGCAGCGCCAAGGGAAAGGCGGCAAGCGCCCTGATGAGCGACGAGCCGCCGTGCGCATTGCGGCCGAGAACGAGGGCAGGGCGCAGGATGAGGTAGGGCAGGCCGCTCGCTGCCAGCGCCTCGTCAGCCCGCCGCTTGGTGGCGAGGAAGGGCAGATCGCCGGCCGCGCCCGCCGTCCTTGCTGATATCTGCACGATCAGACGGCGCGAGCGTTGTGCGGCGGCATAGAGCGCCAGCATCGCATCTGCCTGGGTCGCCGTCAGATCATCCGACAGACCATCCTGCAGCGCGCCGGCGCAATTGACGACGACATGCCGGTCTTTGAGCAGGTTCTCCCAGTCCTCAGGCTTTGTCATCCGCGAAAGGTCAGCCTGCGGCCAGTCGATCGCCGGCTGCTTGAGGCGCGCTCGCGCCGGATTGCGGCCGAGCCCGGTCACGGCATGGCCGTCCGCGACGAGCCGGGCCGCGACGACGGAGCCTATGAAGCCGGTTGCACCGAGAATCAGGATGTTCATGGCGGGAGATTAGCGGAAAAGTTTGATTGGGATAGAAGGGCTTGGCGGGGTTGTGGTGTATGATAGAAAGAAGGGAGACGGTTTTACCGACCTGCTTTGAATTAGGGCGAGAGGTTGCCACGACTCTGCTTCTCCCCGGCGGGGAGAAGATGCCGGCAGCCAGATGAGGGGGTGAGCGGCGAGCCGCGAATGCACGGAGCGCAAGCGAAGGGCAAATCATGAAGGGCGTGCCGTGCGGCCCCCTCATCCGACCCTTCGGGCCACCTTCTCCCCGCCGGGGAGAAGAGGAGGAGCGTGCCGCGCGCATTGAGGAAACAGGCGGCCGATCGCCGTTCCGGGAGGATATTGCCTTGCACGACGACCACAATGACGATCACGACCATCACCACGATCATGCCCACGACAACCATTACTCCGACATGCGGGCGCGCGTCAAAGCGCTGGAGACGCTGCTGACGGAGAAGGGTTTTGATCGATCCGGCGGCGATCGATGCGATTGTCGAGACCTACGAGACGAAGGTGGGGCCGAGGAACGGCGCGCATGTCGTGGCCAAAGCTTGGAGCGATCCTGATTTTGCCGACTGGCTGAGGCGCGATGCGACGGCGGCGATTGCGAGCCTTGGTTATACCGGCCGGCAGGGCGAGCATATGCGCGCCGTCTTCAACACGGCCGACACCCACAACCTCATCGTCTGCACGCTCTGCTCCTGTTATCCCTGGTCGGTGCTCGGCCTGCCGCCGGTCTGGTACAAGGCGCCGGCCTACCGTTCGCGTGCGGTCATCGACCCGCGCGGCGTGCTTGCCGAATTCGGGCTGGCGCTGCCGGCGGACAAGAAAATCCGCGTCTGGGATTCGACGGCGGAGCTGCGTTATCTCGTGATCCCCGAGCGGCCGGAAGGCACGGAAGGAATGGATGAGGCCGCACTTGCCGGTCTCGTCAGCCGAGACGCGATGATCGGCACCGCGGTTGCTGGCAGCCCGATCTCAGCTACCGGCAGCCAGGAGGCTCTGCCATGAACGGACCGCACGATCTCGGCGGACAGATGGGCTTCGGGCCTGTCGCGCCTGAAAAGGATGAGCCCTGTTTCCATGCCGACTGGGAGAAGCGGGCGCTCGGCATCACGCTTTCCTGCGGCGCTTTTGGTGCATGGACGATCGATGAAAGCCGGCATGCGCGCGAGAATATCCCGCCGGCCGATTATCTCGCTGCCAGCTACTACGAGATCTGGATCCGCGGCGTCGAGACGCTGCTTGCGCGGCACGGCTTTGCGACGCGCGAGGAGCTGCTGTCCGGCCACAAACTGCAGGATGGGGCTGCGCCGAAGCGGGTGCTGAAAGCGGAGATGGTGGCTGATGTACTGGCAAAGGGCGGGCCTTGCGTTCGTCCCGTCGAAACCGCGCCGCGCTTTAGTGTCGGTGAGGCGGTGAGGACGAGGAATCTCAATCCGCCGACCCATACGCGGCTGCCGCGTTATGCGCGCGCCAAGACGGGCGTCGTCGAAGCGGTGCAGGGCTCCTTCGTCTTTCCCGACGACAATGCGCATGGCCGAGGCGAGAATCCGCAATGGCTCTACACTGTCGTCTTCGACGGCGGCGAGATTTGGGGCGAGGGGGCGGATCCGTCGCTGACGGTCTCCATCGATGCGTGGGAGAGCTATCTTGAGCGTTTGTGAGATGCCCTCGGAGCTCAGCCGATCGCTCGGTCTGCCGAAATCTCCGGAAGGCGCGCCGGTCTTTCCCGAGCCTTGGGCGGCCGAAGCCTTCGCCATGACCGTGCATCTGCATGAGAACGGGCTATTTGCCTGGCGCGAATGGGCCGAGCTCCTGTCTCGGGAACTTCATAAGCCCGGCCGCGCCGAAGACGGCAGCGATTATTTCGACTGCTGGGTGGCGACGCTTTCCGAGTTGCTTGTCAGCCGCGGCATAGCGGATGCATCTGCCATTCTCGACCTGCAGAAGAGCTGGCAGCGGGCAGCCGAAGCCACGCCGCATGGGCAGCCGATCGAGCTCGCCAACGATCCGAACCGCTGACCCTCAAGAAGGAAACTGCCGATAGCATTCCTCGGCCACCCCACGTAGGGTCTCACGCGAGACTTCGCCGGTGACGGCGTAACCGAGTTCGCCGTCGACCCAGTAGAAGGTTTCGAGATTGCCCGACGAGGCGAAGCGGAAGCTCGTCGTGCGGTTTTCCCTGTTGCGGCCAACAATGACCGTCAGGCGTTCGCCGGCCTGGTTCTCGTACATGAACATGGCGCCCGGCCTGCCGTCGACCGGCAGCAGGCGGCCGCCGACCAGCTTGAAGCCGAGCGATTGCAGGTCAGGGATCTTCAAATTCTCGACTGCCAGCCGCTTTCCGAGCCAAGTGGCGAGATGCGCCTCCTCGTCGGCGAAGACCTCGACGGGGTGGCGCACCTCTGCGGCATAGACGGTGAAGGCGGTCTCCGCCTGTTTCGGCAGGGTCTCGGAGCCTGCAAGCTGCAGGTCCGGCTTTGGAAGGAGCGCGGGGCCATAATGGCCGCTGACCGCGCCGAGCGCGAAGACGAGCAGGGCCGCGCCGGCGGCCATCCAGCGCTTCGGCGCGGAGGAGGGCGCGCGTGGCGGGGTGACGAGCTGGGGATCGGTGTCCTTCGCCTTTTCATAGCCTGCAAACAGCGTCTTGATGCCGGTATTCTGCGCCTGCCATTCGGCGACCAACGCCGCTTCGTCGGGATTGTCAGCAAGGAAGGCCTCGACGCGGGCGCGGGCCGTTTCCGCCAGCTGGCCGTCGGCATAGGCGTGGAGATCGGCTTCGGTGACGATCGGGTTGGTCTCGTTCATTTCGGTCTCCGAAGCGTAATGACGTTATCGGCCTTCAGCCGCTCGGCGATGCGCTGGCGGGCGCGCGACAGCCGGGACATGACGGTGCCGATCGGAATCTCGAGCGCGGCGGCGACCTCGCTGTAGCTGTATCCCTCGATGACAACGAGCATCAGCACGGCGCGGTGTTCTTCCGAGAGACTGTTCAGCGCATTGTCGAGCCGGGCGCGCTCCAGCGGATCGGCCGGCGGTTCGGGAGCGGCCACGTCTTGTGCGGCGTCGAGCTCGACCAGGCCGTCGCGCGCCTTGCCGCGCCGGCCGTTGCGATAGAGATTGGTCATGATGGTCAGGACCCAGCCGCGCAGATTGAGGCCGCGCCATTGGCCGCGGCGCGTCAGGACCTTCTCGACACAGTCCTGGAGCAAGTCCTCGCCGTCGGCATCCGAGCGCGTCAGGCTGCGCGAATAGCGCCTGAGCGAGGGCAGGAGGGCCAGGATCTGGCCCTCGAACGTTTCGGGTGCGGGTGTCTTCACGCCAGCTCTCTTGGCATCAAGGTTTGGCGACATCCCAATTGCCGCCGACACCGTCGCCGGTGACGTCGCCAGCCTTCTTGTCCTTCACCCAGTAATAAAGCGGCATACCGTCCTTGGCCCATTGCTTCTTGCCATCCTTGCGCTCGATGATCGAATATGCACCATCGGCCTTGGCATCGGAAGCGGCCATCAGCGGCGGCCAGTTCTTGGCACAATCGCCGTTGCAGTTGGAAACGCCCTTGGCGTCTTTTTTGAAGGTGTAGAGGGTCATGCCGTTTTCGCCGGCGAGCACCTTGCCCTTGGCGGATTCGACTTCCTTGACGGGAGGGGCGGCGAAAGCAGCGGTCGCGGCAAGGGCGGCTGCCGCCGCGACGGACAGGAATTTCACGGATGTCATGATGTCTCTCCTCAGGTTGGGCACGCAATGCTGCGATACCTCAGATGAGACACGCGACGAGGCAATTTTATTCCGGCTGAGCGAAAGTTTTTCCCGGAAAATGGCGGGTTGCGGTGAGGCGCACCGATCAGCCCTCATGTGAGGAGGCTCGGGGGCCGTCTCGAAACACGAGGGCGGGTGGCCGGCTCGATTACTTGCCGGATGCAGATATTGCTGGGGCCAGCGCGGGCGGCCAGCCCGTCCTCGAGCCCTCGGGGCAGCTCAGAATGAGGCTGGAGAGAGGCCGCGTGAGAGCACGATACAAGCGGGGATACGATCTGCTCGGCGAAGGTGGATGTCTTCGCTGTCATCGCAGTCATTTACATCAAATCGATTTGCGGATAACATATATCCTTAATTTGGTTCGCAGAACCAGCCATTACGAGTTGCCGAATGATCCTGAAAAGCCAGGTCGAGTGGGCGCTGCATTGCTGCGCCATTCTCGCGGGCCTGCCCGAGGGCAGGTATCTCTCCACCAAGGCGCTCGCCGAGCTTCATGGTCTGCCGAAGGAATATCTCTCCAAGGCGCTGCAAAGCCTTTCACAAGCTTCGCTCGTCGATACCACGCTCGGCCCGAGCGGCGGCTACAGGCTTGCGAGATCCCCGTCCGAGATCAACTTCCTTGATATTGTCGAGGCGGTGGAGGGAAAGGCGCGCAGCTTCACCTGCACGAATATCCGGGAGAACAATCCGTGCCGGCCGGCAGGCTATTGCGACAGCAAGCCTTGCGCGGTTGCGCGCGTCATGTGGGAAGCCGACGAGGCTTGGCGAAATACGCTGAGAGCCGTCCGGCTCTCCGATCTCGTCGGCACCTTGTCCGAGGAGGTGCCGGCCGACATCTGGCAAGGCACGTTCCAATGGGTCCTCCAGCGCGCCGGCTGATCATGCCCTGAAGATGGTTCTGATGGTTTTCAGGATGGCGTGCGCGTTGCTGGCCTGTTCCGGCGGCAGGGCGGCGCCGTCGCGGAAGCGTTCGGCGCGGCCGGCGAGGGCTTCGGCGATTTCTTCGGCCAAAGCGGGGCGTTCGGTGAGCAGCGGCGCGAAGGCCTTCTGGTCGATTTCATAGACCGTCACCGGGGTCAGAGCCTCCAGGGTGCAGACTTCCTGCATACCGGCGAGCAGGCCGGTCTCGCCGAAGAAATCGCCCGGCGCAAACCGCCCGCGCTCTTCGCCTTGGCGCCGGGCCACGATGATGCCGGCGCGCACCATTATAAGGGAGGGCAGCATCTCGCTCTCCCGCACGATCACATCGCCTTTGCGGAACTGCCGGACAGTCGTGGTCTCGGCGAGCTTCTGCCTCTCATCTGATGTCAGTGTTGCAAAGACGGGAATGGCTTCGATCAGCGCAAGCGGCGTGACGGTCGGCGGCTTGGCGTTTTCTTCCGTCGGCAGATCGGCGGTCAGCACCTGGGCTGCGGGTGGAACGGCCAAAAGCAAGCCGGCGGATTTGCAATGGCGATAGACGAGATCGAGCACCTCATTTCGCGCTGTCACGCGCTGACTGGGGCTCGTCACCCGAAACTGCAGCTCGACTTCGAGCGCGGTGGCGTCCAACCCCTTCAATGAAACGACCGGCGGCGGCTCGCGCACGATCGAATTGCAGCTCGTGAGCGCCGAGAGCATGACCTGGCGGATCGATGCCGGCATCCGGGTCGGAGCGATGCGGATGGTGAGGATCAGCAGATGGGTCTCGTCCGGCCGGCTGACATTGGTCAGGCCGAGTTTCGCCAGGAGGCTGTTGGGCAGGACGACGACATTATTGGCGCCGGTCAGGATGTGCGTCGCGCGCCAGTTGCTTTCGACGACGCGCCCTTCCGTGCCGTCGCTCAAGAGTATCCAGTCGCCGATAACATAGGGCCGGCCGAGCGTCAGCGCGATGCCGGAAAAGACGTCGGCGAGCGTGTTCTGCAGCGCCAAACCCAGAATGATGGCGACCACGCCTGATGTCGCGACGAGGGTTCCGATCGGCACGCCGAAGACGAAGGCGAGGATCGAGAGCGCTATGCCGATATAGACGATGCCGATGACGAGATCCTGGAGCAGGCGGGCCTCACGCGGGCTTCCCTCCAGCACCAGATAGAGCCTGATGAAACCAATGACGGCCCATGCCAGGTGGATCCACCAGAGCGACTTGGCGACGATAACGAGCAAGGCCTGCGGGTCTTCGGACTGATATCCCAGAAAGCGATGGGGCTCGATGCCGCTGCCGACGAGGATCAGCGTCATCACCGCGAAGAAGAGGATCTGCACCACCAGCCGCGTCGTCGGCCGCTGACTGGAGAGGAAATACCAGACGAGGATGCCGGCAAAGCCGACGACGATGAGGGATATCAGCGGCTTGCCGAACAGCGCGTCGTAGATCATCTCTCTGTCTCCGGAAGGTGCGGGCGGCACATGATTTAGGATGTCGGCCACCCGCGCAAGCATCGACGTGCGCGGGCGATCAAGGACCGACCATCAGTTCTGCAGCGGGAAGGTCAGCTCTTTCTGCTTGGTGTCGACGACGAAGACGGCGAGCAGGCGGGCGGGCTTGGTCTTGCTGCCGTTCGCGCTGACGCCATGGCGGTCACCCGGCATTTCCGAGAAGCTCTCTCCGGCCTGATAGACCTTGATCGGGCCTTCATTGACCTGGCTGCGGATCGATCCTTCGAGCACGGTGGCGTAGATGAAGGCCGAGTCCGGGTGGGTATGGCCTTCAGAGAAGCCCCCGGGACCGTATTCGACCAGCACGCCCTTGATGCTCTTGCCGGGTACGTTCGGCAGCTCGTGCTCATAGACGAGCGTCACCTTGGCAGACTTGCTGCTGTCTCGGGCGGAAGCTCCGGTGGCTGCCAGAAAGGCGAGCGCGGCGGCGATGATTGATGCTCTGATCATGGCAATCTCCTTTGTTGCTGGGGTGGAGAGGACGCGCCCGAGTGGCCGCGTCCTGAGGCAAACCAATCACTTCGACTCGGCTGATTTGGCAAACCACTCTTCGAAGGTGATCGAACCGAGCCGCGGATTGTCGTCGGAGACGAGCGACTGATCGTTCAGCCTTGCGCCGAAATATCGCGCCTCGGCGTCGGCCTCGACGGTGCGCGGGTCATTCATCGCCTTTAGATAGCGGGCGACGAGGTCGCTGAGGCGAGCGCGTTCGGGACCCGATATCTCGATCGTCTTGTTGGCCGGGGCGGAGAGCGCCACGTCGGCCATGGCGTCGGCGACGTCATCGGAGGCGATCGGCTGCACATAGGCTGGCGACAGGCGGACCGTCAGGCCGACCGTGCCGGATTGAGCGATGCCATTCAGGAATTCCATGAACTGGGTCGAATGTACGATGGTGTAGGGAATACCGGAGGCCCTGATCAGCTTTTCCTGGGCGAGCTTCCCGCGGAAATAGCCGCTTTCCTGCAGGCGCTCGGTGCCGACGACCGAAAGCGCGATATGGTGCTTGACGCCGGCTGCCTTTTCGGCGGCGAGAAGATTGCGTCCCGAGGTCTCGAAGAATTCGAGCACCGCCTTGTCCTCGAAGGAAGGTGAATTGGCAAGGTCGAGCACGACCTGGGCGCCCGCAAGCGCCTCCGCCAGCCCTTCTCCGGTGATCGTGTTCACGCCTGAGTTCGGCGAGGCGGCAATCACCTCATGGCCGCGCTTGCGCAGGCGTTCGACCGTTTTCGAACCGATGAGGCCGGTTCCGCCGATGACAATGATTTTCATAATAGGTCTCCGTTCGCTCCCGGGGGTGCGGCAGCGTCAAAGTTGGATCTTCTCAATAAATTGTGAGGGTTAGTTCAGGCCAGCCTTGTCGAGGCCGTATGCCTTGTCGGCGGTGCCGGGCATGGTCTTGAAGCCGACATTGACGCGGTTCCAGGCATTGATAGCCATGACGACGAAGGTCAGGTCGGAGATTTCCTTTTCGGAAAGCTGGCCCCGAACCCGCTCGTAGATCTCGTCGGGAACGCCGCCTTCGGGAAGCTTGGTCAGCGCTTCGGTCCAGGCGAGGGCCGCACGCTCGCGGGGAATGAACAAGTTCGATTCCCGCCAGATGGCGACGTGATACAGCCTGAGTTCGCTCTCGCCATGGATCTTTGCCTGCTTCACATGCATGTCGAGGCAAAAGCCGCATCCGTTGATCTGCGAGGCGCGGATCTCGACGAGCGCCTGCAGCTTTTCGTCGATGACGCTGCTCTTCAGCGCCATGCTGAATTCCATGAATTTCTTGAAAAGCTCGGGGGACTGCTGGGCGTAGCTCAATCGCTGGGGCATGTCATTCTCCTCTAATTAAGGACAATTAATATCCTTATGGATAAAAGATATCCTTAATTACTGGACTGTAAAGCCATTCTCGCTTAGTCTGGCGGCATAAAGCCTATGCGCAAAAGTATGAGGGCGCTGTCATGGATATCGTTTCGGCATTACGGACCTTCCAGCGCGTGGTAGAGACGGGGTCCTTCTCGGCGGCGGCGCACGATCTCGACGTGACGCAGCCAGCGGTCTCACGCCAGGTTGCAGCCCTCGAAGGCCACTTCAACACCCGACTTCTGCATCGCACGACGAGCGGCCTGTCGCTGACGGCGGAGGGAGAGCGGATGCTGCCGATGGCGCTCCGGATCCTCGAAGCGGTGGAGGAGCTCGGCGATGCCGCCGGTTGCGAGGGCGCCATGGCTTCCGGCAAGGTCAGGCTCAGCGTTCCCGCGCCGCTCGGCCTCTATCTCAGCGAGCGGCTCGGCGATCTTCTCGCCGGCCATCCGAAACTCTCAGTCGAGCTGCTCTTCAGAGAGGAGGGCTCTGATATGATCGAGGAACGACTGGACCTCGAAGTGCGCATTGGCCCGGTCGCCGACAGCAGCCTCGTCTGCCGGCGGATCGGCTGGACGACAGCCTTCCTCGTCGCGTCTCCCGCTTACCTCGAGCGAAGGGCTCCTCCGCGCGTACCGAAGGACATCAAAGATCATGAATGTCTCTGTTACAACAGGGCGGGCGAGGCCAATACCTGGTCCTTTTCGAACGGTTCGGAGGACATTTCGGTCAGGATCTCGCCGCGGCTTACCGCCTGCAACGCCGTCGCCATCCACAGGGCAGCCCTTGCCGGGGCTGGCCTTGCGGTGCTCTCCCACATCATCGCCAAACCCGATATCGCCGTCGGCCGGCTGATCCCGGTGATGAAGGATTTTCAGCCGAGCCGGCTGCCGGTCACCGTCGTCTATCCCTCGCGACGCAACATGCCGCTGCGCGTCAAGACGGTTCTGGATTTTCTGATCGATGCGATGGGGCAGGACCCGTCGATGTGCGCAGGCGGCGTGGACCGGGGCTGGGACAGGTGAGTGCAAGGATCTGCCGCCAACGGCCACTCAGTATAAGTTTCCGCCTTGCCTAAAAGCGGCGAATCCTGCCAAGTCGTCTGATCATGCAATTTGCGCCGCAACAAGACGAAGCCCTGAAGGCTGTTTCGAAATGGCTGAACGAAGGGCGCTCGCCGCTCTTTCGCCTGTTCGGCTATGCCGGAACGGGCAAGACAACGCTTGCCCGGCATTTTGCCGAGAATGTCGACGGCGACGTGCTGTTTGCCGCCTTTACCGGCAAAGCCGCCCAGGTGCTGCGCTCGCGCGGCGCCTCCAACGCCAAGACCATCCATTCGTTGATCTATCGCCCGCGCGGCGAGGAAGCGGTGGAGGACGAAGAGACCGGCAAGACCTCGATTGCGCCGATGTTTTCGATCAACCGGCAGAGCCCGGTCGCCAAAGCCGCGCTGATCATCGTCGACGAATGCTCGATGGTGGACGAGGCCCTCGGCAAGGATCTGATGAGCTTCGGAACGCCCATCCTGGTGCTTGGCGATCCCGGCCAGCTGCCGCCGGTTAGCGGCGGCGGTTACTTCACCAATCAGGAACCGGATTACCTCCTCACCGATATTCACCGCCAGGCGCGCGACAATCCGATCATCAAGCTCGCCATGCAGGTGCGCGAGGGCAACGAGGTGATGTATGGCGATTACGGAACGGCGAAGGTTATTCCGAAGAGCGAGGTGACGCAGCAGCTGGTGCTGGGTGCCGACCAGGTGCTCGTCGGCACCAACAGGACGCGGCGGCGCTATAATCAGCGCCTGCGCGAATTGAAGGGTTTCAGCGCCGATTATCCGCAGACCGGCGACAAGCTCGTCTGTCTTCGGAACGATCCGGCCAAGGGCCTGCTCAACGGCTCGCTGTGGCAGGTGATGACCTCGTCCAAGGAAACGACGAAGCCCGGCATCAATCTCCTCGTCCGCCCGGAGGATGACGACATGGATCGCGGGGCGGCGAAGATCAAGCTGCTCAAGCAGGCCTTCGAGGATGTTGACGGTGAGATCCCCTGGAACACCCGCAAGCGTTACGACGAGTTCGACTATGGTTATGCCCTGACCGTCCACAAGGCGCAGGGCTCGCAATGGAACGACGTCGTGCTCTTCGACGAGAGCTGGGCCTTTCGCGACACGCGGGAACGCTGGCTCTACACCGCGATCACACGCGCGGCGGAGACGCTGACGATCGTGCGCTGATCCCGATCGCGTCGCGATTCCGATCAAGATTGGGAAGGGGCGGTGGCGACGATCTGGGCGTTGTCCGTGCGTCAAGCCTGCACGATGCCGAGCAGGACGGCCTTGGCGATCGCCTGAAAACGGTTGTTGGCGCGGAATTTCAGGATGATTCCAGCTTCGAGATCCCTGGTTTCGTCATGCTTCAGGTCGAGCGCCCGAGCGATGCGCTGGGTGGAATAGCCCTCTGCCATCAATTCCAGGCAACGCAGTTCCTGCACAGTCAGGCTTGAACTGTCCTGATTGTCATTGAGCGGCTGCGTCTCGATGCCGTCGTCGAAATCCAGGAGGTCGCCGACCTGCTGGAGCTGGCGGTGCAGCGTCGACATTTCGGCCGTCAGCTCGCGCTTGCGGACCTGCAAGGCCTCGCGAAACATCGCCTCGGCCGATTCCTGCGAATCGGCTTTGCGAAGCTCGTCCATCAATTCCTGGATAACCGCGATCGGCATGCCCGTCTCGCGGCAGACGGTGATGACAGCCATGCGCATCACGTCGTCCTGGCCATAGACCCGCATCAGGCCGATGCGATTGGCCGAGATCAATCCCTTTTCTTCGTAGAAATGCAGTGTCCTGTGCGTAACGCCGAATGCGTTGGCCATATCGGCGATAGGCACCGGACCTTCCGGTAGATCCGGCGGCAGCGCGGCCGAAGGCAGGAACCGGTATTTTGACCGGGCCTCCGAAGCGATACCGGCGGCAGCAAACAGGCGTTTGGAACCGTCTGGCATGAACCCTCCTAGGGCATCTTGTTGCACCTCATGCGGATTTGCCAGTTGCTTCCCGGTCGCGGCGAGTGGGGTTTCCTCTGAGCATCTTACATGGAGAAAGAAGCAGTACGCGGCTTACGTTTACGCGACACAATGTCCACGTTATGCGTGAACGATCTTTTTTATAAGTGCTAAAAATAATCTCTTTTAAATAGGATAGCAACGCGACGGGGCGCTTTGCAGGCTTTGCGCGAAGGTTCAAGCAAAACACGCGCTGCGCCCGCCGCATCTTCGCAGCCGGGGGAACTGCTATTCCTGGTACATTCCTCCCTGTTGTAATGCCGATTCATCAATGATCGGCGTTGCACTCATTTGCGAATCTCGTTGGCCATCGCCGGGCACTTGGCTTAAAAGCGTGGCCTCCCATTTCCGAGACCAATGGATAATCCGCCATGCCAGCCAAGCTCTCCGTGAACCTCAACGCCATCGCCATGCTGCGCAACCGGCGCGATCTGCCCTGGCCGAGCGTCGAAACCCTCGGGCGCATAGCCCTTGCATCAGGCGCCAGCGGCTTGACGGTGCATCCGCGCCCCGACCAGCGCCATATAAGATTTTCCGACTTACCCGTCATCCGCAACCTGATCGACGACGAATTCCCGAAGGCCGAGTTCAACATTGAAGGTTATCCCACAGAGGAATTCCTCGAACTCTGCGCCGGCGCTGCACCCGAGCAGGTGACGCTGGTGCCCGACGATCCGTCGCAGGCGACCTCCGATCACGGCTGGGACTTCCGCAAACACCAGGCGTTCCTCACCGATGTCGTCGCGCGGCTGAAGAAGATGGGATGCCGGGTCTCGCTTTTTGCCGACGGCGACGGCGATGCGGAAGCGGTCAAGATCGCCAAGGTGGTCGGCGCCGACCGGATTGAACTCTATACCGGCCCCTACGGCGGCTGTTACGACGCGCCCGAGCGGGCGGCTCCCATCCTCGAAGCGCTGGGAAAGACTGCAGACGCGGCGCTGGCGATCGGTCTTGACGTCAATGCCGGGCATGATCTGACCGTCGCAAACCTGCCTGATCTGGTGAAGCGCATTCCCGATCTTGCCGAAGTTTCTATCGGCCATGGGCTGACCGCCGATGCGCTGGAATATGGCATGGCGGAAACGGTGCGGCGGTTTTGCAGGGCTTGTGGGCAGAAGGTTTGAGGAAGGTCGTTGCCCTTAGCGCCTCGCGGGGGATCGAGTGACGACGTTCTGGCGGTGAGACGCACGGTGCATATTGAGTCTGCCGCGCCCAAGGACTTGGGCGCACTGGATTCCTGTGCTTGTCACAGGAATCCAGCCACGGCGCGTCTGCCCCGCGAGTGACTCATTTGCGGCAATGAGATTTCTCATTCAAAGCCTTATCCCTGCGGCAAGCGCAGGGATAAGCGAAGTGCTCAATGGCCCCCAGCGCTGCCAGCGGCCGTCAATGCAGCCTTATGCGCCACGAAGAAATCCTTCAGCGGCTGCGGCTGTTTACCCGTCAGCTTGGTGAAGTCTTCGGTCACGACTTCGAATTTGCCGGCGCGGATGTTCGCGTCGGCGGAGACCAGCATGTCGGCGATGAAGCCGGGGAGGCCGGCGCCGCGGATGCCCTGGCCGAGCTGTTCGTCATTGACGTCGACCACGTCGAGCGGCTTGCCGGCGGCCTCGGAGACGGTGGCGGCGACCTGCCGGTTGGTCAGCAGTTCAGTGCCAGTCAGCGTATAGGTGGCGCTTTCGGAAGTGCCGGAGGCGAGGGCGGCTGCGATCGCCAGGGCGCAGTCGTCGCGCGCAATGGTCGAGATCTTGCCGTCGCCCGTGGCGCTGTACCATTTGCCGCCCTGCAGGTTGTGCGGCATCCCATGCAAGTAATTGTCGTGGTACCAGGCGTTGCGGATGATCGTGTAGGCGATGCCGCTTGTCTTGACAGCGTTTTCGCTGCCGAGGTGATCGGGCGCGAAGATGACGAGCGAATCGTCCGGGGCTGGCATCGAGGTATAGGCGATGTGCTTGACGCCTGCCTTGACGGCAGCAGCGACGGCGGCCTTGTGCTGGGTGAGGCGCTTGCCGGGAGTATCGAGCGCGTCGGTGCTGATGATCAGCAGCCGGTCGACGCCGGCGAAGGCCTTCTCCAGGCTGGCCGCATCATCGAAATCAGCCTTGCGGGTGACGACGCCCTTGTTTGCCAGCTCAGCGAGCTTTTCCGGGCTACGCGTCGCCGCGACAATCCTGGCGGGGGCGACCTTATAGGTCTCGATGAGATGGTGGATGACACGCTGGCCGAGCTGTCCGGCGGCGCCGGTGACCAGGATGGTTTCGCTCATACGTCATTTCCTTCTGCGTTTGATGGTGGTCTCAAAAAGAGACTAACACTAGAATAGGAATTGACTTCGCGGTGTAAAGGAGGCAGTTTTTCGGCTGTACGTTACCAAAAGGGAACCAGCGGATGAGCGGCAAGGTCATCAGTCTGAAGAACAGGGTGTCGGGTATGCGGCGCGAGATCGATCTCGCCGGTCTCGATTTTTCCAACTGCCCGGTCAGGGACATGATGCAGCAGATCGGCGGCAAGTGGTCGACGCTGCTGCTGGAGGTGCTGGCGGCCGAGCCCCGCCGCTTCGGCGAGCTCAGGCGGATGCTTCCGGATATTTCGCAGCGCATGCTGACGCAGACGCTGCGTGATCTGCAGAGGGATGGTTATATTGCCCGCGAGGTCTTCCCGACCAAGCCGCCGAGCGTCGAATATTCGATGACCGAGCTCGGCCGTTCGCTCTACCAGCCGCTGTCGCAGCTTTTGAACTGGGCGGAAGCGAACCATGACGCGGTGCGCGCCGCCCGCTCCCGTTTTGATTCCGCCGATGGTTAGGCTTCGTTGCCACGCCCTTCCGTCAGGAACAGCATGAAGGCGAGTGCCGGAAAGGCGAAGCCGATCCAGGCGGTCATCGTCCAGCCGCCGGTCGCATAGGCCCAGCCGCCGAGTGCCGAGCCGATCGCACCGCCGGTAAAGAAGGTGGCCATGAAGAGGCCGTTCAGTCGGCTGCGATGTTCCGGGTTCAGCCCATAGATGGCGCGCTGGCCGCAGACAAGATTGGTGGTCACGCCGAAATCGAGCATGATCGCGGCCCCCGTCAGCAAGATCAGGGCGGTGAGCGAGCCGTCGGCGGCGAAATGGCTGATCAGGAAGGAGGCCATGCCGAGCAGCATGGCGATGGTCGAGGCGATTTTCGTCATGCCCCGATCGGCGAGCCGGCCGGCGATCGGCGAGGCGACGGCGCCGGCCGCACCCGCAAGGGCGAAGAGGGCGATGCCGTTCTGCGTCAGGCCGAATGCCGGGCTTGCGAGCAGCAGCGGCGTCGTCGTCCAGAACAGGCTGAAGGCGCCGAACATGCCGGCCTGGTAAAGGGCGCGGCGCTGCAGCACGCGCGAGGTCAGCGCCAGATGCGCCATAGACCCCAGCAGTTCGCCATAGCCGAGCTTCGTTTTCGGCACGCGAACCGGCAGGTTGGCGCGGAGTACGATGGCGAGCACGAGCATCAGCGCTGCCGTGACGTAATAGACCATGTGCCAGGAGGAGGCCTCGGCGACGAAGCTCGCGAAGGGCCGCGCCAGCATGATACCGCAGAGCAGGCCACTCATGACATTGCCGACGACCTGGCCGCGCGTCGCATCCGGCGCCATGTTGGCAGCAAAGGGCACGAGCACCTGAACGGCGACGGAGGCGAGGCCGATAGAGAGTGAGGCGGTGAGGAACATCGCGGGTGTCGTCGATACTGCGGCGCCAATCAGCGCCACGGCGGAGACGGCGATCAGCAGCAGCACCAGCCGGCGGTTTTCCGTCAGGTCGCCGAGCGGCACGATCAGAAGCAGGCCGAGGCCATAACCGATCTGCGTCAGCGTGACGATCAGGCCGGTTGCGGCAGGGGAGAAGCCGAGATCGGCGCTGATCGGGCCGGCGAGCGGCTGGCCGTAATAGAGATTGGCGGCCACCAGCCCGCAGGCGGCGGCGAAAAGGAAGGTGAGCCAAGGGGACAGCGCTCGTGACATGGCCTTATCCGGCGTGGTGGCTGAAATGCTCATCAGAAACTCCGGTATTCAAAGATTGTGAGAATTGAATGCAAGAATGCTGGCTGCAGCCACCCGATCCTTGACCGGATGCCGCTATTTCGATCGTTGGGCGTACCCGTTCAGGTCACGAGCTTCATCGCCGCTTCGGCTGCGGCAAACATCTCCTGCCTGCTGCGTCCTGTTTTGCCGATGACGCGCAAGCCCTTGGTCAGGCAGAGAAAGGCGAGGGCGGCGGCATCAGGGTCCACCGTCTTCGGGATGGTGTGGTCGGCCTGGCCGATGCGGATGAGATCGGCCATCAGCTTCTCGTCGGCGGCAAAAGCAGTGACGACATGGGCGGCCGTTTCATCGTCGAGCAGGGCGAAGTCATTGGCGCCGCCGACGACGAGACAGCCTTTGCGGCCGGCCTCGCCATGCGAGAGCTCCGTATAATACATCACCATCTGAAAGACCTTTTCGCGGCCTGTTTCCGCTGACGCGATCATTGCTTCCAGGCGCCGCCGGCCGAGCTTGCGATAGCGGGCAAAGGCGGCAACGAAGATGCCGCGCTTGTCCTTGAACGCCTTGTAGATGCTGCCCGAGGCAAGGCCCATCGCCTCGGTCAGCTCGCTGATCGAGGTGGCGTGGTATCCACGCTCGGAAAAGACCAGCAGGGCCGCATCGAGCGCTGCGTCCATATCGAATTCGCGCGGACGGCCACGGCTACGGGTTTTTTGATCTGATGTGAGGTCGGTAGCGGTCATGGTCCGTAATTAGGGAATGACCGTTTCCAAATCAAGCGAAATCTTCGCGATGCAGCAAATTCAGAGATCGAGTATCCAGGTTTGACCATTCGCCTCGGGGCCGAACATTTTATGTCTCTCCTCGGAGACAAGGCGGAAGCCAGCCTTGATGTAGATGCCACGGGCCGTCTCCAGCATATCGTTGGTCCAGAGCGAAAGCTGGCGATAGCCCTTCTGTCTGGCAAAGCGGATGCATTCGTCGACCAACAGTTTGCCAAGCCCGAGGCCGCGGGCTGATTTGTCGACATAGAGCAGGCGCAGTTTGGCAATGCCGTCGCCGCTATTGGTGACGAGGATCGAGCCGACATTGACGCCGCCGCGCTCGGCGATCCAGCAATATTCCTTCTCAGGATCGAAATTGGCGAGGAACTTTCCGGCGACTTCGGCGACCAGAGCCTCGAAGCGCAGGTCCCAGCCATATTCCTCAGTGTAGAAGCGGCTCTGGCTCTCGACGATCCAGCCCATATCGCCAGCGCGATGGGCGCGGATGATCGCCGGCGCGCGCTTCGCCGCCGGGTCAAGCAAAGCGCGGATCGTATTCATCGCCGAGACGACTGCCTGCGGCTCGCCGGCTGCGAGCGTGTCGAAACGGGTGGCGATCTGCGCGTTGGCGCGTCGTCCGAGTTCCTCGAACTCTTCTCGTCCCTGGTCGGTGACATTGATGATCTGGCTGCGCAGATCGGCCGGGTCGGGGCTAGTCTCGATCAGTCCTTCGGCGCGGAAACGCTTGAGGATGCGGCTGAGATAGGCCGGGTCGAGATGCAGATCGCGAGCGAGTGCGGTGGCACTGACGCCCGCATGCGAGCCGATTTCGAAGAGGATACGTGCATCCGTCAGCGTATACGGCGAGTCGAGATAGGCCTTGTTCAGGAGGCCGAGGAAGTTCGTGTAGAAGCGGTTGAAGTCGCGGGCAGTTTCGATGAGGACGATGTCAGACATGGTGATCTCCAGGTGGAGATCTCCGCAAGATTGCTGACGAGGCCTGGTCCTCGCTCGCCATCATCCTCGGCCTCGTGCCGAGGATCTGCTGCCATATCGGCTGGAAGCAGATGCTCGGGACAAGCCCGAGCATGACGAAAGAAGGTTGGCCGACTGTGTCAACAAACTGACAAAAGTCTCCGCATGAAGACCTTGTCATGCATTTAATTGACTGAGTCAACTAAATTGCAGCCTGCATCAAGCAGCGTGCTCTTCCACTTCTTCCTCTGCGCCAAGGGCGAATTCGACCGCAGCCCGGGCATGAATTGCCGTCGCGTCGAAGCCGGGCAGCGGCAGGCGGTCGGGGTCGAGGATGAGGCAGATCTCGGTGCAGCCGAGGATGATGCTGTCGGCGCCGCGCTCCGCGGCGCGGTCGATGATGTCGATCAGCTTTTCTCGCGAGCTGTCGCGCACCCTGCCGGCGCAAAGCTCGTTGAAGATGATGTCGTGCACGGTGGTGCGATCGGCAGCGTCGGGCACGATGATGTCGAGGCCGAGGCCTTTCATACGTTCGGCGTAGAAGCCGTGCTCCATCGTGTAGCGGGTGGCGAGCAGCAGCGGGCGCTTGCGGCCGGCGGCATGCAGCGATTTCGCCGTCTCGTCGATGATGTGGATCAGTGGCACGGAAATCCTTGCCGCGACCTGCTCGGCGATCAGGTGCATGGTGTTGGTGCAGATGAGGACGCAGCCGGCGCCGCCAGCCTGAAGGCGTTCGGCCACATCGCCGAGGCGGCGGGCGGCGTCAGCCCAGTCGCCGGCCTTCTGAAGAGCGACGATCTCTTCGAAATTGACCGAGTGCAAGATGAGCTCGGCTGAGGCGAGGCCGCCCTTGCGGGCGCGCACCATCTCGTTGATCAGGCGATAATAGACCGCCGAACTTTCGAAACTCATGCCACCGATCAGGCCAATCGTTTCCATCTCTTTACGCTCCCATGCTTCGAGTTTCGAAGATGATGACGCAATGTGGGCGCGCAATGTTTGCGTTGTTTGTTCCAATGCCGAACTATGTGGTATTTCTTTGCGCGATTTCATAAAATCGCGCAAATGAAACGCGCAAGGTACGCCTCACACAATGCTTGACGATCGCGACAGACGGATTCTCGACACGCTGCAAAGGGATGCTGGCATCTCCGTGACCGATCTTGCCGAGCGCGTGGCGCTTTCCGTCTCGGCCTGCTCACGGCGCATTCAGCGGCTCGAGGAAAGCGGCCATATCGCCCGGCGCATCGTCGTGCTCGACCGCGAAAGGATGGGCGTGCCGACGACGGTCTTTGCGCTGGTCAAGACGGCGCACCATTCCGATGAGTGGACGGAAAACTTCCGCCGGATCATCGGTGGCATCCCCGAGATCGTCGAGGCGCACCGGTTGACCGGCAACCACGATTACATCCTGAAGATCGTGCTGCCGCGCGTCGAACACTACGACGTGATCTACAAGCAAATCGTGCGCAAGCTGGAACTCTTCGACGTCTCGGCTTCGATCTCGATGGAAGAGTTGAAGCATGGAATGACGATACCCGTGGGTTACGTCCGATGAAAAGTCTGTGCCGAGGTTGGCAGTATGAACGCCGGAGATATTTGTAGCTTTTTCATGTCGGGGAAAATTTCTCTGGTCCGGGCGTCCGACACGATTGCACGCGGAGCCGATAATCTCCAGCGGCGGCCATAGCGATTCATTTGTCCCGGTATGGAACGTTTTTCGACATAATGCGTTCACCTTTGGTTCAGGAGGAGGGGAGGATATTCCTCCAGTTGGAGGATAGAGGAGAACAGTCATGAGAACCCTGACCGTCGCCGCGTTATGCTTGATCATAGGTGCCCCTGGCATCACGCCCGCTCAGGCGTTTCCGGCTATGAACCCACCCAAGATCGAGACACAGCAGCAGCAGATAGAGCAAGTACGATGGCGTGGCCGAGGCGGACATCATCGACGAGATAACTGGGGCTGGGCCTTAGGGGGTCTAGCCGTCGGCACCATCATTGGCAGCGCATTGTCACAGCCCTATTACGGCTCGCCCTACCGCTATTACGGGTCGCCTTACGGCTATTACGACCCGCCCTACCGCTATTACGGCTCGCCTTACCGCTATTACGGCTCGCCTTACCGGTA
This sequence comes from Rhizobium etli CFN 42, assembly GCF_000092045.1. Classification (NCBI taxonomy): domain Bacteria; kingdom Pseudomonadati; phylum Pseudomonadota; class Alphaproteobacteria; order Hyphomicrobiales; family Rhizobiaceae; genus Rhizobium; species Rhizobium etli. The sequence continues at coordinate 2,878,437 of NC_007761.1, read as the reverse complement.
CTATGGCCCGCCCTACCGCCACTATGGCCGGTATTATGCCCCGCCCTATCGGAACTATGCATCGACCGTCTATTACGGGCGGGGCGGCACTCATGTGAGCTGGTGCTACGCGCGTTATCGTTCGTATAGGGCTTTCGACAATACCTTCCAGCCCTATTATGGACCCCGTCGCCAGTGCATCAGTCCCTATTGATCCGCACTTGCGCATCGGCGCCGTGAACTGGTTCCAGGCCGACCAATGTGATGATCCGCTCGGACGGCCTGTTTGTATCGAACATCGGCAGAGGCCCAGTCTGGCTGCCGGCGCAGTTTTGCGCGACAAGCTCTGTTGACTGCGATCGGTGCAGGGGAGGCATTCCAAAACAGCAGTTGCAACCTTTGCGCCGAGGCCCACATTGGCTTTCAGCGAAAATGGCGCAGAAGGGGCAGGGCATGAGCGATCATCGCGTCGTCGTTGTCGGCGGCGGTTTCGGCGGGCTGCAGCTCGTCAACGGGTTAAAGGGCGCAGGCGTGAAGATTGCGCTCGTTGACCGGCGCAACCATCATCTCTTTCAGCCGCTGCTTTATCAGGTGGCGACGACCATTCTCTCCACATCGGAAATCGCCTGGCCGATCCGCCGTCTCTATGCCGACCGGCCTGATGTGACGGTGCTGCTCGGCGAGGTCACCGATGTCGACAGCGGCGCGAAGACGGTATCCCTACGCAACGGCATGACTCTTGGATACGACACACTGGTGCTGGCGACCGGCGCGACTCATGCCTATTTCGGCCATGACGAATGGGAGCCGGTGGCGCCCGGCCTGAAGACGCTGGAGGATGCGACGACGATCCGCCGGCGGGTGCTGCTCGCCTTTGAGAAGGCAGAGATGGAGGCTGATCCGGCCATACGCGACGCGCTGCTGACCTTCACCATCGTCGGCGCCGGGCCGACCGGGGTCGAGCTTGCCGGCATCATCGCCGAGCTCGCGCATTTCACGCTGCCGGACGAATTCCGCAACATCGATACGCGCAAGACCCGCGTCGTGCTGGTCGAGGCTGGCCCGCGGGTGCTGCCGACCTTCGCCGAGGAGCTTTCGGCCTATGCCCAAAAGGCGCTGGAGAAACTCGGGGTCGAGGTCCTCCTCGGCAAGCCGGTGACGGAGTGCGCCGCCGACGGCGTACAGATCGGCGAGACCTTCATCCCGAGCCGGACGATCGTCTGGGCCGCCGGCGTCACCGCCTCGCCGGCCGCCCGCTGGCTAAACGTGCCGGCCGACCGGGCAGGGCGCGTCGTCGTCGAAAAGGACCTGAGCGCGCCCGGCCTGCCGGATGTCTTCGTTATCGGCGACACCGCCTCCGTGATGCGCGACAATGGCAAGCCGGTGCCGGGTATCGCACCCGCCGCCAAGCAGCAGGGCGCTTATGTCGCCAAGGTCATCCGCGCGCGTCTTTCGGGCAAGCCGGCGCCGGCGCCCTTCAAATACCGGCACCAGGGCAGTCTGGCGACGATCGGCAAGAGTGCGGCAATCATCGATTTCGGCCAGATCAAGCTGAAAGGCTGGATCGCCTGGTGGATCTGGGGCATTGCCCATATCTACTTCCTGATCGGCACCCGCTCACGCTTCTCCGTCGCCTGGAGTTGGCTGTGGATTTATCTGAGCGGCCAGCACAGCGCCCGGCTGATCACGCAGCGGGAGACGATGCGGGAGGAGGGGTAGTCTGCTGCGTTGCCTCTCCGGCCTCAATCCTGAGGTGCCCCGAAGGGGCGTCGAAGGACGAGGCCGCCGTCGCTTCACCCAGCAGACGGCCCTGCGTTGCTGCAATCGATTCACAGGATCGATTGCTCCGCTCCTCACCCTCACCATGACGGCTGATCGTCGTGTCCCGAGGCGCACACGTCGCCCGCTGAAGCCTTGAAGCAGGGCGCGTTCAAGCTTGACACATCTCCTCACGCGCCCTTAGCATCCAACCCGCGTCTCCTACCACCGGAGGTCACGCATCCAGCCGCAACAACGGACAGAGGTTCCAATGCGCCGAGTCACTTCTCACGAAAATCACATCCGAATTTCTGAGAAGTTGGTGGTTCATGGGCACTTTGAATCTGGGCATCCTCGCCCATGTGGATGCAGGCAAGACTAGCCTTACCGAAAGACTGCTTTTCAACGCCGGCGTCATCGACAGGCTCGGTAGCGTCGATACCGGCGATACACACACGGACAATCTCGAACTCGAGCAGCAGCGCGGCATCACGATCCGGGCTGCGGTGGTGTCGTTTAAGATCGGCGACAGGACCATCAATCTGATCGACACGCCCGGCCACCCGGATTTCATCGCCGAGGTCGAGCGGGTGCTGGGATTGCTGGATGCCGCAGTCGTCGTGGTCTCCGCGGTCGAGGGTGTGCAGGCGCAGACCCGTGTGCTGATGCGGGCGCTGCGGCGGCTCGGCGTTCCCTTCGTCTTCTTCATCAATAAGGTCGACCGTCTCGGTGCACGCTATCAGGAGGTGCTGGAGGCGCTTGCCGCTCAACTCTCGGTCCGGCCGATCGCCATGTCCACGATTATCGATGCAGGCAGCAAGCTTGCCCGGGTCGAGGCGCTCGCTCTGAGAGACGAGCCGCTTTTTTCGGCGCTTTGCGAGGCGCTCGGGGAAAATGACGAGGCGATACTTGATGACTATGTGCTCGCTCCCGAACGACTGACAGAGGAAAGGCTTGGGCGCTCTCTGGCCGATCAGGTGGCGCGCGGCCTCGTGCATCCCGTCTTTGCGGGTGCTGCGATGACCGGTGTCGGCATATCAGACCTGGCATCGGCCTTTACGACGATCTTACCGGCGCGACGACCCGATGCGGATGGTCCGGTCGCGGGCAAGATCTTCAAGATCGAGCGCGGCTGGGCGGGGAAAAGCTGTGCTATCTCTCCCTGACCTCAGGCACGGTACGGCTCCGGCAATATCTGGATCTGCCGAAAGGCCCGGGACGGGTGACCGCGATCCAGGTGTTCGAGGATGGCCGGATCCATGGCGCCGAGAGCCTCCGCGCCGGGCAGATCGCACGCGTCAGCGGCCTGGCCGGAGCGCGGATCGGCGACGCAGTGGGCTCCGATCGGTTTTCCAGCGGGCAGGCTCACTTTGCGCCGCCGGCACTCGAAACCCGCGTGCTTGCCCGTCGCCCGTCCGACAAGGCGGCGCTCTGGCTAGTGCTGAGCCAGATGGCCGAACAGGACCCGTTGATCAGTCTGCGTCGCAACGAGGAGACGGACGAGGTGTTCGTCTCGCTTTATGGCGAGGTGCAGAAGGAGGTGATCCAATCGACGCTGCTGACGGATTTCAGTCTCGATGCCAGCTTCGAGGAAAGCACGGTCATCCTCGCGGAGAGGCCTGTGGGAATTGGGACCGGCCTGCAGATCCTCTTCAAGGAACCCAATCCGTTTCTCGCGACCGTCGGGCTGCGCGTCGAACCCCGCCCTCCTGGGGCGGGCAACAGCTTCGCACTGGAAGTGGAGGTCGGCCAGATGCCGGTCGCCTTTTACCGGGCGGTCGAGGAAGCCGTGTTCGAGACGCTGAACCAGGGAATTTTCGGCTGGCAGGTCATCGATTGCCATGTGGCGATGACGGCGGTCCGGCATAGTTCGCCGGCAAGCACCGCCGCCGATTTCCGGCAGTTGACACCCTGGGTGCTGGCCACGGCGCTGTCGGCCGCGCAGACCGTGCTCTGCGAGCCGGTTGACCGCTTTCATCTCGAGGCGCCGGCGGAAAATCTAAGCGGCGTGCTGACCTTGCTTGCGAGATCAGCCGCGATGACGACGGATTCGGTGATCGCCGATGGCGTCGCCCGGCTCGAAGGCACCATGGCGTCTCAGATGGTGCGGAGCGTCCAGCAGCAATTGCCGGGGCTGACGAGCGGGGCGGGGACCATGGAAACCGCTTTCGATCACTATGTGCCGATGGCGGGGCCCCCGCGCCTGCGCCGGCGTTCGGGGCCTAATCCATTCAACAGTGCGGAATATCTGCTGCGTTTGCGCCGGGATAGCTTAGGGGTATCGCTAAACGGCTGAGCTTTGCATCGGAGCTCAAGAGAGCTCATGCTGAGGTGGGTAGGCAGAAAGGCCGGAGCCTCGAAGCACGGGGCGGGCGCTCCGACTTGGTGGATGGAAGCGGCGTTTGCGGGCGATGCTTCGAGGCTCCGCCCTACGGGCTGCGCGCACCTCAGCATGACGGCGGTGGAGTTTGCCGCTTAAAAAAGGCGGCCCTCTCGAACCGCCTTCCATTATCCTCAGGCCGCCAGCGAGGCGATGTCGATGACGAAGCGGTAGCGGACGTCGCTCTTCAGGACGCGTTCATAGGCTTCGTTGACCTGGTCGATGTTGATTTTCTCGATCTCGGAGACGATGTTGTGCTTGCCGCAGAAATCCAGCATTTCCTGGGTTTCCTTGATCGAGCCGATCATCGATCCGGAGATGCTCTTGCGGCCTGGGATGATCGAGAAGGCATGCACCGGGATCGGATTTTCCGGCGCGCCGACGACCACGAAGGAGCCGTCCACCTTCAGGAGGCCGAGATAGGCGTTCCAATCGATCTCGGCGCTGACGGTGCAGATGATCAGGTCGAACGTGCCGGCGAGCTTGGTGAAGGTTTCCGGGTCGTTGGTGGCGTAATATTCCCTGGCGCCGAGCTTCAGACCGTCTTCCTTCTTGGAAAGGCTCTGGGAGAGAACGGTGATATCGGCGCCCATGGCCGAGCCCAGCTTGACGCCCATGTGGCCGAGGCCGCCCATGCCGACGATCGCGACCTTCTTGCCGGGGCCGGCATTCCAGTGACGCAGCGGCGAATAGAGCGTAATGCCGGCACAGAGCAGCGGCGCGGAGGCATCGAGCGGCAGATTGTCAGGAATGGACATAACATAGCCCTCCTTGACGACGATCGAGTCGGAATAGCCGCCCTGGGTGCGTGTCTTGCCGTCGGCTTCGAAGTCATTGTAGGTGCCGCTGAGACCCGGCATGTATTGTTCGCGGTCGAGGTCACGCTCGGCGCAGCCGATGCAGGAATCGACGAAGCAGCCGACGCCGACGCGGTCGCCGACCTTGAACTTGGTGACGGAGGAGCCGACGGCCGAGACGATGCCGGCGATCTCATGGCCGGGCACGATCGGATAGACGGCGTTCTTCCACTCGTTGCGGACGGTGTGGATGTCCGAATGGCAGATGCCGGCAAACTTGATTTCGATGACCACGTCATCGGGGTTCGGGTTGCGGCGTTCGAAGGTGAAAGGGGTCAGCGGCTTGGAAGCGTCGGTTGCGGCGTAGCCTCTTGCAATAGGCATGGGAACCTTCCTTTTCGTTTATGGGAGGGGTTGAGCGGGATGGGGGACTATTGCTTGGAACGGCGGGAGAGGGTTAGAGCGATCCTCTCAGCTTTTTGCATGATCCTGCAAAAGTGAGGCGCCCGCCTGTTTGCGAAACGGCTGAAGCACTCTAGATAGAGGCGGTATCGACGGCGTCGGACAATCGACAGAAAGAGTTGCCGCATGACCTTGCCCTTCAGCCCCTATCAGGAAATCGTCGACATCGCGATGCGCTTCGCGCCTGGCGACGGCGAGTTCTCGACTGCCATCGGCAATCTTCATGTCAGCCGCCGCTCCAAGCCGAGCGATCCCTTGCACAGCAGTTACCGGCCCTGTTTCGCTTTCGTGCTGCAGGGCGCCAAAAGCCTGCAGCTTGGCACGGAGCAGATCAGCTACGGCACCGGGGATTATCTCCTGACTTCGCTCGACCTGCCGGTCGCCTGGCGCGTCACGGAGGCGAGCCCCGATGTGCCGCATCTCTGTCTCGGGCTGGCAATCGATTCCGAGAAACTGCTGGAGCTGCTCAGCCGCATCGATATCCCGCGCCCGGCCGCCCATACAGACGGTCAGCGCGGGATGGTGGTGAACGTCGCGCCGCCGGAGCTGATGGATGCGGCCGTCCGCCTGCTGCGCTTGCTCGATCGTCCAGGTGACATTCCCGCCATGGCGCCGCTGATCGAGCAGGAAATTCTTTACCGGGTGCTGACCGGACCGCACGGCGCACGGCTGATCAATATCGCCACTGCCGACAGCCACAGCAACCGGATCGCGCGCGCCGTTGCCTGGCTGAAGGAGAATTTCGCGCGGCCGCTGCGCATCGAAGACCTTGCCGAGCGGGTCAACATGAGCGTGTCGTCCTTCCATCACCATTTCAAGTCGGTCACGGCGATGACGCCCGTCCAGTATCAGAAGCAGCTTCGCCTGCACGAGGCCCGCCGGCTGATGCTCGTCGAGCGGCTCGATGCCGGCACGGCCGGCCACCGGGTCGGTTATCAGAGCCCGTCGCAGTTCAGCCGCGAATACAGCCGCCTCTATGGCGCGTCACCAGCCCGCGATGTCGACGGCGTGCGCGAGATCATAGCGGCCGGATAGCGCTGGGGCGGCTGCCGGCCTGCCATTAAAGGATGTTTGACCTTTCCCGGCTAGGCTGGCGCCATCCATCAAGCAGGCACCGCCGTCCGCATGACGCAAGCACCGTTCCTTTCAATTGTCGCGCCTTGTCACAACGAGGAAGAAGGCCTGCGCGAATTCTGCCGCCGCGCCGCCGCTGCCGCGCAGAGCGTCGCCGGCGACGCCTTCGAACTCATTCTCGTCGATGACGGCTCATCTGACGCTACCTGGGAAATCATTTTGGATCTGGCGGCAAAAGTGCCGCAGGTGCTCGGCGTCCGTCTCCTGCGTAATCACGGCCACCAGCTGGCATCGACGGCGGGTCTTTCGGCGTCGCGGGGCGAGCGCGTGCTCCTGATCGACGCCGATCTCCAGGATCCGCCCGAGTTGCTGTTGATGATGATGCCGATCATGGAGCGCGGCGCCGATGTCGTCTACGGCCAGCGCACGCGCCGAGAGGGCGAAACCTGGTTCAAGCTCGCCTCCGCGTCGCTCTTCTACCGCGCGCTCACGAGGCTCGCTTCCGTGACCATTCCGCGCGATACCGGCGATTTCCGGCTGATGCGCCGGCGCGTCGTCGATATTCTGCTGGCGATGCCGGAGCGCGATCGCTTCATCCGCGGCATGGTGAGCTGGATCGGCGGCCGGCAGGTGGCTCTTCCTTATGAGCGGGACCCTCGTTTTGCCGGCACGACGAAATATCCGCTGCGAAAGATGATCAATTTCGCCCTCGATGCGATCACCAGCTTTTCGACGACGCCGCTGCGCATCGCCACATGGCTCGGCATGATCAGCGCCGGAGTTGCGGTCGCGCTGCTGGTCTATACTTTCATTCGCTGGCTGCAGGGCGAAACCGTCACCGGCTGGTCGTCCATCATGGCAGCCGTCAGTGTCTTCAGCGCCATCCAGCTGATCTGCATCGGCATCATCGGCGAGTATCTCGGCCGTCTGGTGCAGGAGAGTAAGAAGCGGCCGATGTTCATGATCGAGACCATCCTGCGCGGCAGCGAGCAGACCGAGCTGCCGGCCGCTTTTTCGGAGATGAGCGCCGGCGACAAGCGTGCCGCAGTAGACGCGGCCCTGGCATCCGATAAGCCGTCGCGCCCGCAAAAGAACGGCCGGATCGGCTGATGGACCGCATTGCGAGGTCTTCAATGGCGGCAGCCGAGCCTATGGAGCTGGCCGAGCGGCAGGATTCCACCATTGCGATTGTCGCCTTCGTGGGACTTGCGGCGATCCTGATCATACTGTTTCCCTTTCCGCCGGTGCTCGACTACGCCAACCACTACGCCCGCATCTGGCTTCTTTCCGGCGGCATCAGCGAGCAGCCGTTTTCTCAGATCTACGCGGTCGATTGGAATCGCACCTTCACTAATGTCGGAATCGATCTTCTCGCCTTCTTGCTGGGGCCGCTCGTCGGCGCTGACAGGCTGGCGCGAGCATTGCTTTTTTTGGCAATCGTGTTGCCGCCGATCGGTGCGATCGGGCTGCACCGTGCGCTCTTCGGCGGTCGGCACTATTGGCAGATCGCCATGCTGTCGTTCGGCTGGTGCGCGACGATGATCGGCGGGTTCATCAATTTTCAGATCGGTCTTGGCATGGCATTGCTCTTCTCGTGCATCGACCTGCGGCTGCAGGGCGGAAATCCGGTCTGGACTTTTGCCTGGCGGCTCGCCGCCGCACTGCTGCTGACGGTGATGCACATCTTCTCGCTCGGGTTCTATATCGCGATCGTCTGCGGCCTCGAATTTTCCTGGCGCATCGACATATTGCGATCAAAGACCGCGTTGGCGAGGCTTACCGCCCGCTTGGCGCTGGCGATCAGTGTCTGCGCCCTACCGCCGCTCGCGTTGTACCTCCGCACTGCTGCTTTACCGGATGCCGGCGGGAGTGGCCTTGGGCTTGCCTGGAACGATGGCGTCATCCTGATCCTCATAAACCTTGTCTCCGCCATCACGACCTATGTTCCATTGGTGGACGTCGTGCTGATTCTGCCACTGATCCTCATATGCACGCGGGCCGCACGTGCGGGCGACATGCAGGTGCATGCGGGGCTTGCCGTTACCGCCTGCGGATTATTGCTTCTTTCCTGTATTTCGCCGCGACACGCTCTCGGCACCGGCTGGATCAGCTGGCGCTTTCCGATCATGACGGCTTTCGTCGCCATGGCGATGATGTGCCCGTTCGCCAGTTTGACACGCCGGCAGGCGCTGTCGCTGGCGCTGATCATCAATCTCGCGGTCTTCGGCCGAGCCGGCTGGATCGGCTGGAATTGGTGGCTGGCGCAGAAAGATGTCGCGGCTGTCGAGACTGTGCTGAGAAAGATACCTGCCGGCGCGGCCGTGCTGCCTCTGGGGCATGAACCGGAGACCGCCAGCAGCCTTGCCCATTCCAATCGGCACTTTGCCTGGGGTTTGGATACCTTCCGGCATCTGCCGACGCTCGCCGTGCCGTTCTCGCATGCTTTCGTGCCGACGCTCTTCACGGCAAAGGGCAAGCAGCCGCTTTCCGTCCTGCCGCCATGGTCAGAGATCGCGGTTCCCGAGGGAAATCTGGTGTCGATCAGCGTACTTTCATGCCCGACAATGATGCGGGAGTATAAGGATTTTACGCCCTATCTGTCGGATTGGCGCAGGCGTTTCGATTTCATTCTCGTCGCCAATGCCGATATCCCTGACCGCTATGTCGGCAGCTTGATGCCGGCGGGACTGACGCTCATCGAGGATGCCGGTTTCGCGCAGCTTTATGCGATCGACAAGGTAATGCCGGCGGAACCTCTCTCCATCCCGGCCGGTTGCGCCAGGGCGTCCTAGTTAGAGCGGTTCAGCTTTTCACGGAAGCGCAGAACCGCTCTAAGCTCTTGGATTTACGCAATTCCCGGCAAAAGCAGTTCGCGCTTTGCCCGGCAAAAGCGGTTCGCGCTTTGCCCGGGAAAACCTCGCACTTTTCCTGGAATTGCTCCAGGCTGCCGATGCAGTGCATGTTCGGCTCTAAAAACCGCCGCTCGTCCTGAGCTCGACAGCAAGCTTTTGTGCCTGTCGTGCCGTGTCTTCGTCGGAAATCAGGATGTTGCCCAGGCCGGACAGCAGCACGGCTGCGATCGCCTGCGCCTTGTTCAGGCCCCCTGACGCGAAGACGACATTGGGAATGACGCGCAGGGCCTCCAGCTCGGGAGCGATCGCGCACCTGTTTATCGCATGGTCGATCGGCCGCCCGATCTTATCGACGAACTGGCCGAGCACGTCACCACAGGCACCGGCTGCGAGCAATTCCTCGATGTTGATGTTGCGTGGCAAGCCGTAGCGCATCAGCAGCGAACGCTCGGTCATGTCACCGATGCTGAGCACGATGATATCATTGGCCTCGATTTGTCGAAAGGCTGATTCAAAAACATCCTGCCGTACGATTGCCGTCCGCGATTCCGGGCTGCCGGCATAGATCGGAGCAGCCAGATAGGAGCATTCGGCATTGAGTTGGCGGGCAAGATCGCTTGCAATGTCAAAGGTATTAATTTCGATGCCGTGCGTCAGCCCGCCCATGACCGAATTGACGCAGATATCAGGCCGTCTGAGGGAAGGCATATGCCGCACCATCTCGCGGAGCGTCGCTCCCCACCCGACGCCGACGCCGCGGATATTGCCGCCGTTCAGCAGCTGGACGAGATAATCGGCGGCCGCCTGGCCGAGCAGGACCGGGATCAGTTCCGCATCCTCGGGCGTCGGTACGATAATTGCCCGATTGAGGTTGAATTCTGCCGCCAGCTGCTGCTCCAGGGCGACACAGGACGTCAGCCGGGAATTGAGGGTGATCGTCACAAGGCCAGATCGGCGCGCCTCAGCGATGATCTTGTTGACGCGAAGCCTGTTGGTCGAAAGTGCTTCTGCGATTTCACCTTGGGTGCGTCCCTCCATGTAATAGAGCCAGACCACGCGCACCTGCATCTGTTCGTCCGGGAGCGCTACGGGCGCGGAAGAAGCATTTCTGTTCTGTGACATGCGATAATCTGCGCCTCCGCTTCGACGCCATGGATCTCAAATCCCCGGCGCTTGTCAATCGCCGGAGGCCGTGTCAGCCGCTTCACCTCGATCGGTCGGTTCGCCGGCCGGTCGACTTGTTGAAGGGATGCAAGGCTTCCATGCGTACATGACACGAAATGCGATCACTTTCCCGCAGATGTCGATCGGTAGGCACGCTCGCGATGATACGCTTTCGGCTGTCGTCGATGCGCAGATGTACGTTGTTCTCATCGCCGACGGTTTCGATCAATTCGACATGGGCATCGAACCGGAGATCGTGCGCCGATCCGGCGCCGAGGTTGATCGCACCAGGTCTGATGCCGACGAGATCCGTGTCCCTGGGAAACGCGCGGTCGCTGGGGCCGAGTTCATCTAGATCGATCAGGTTCATCGGCGGAGAACCGATAAAGCCGGCAACGAAGACAGTTTCGGGACGGCGATACACCTCGACGGGTGTCCCGATCTGCTCGATTCGGCCGCCATTCATGACGACGAGCCTGTCGGCGAGGGTCATCGCCTCAAGCTGGTCGTGCGTCACATAGAGACTGGTCGTCTTGAGCTGCCGCTGCAACCTGCGAATTTCGACACGCATTCGCACGCGAAGCTTCGCATCCAGATTGGATAAGGGTTCGTCGAAGAGGAAGGCGGCGGGATCGCGGACGATGGCGCGGCCCATGGCAACGCGTTGGCGCTGTCCGCCCGAGAGCTGACGGGGGCGTCGCTCGAGGAATTCGCCGATTTCCAGAATGTCGGCGGCGTCCGCGATCCGCCGGTTGATCTCGTGGCGAGGAACGCGGCGGTTCTTGAGCCCGTATTCGAGATTCTGCCGAACGGTCATGTGAGGATAGAGCGCGTAGTTCTGGAAGACCATCGCAATGTTGCGGTCGGCCGGATCGACATGGCCAACGTCGTTGCCTGATATCCTGAGATGCCCGGAGCTTATGACTTCGAGACCCGCAATCATCCGCAGTAAGGTCGATTTTCCGCATCCTGATGGGCCGACCAGCACAATCATCTCGCCGTCCGCGACAGTCAGATTGATCCCTTTCACCGCGGGAACCGGTCCGTAGTTCTTCTTCAGGTCGATCAGTTCGATAGCCGCCATAACATCCTTCCTCCGAGGTCGTCATACATTTGTAACATACTATTGACATTTGTAACAAGTGACCCCAACCTTGTTTTATAGCCACTCTGGGAGGGGTTGACCGGCGCTCGGCGCACCGGTCGGCGAACAAAGGCAATGGAGAGGAAAACGAAATGACGGCAATGTCTTCAATAGGATCCCGTATCGGGCGGACGATCCGGTCATTCGGGGCGGGCGCTGCACTGATGACACTCGGATTGGCAAATGCAGGCCACGCCAGCGCCGCCGATCGCGTCAAGGTCGAATGGTGGAACGCGGCAGGCGGCCGTCTGGCCGAGATCACCAACAAGCTGATTGCCGACTTCAACGCCTCGCAGGACAAATACGAGGTCGTCGGCATCGGCAAAGGCAATTACGAGGAGACCATGGCGGCGATGGTGGCCGCCTACCGCGTCCACCAGCAGCCGGTGCTGATCCAGGCGGCCGAGCGGGGATTCCTGACCATGTACAATTCCGGCGCCATCATTCCGGTGCCGCAGCTGATGGAGAAGGAAGGCTACAAGATCGACTGGAACGATTTCGTCGCGCCGGTCGCCGGTTTCTATCTGGTCGACGGCAAGCCGGCGGCGATGCCCTTCAACAGCTCGACGCCGATCTTCTGGTACAATGCCGATCACTTCAAGGCAGCCGGCTTCGACAAGCCGGGCGAGACCTGGCAGGAGCTCGACAAGCAGCTGCGCGCCATCAAGGAGAAGGGCGTTTCGAAGTGCCAGATGGCGCTCGCCAACGACTTCTACTGGAGCCTGATCGAGAATTACGCGGCGATCCAGGACCAGCCTTACGGCACCAAGGCGAATGGCTTCGGCGGCCTCGACACCGAATTCATCTTCAACAAGAGCCCGCTTGTCGTCGGCCAGGTGACGCGCCTCAAGACATGGCTCGACGCCGGCATCCTGCAGATCGCCGGGCAGGGACTCTCGCCCGACCAGCTGTTCACCTCGGGCACCTGCTCGACCTATGTGGCCTCCACCGCGGCGCATGCTGCCGTCGAAAGCGGTGCGAAATTCAATTGGAGCGCAACCTTCCTGCCGCATGAGGAAGGCATCCAGCCGAAGAACAGCACTATCGGCGGCGGCGCGCTCTGGGTCCTGAAAGGCAAGTCGGAGGAAGAATATGCCGGCGCTGCCGCCTTCCTGAACTTCCTCGCCTCACCGAAGACGCAGGTCTGGTGGAGCAAGCAGACCGGCTATGTGCCCGTCACCAACGCCGCCTATGAACAGGCCAAGTCCGAGGGCTATTTCAAGGATCACCCGACCCGCGAAATCGCCATTCTCCAGCTGACGCGCGGCACGCCGACCGATAATTCGCGCGGCTTCCGCTTCGGCAATCATAACCAGTCGATGGCGCTTCTGGTGGAAGAAATCCAGGGTGTGTGGACCGGCCAGAAGACCCCGCAGCAGGCGCTGGATGCGGCGGCGGCGCGCGGCAACCAGATCCTTCGCCAGTATGAGCAGCTTCATGCAGCAAAGTAGAACCATGGGAAAGATGGAAGGCGCCGCCCGGCGCCTTCGCATCCCGGATCTTCTGTCGACGGGGCGCTCCATCGGGCAGCCTTCGGAGGCCGGGTTGAAGTCCGCCCACTTCAACAGGCCGTGGCTTGCCTTCGGCCTCGTTGCGCCGCAGCTGCTGATCCTGCTGTTCTTCTTTTTCATCCCGTCCTACAAGGCGCTGTCACTGGCCTTCGTTCAGGTCGATCCCTTCGGCGGCACGCAGATTTTCGTCGGGCTCACGAATTTCTACAATCTCTTTGCCAGCCCGGAATATCGCGGCAGCGCACTGTTCACGCTGTGGTTCACCGTTGCACAGAACGCCGCAACGCTTCTGCTTGCCGGTCTGTTCGCCTTCGCGACCGATTTCGTGATCAGGGGCAGGGGGATCTACAAGAGCATCATCCTGCTTCCCTATGCGATCGCGCCTGTCATTTCGGGCGTGATTTGGGCCTTTTTGTTCAACCCGGCGGTGGGGCCAATCGCGCAGCTTCTCCATGGGTTCGGCTTCGAATGGGACCCGAACCGGCGGCCATTCGATGCGCAGCTTCTGGTGACGATCGCTTCGGTCTGGAAGAATGTCTGCTACGACTACATCTTCCTCGTCGCCGCATTGCTGGCCGTGCCTGCCTCGCTGCTGGAGGCGGCAAAACTCGATGGCGCAGGACCCGTCCGGCGCTTCTTCACCATTTCGCTTCCCCTGATCTCGCCGACGATCTTCTTCCTCGTGGTGATGAACTTCGTCTACGGCCTGTTCGAAACCTTCGGTATCATCGACGCGGTCACCCGCGGCGGTCCGGCGGGGGCGACGAACAGCCTGGTCTACAAGGTCTATCAGGATGGTTTCGTGCAGCTCGACCTCGGCTCGTCGGCCGCGCAATCGGTGCTTTTGATGCTGATCGCCATCCTCTTCACCATCGTTCAATTCCGTGCGCTCGAGCGCAAGGTCAATTACCAGGTGTAGCCATGCCCGAACGCCATCTCGGCCTTTCGATCTTCTGCCACGCCATATTGCTGATCGGCGCGGTTTTCGTCTGCCTGCCGCTCTATTTCGCCTTCGTCGCCGGCTCGCTGACTTTGCAGGAAGTTCAACAGGCGCCGTTCCCGCTTTTGCCTGGCTCGCATTTTTTCGAAAACCTGGCTGCCGCCTGGCAGCAGGGCGAGTTCTCGCAGCTGTTCCTGAATTCGATCATCGTCACCGCCGGCATCGTCGTCGGCAAGCTGGCGATCTCGCTGATCGCCGCGTTCGGCGTCACCTATTTCCGCTTTCCGTTCCGCATGACGGCGTTCTGGCTGATCTTCGTGTCGCTGATGCTTCCGGTCGAGGTCCGCATCATTCCAACCTACGAAGCGGTCGCCGATGCCTCCGGGCCGGTCCGTTGGCTCGCCGGCATCATCGGCCTTTCCGGCGTCGTCGAAGGACTGACGGGATACAGCATCGAAGCCTCGTTGAAATGGAACATGGTCAACAGCTATGCCGGCCTGATCCTGCCGCTGATCGCCTCCGCCTCGGCAACCTTCCTGTTCCGGCAGTTCTTCCTGACCGTTCCCGACGAGCTTTGCGAGGCGGCCAAGCTCGATGGCGCCGGTCCCCTGAAATTCTTCAAGGATATCTTGCTGCCGCTGTCGAGCGCCAATATCGCGGCGCTCTCGATCATCTTGTTTCTCTACGGCTGGAACCAGTATTTGTGGCCGCTGCTCTTTACCACCGACAAGGAGATGGGAACGGCGGTGCTCGGGCTGAAGCAGCTCGTTCCGGTCTCCGACTCCGCGCCTGCCTGGAACATTGCGATGAGTGCTGCGCTGCTCGTCATGCTGCCGCCTGCGGCCGTCATTCTCTTCATGCAACGCTGGTTCACCAAGGGGCTGGTGGACTCCGGAAAGTAACAGGCCGAACTTCAAGGATATTCAGACGATGGTGCATATCATCGGCCACCGCGGTGGCCGCAATCTCTGGCCCGAAAACAGTCTTTCGGGCTTCCGCAAACTGGCGCAACTGCCGGTCGATGGCGTGGAGTTCGACATCCACCTGACGCGCTCGGGTGAAATGCTCGTCATTCACGACCCGACGCTCGAACGCACGACGGATGCACATGGGCCGGTTGCCGATCTCGGCCCCGGAAAACATCGGGAAATCAGCCTCAAGGACAGCGACGGGGAGGCGGTCCCGACGCTGGAAGAGGTGCTTGCCGTCTTCAAGGACACGCCGCTCGAGCTTCATATCGAACTGAAGACCGATGCCGACGGGACGCCTTACGAGGGGCTGGCCGCCAAGGCATTCGCCGCCGTCGAGCGGCTTGGGCTTGTGGGGCGGTCGATCCTGACGAGCTTTCATCCCGACGTGCTTGCCGACATTCGCAAGGCCGCTTCGGGAGTTCGCACTTTGTCGTCCTTCGACGCCAAGTCGGCCGAGCGTCTCGGCCTTGCGAGCGGCCTCAGCCTGATGAAGCAGCGCTCGGATATCATCGCCGTCGAGAAGTCGCTGCTTCAGGCGAAGTGGGACGAGATCACCCAACTCGTGCCGCTCGACCGGCTCGGCGCCTGGGTCCCGAACGAGATGAGCGATCTCGAATACTGGCTTGCCAAACCGATCCGGCAGATCACCACGGACCGGCCGGATCTCGCCCTGCAGGCGCGGAGGTGAGGCATGCTCGATAGCCGCATCGATCATCCCGGCACGCGAGGCGCCATGGACAGCATCGACCTCGTGATCTTCGATTGCGACGGCGTGCTGATCGACAGCGAGCCGATCGCCAGCCGTACGCTTGCGGAAATGCTGCAAGGCGCCGGTATTGCGATCAGCGCTGCGGAGGCCCATGTCAAATTCACCGGCAATTCGGAAAGCATCATCGCCGAAATGTGCCGGCGCGAATACGGAATCAGCGATGTCGCCGCGCTATTCGAGCGGTGGCATCTTCATCTGTTCGAGGAATTCGCCCGTTCGCTGAAGCCGATGGCCGGCATTGCCGAGGTCGTCAACAGCCTCGACCGTCCGAAATGCGTCGCCTCGAACAGCACGATGCGGCGGCTGCGCAACAGCCTGGGCAAGCTCGATCTCTGGGGCGCCTTCGAAGAGAGCGTGTTCAGCGCCGAAGCCGTTTCCCGGCCGAAGCCGGCGCCCGACTTGCTGCTGCATTGCGCCGAGCGTTTTCGGGCCCAGCCAGCCAGATGCATCATGATCGACGACAGCGTTCATGGTGTGGCGGCGGCAATCGCCGCAGGCATGACGGCCATCGGATTCGTCGATCCGGCCGATCCGCGGCCCGGTCGCCGCGCGGTGCTCGATGCCGCCGGAGCTGCCGCCGTTGCGACGGGGGCAGGGGAGCTCACCGCCATTCTGGAAAATGTCGGAGGAAGGCTCTGACGGCATCTGCCCAGCGTGTTGGCCTCCTTGCCATTGCGCTACGACTGCGTAATGTCAGCCTCTTTGGAGGCCGCGATCTTTCCAGACATAGAGTTTCAAAATCCGGCCGCGGCTGCCCATCAACCCGATCTCAGGCGAATTGAAGCGAGACCATGAGCGACACATTCCACACCGCAGAAGCCGGCGCCAAATATGTCATCGGCGTCGATGTCGGCACCGGCAGCGCCCGGGCGGGCCTGTTCGATATGGCCGGCAGCATGCTGGCCTCCGCCAAGCGCAATATCAGCGTGTTTCATGAGGCTGGTTCCATCGTCGAACAATCGAGCAGCGAAATCTGGAGCGCTGTGTGCGCCGCCGTGCGAGAGGCGGTTGTCGCAGCCGGCGTCGATCCGGCTTCCGTGGTCGGGCTCGGCTTCGACGCCACCTGCTCGCTCGTCGTTCTCGGCAAAGGCGGCAGGCCGCTGCCCGTCGGGCCTTCGGAAGATCCGGAACGGGACATCATCGTGTGGATGGACCACCGTGCCGTTCCGCAGGCGGAGCGCATCAACGCCTTCGGGCATGATGTGCTGCGCTATGTCGGCGGCCGCATCTCGCCCGAGATGGAAACTCCCAAGCTTCTCTGGCTCAGGGAAAACCGCCCCCAGGTGTTCGATGCCGCCCGGCAATTCTTCGACCTTGCGGATTTCCTCACCTGGCGGGCGACCGGCGACCTCTCGCGCTCGACCTGCACCGTCACCTGCAAGTGGACCTATCTCGCCCATGAGAAGCGCTGGGACGGCAGCTATTTCCATCAGATCGGCCTCGGCGTGCTGGCGGACGAAGGTTTTGCCCGCATCGGCACCTCCATCGTCGAGCCCGGTTCGGCGCTAGGTCAGGGACTGACCGTTGCTGCGGCAGAGGACCTCGGCCTGGTGCCGGGAACGGCGGTCGCGGCCGGGCTGATCGATGCCCATGCCGGCGGCGTCGGCACCGTCGGCGCCGATCCGCAGGCCAATCTCGCCTATGTCTTCGGGACCTCCTCCTGCACGATGACCTCGACGGCGGATCCGTCTTTCGTTTCCGGCGTCTGGGGACCCTATTATTCGGCGATGGTGCCGGGTCTTTGGCTGAACGAAGGCGGCCAGAGTGCCGCCGGCGCGGCGATCGACCAGCTCCTCTCCTTCCATCCCGCGGCCGGCGAGGCGAGGGAGCTTGCGACGAGCGCCGGCACTGCGCTGCCGGTCCTGCTTGCCGACATGGCCGCCGGCAGGGGGGGCCGTGCTTCCGATGCGGTCAGGCTGGCGGCTGGGCTGCATGTCGTTCCCGAGTTCCTCGGCAACCGCGCGCCCTTTGCCGATCCGCATGCCCGAGCTGTTATCGCCGGTCTCGGCATGGAGCGGGATCTCGACAGCCTGGTTTCACTCTACATCGCTGGGCTTTGCGGCATCGGCTACGGCCTCAGACAGATCATCGAAACGCAGGCCGAGGCGGGCGTCAGCGTCGAAAACATCGTCATCAGCGGCGGCGCCGGCCAGCACGATTTCGTCCGCCAGGTGCTCGCCGATGCGAGCGGCAAGCCGGTGGTCGCCACGGAGGCCGAAGAGCCGGTGCTGCTCGGCGCAGCGATCCTCGGGGCCGTCGCCGGCCGCCAATTTGCCGATGTGCGCGCGGCGATGGGCGAACTCACGAGGGTGGAAACACGCTTTCAGCCGTCAGACGGCGAGGTTTCCGACCTCCACCGCAAGCGTTACGAAGCCTTCAAGGAGCTGCAGACGCTGGCGCGCAAGCTTCGCAGCGATGGCTGACATGGCTGCGCGACAAACGTTTCGGGACTAATTGTTAATGGCGATGATCGCCCAATGGCTCTCGTCGCAGGCGTTGTCGTCGCAGACCGCGCCATCCAGACGGCGCCGTTGGCGAGCATGACGCCGTCGCTGCTGACGAAGAGATCCTGATATTGCTGGCGGCCGACGGCGCGGCGGGTCTCCGGCGTCACCAGATCGTCGAAATTCTCGACAAAATCCTCGGCGTTCTCGACATCGTAGGTCTCGCCGTTCACCTTGACGGTCAGTGGATATTCGGCAAGGCCGGCAACGCTCTCGGCGTCGCCGGAGCGCATCGCCGCAACGAGCTGGCGCAGCGGCCGGTCGAAGCCCGCGGCATCGCCGTGCAACTCCTCGATACGGTCATAGACCTCGCTATCCGACTGCGCGGCGGCGCGGTCGGCGAAGGGCGGCGCTGCCAGGAGCATCGCTCCGGCCAGGAGAAGGGCAGCAAAATGGCGCGACATGGAAGGCTCCCGGCAAATGACGTTCGACAAGCATTATGCAATCGCCATCAGTGTCCGCCTATCCAATTCTGGTGCCGCGCCCGCCTTTCTCGTATAAAAATCTGCCGGGCCTGGCTTGACGGCCCGTTCGGTTTGCCGCATAAAGATCACGAACCGTACCGTACGGTACGTATGTGGGAGCCGTGACCTTGTCTGTCGATACTGCAGAGCCGAGCGAATTTTCGCCGCGCCAGAACGCCGTTCTGGAGCAGGCGCTGCGGCTGCTCGTCGATGGCGGCGAGAAGGCGCTGACGACCTCTGGGGTCGCGCGCGCCGCCAATTGCTCCAAGGAAAGCCTCTACAAGTGGTTCGGTGACCGGGACGGTCTGCTCTCGGCGATGATCGCCTATCAGGCGAGCAAGGTGCGCACCTTCGAGCGCAACGGCGAGCGGCTGACGGCGGCGAGCCTGCACGACCATGTTGTCATCTTCGCGCGCGATCTGCTGGAAGTGCTGGCCGGCGATGTCTCGCTGGCGCTGAACCGGCTGGCGATCGGCCAGTCCCATCGCGACGGCTCGAAGCTCGGCAAGCTGCTGCTGGAGCGCGGCCGCCGCCAGATCGACCGGCGCGCCATGGCGCTGATCGATGCCGGCAAGAGGGCAGGGCTGCTGCGCTTTGCCGATGCCGACGAAGCCTATCATACGCTATACGGCCTTGTCGTTTCCGATCTGCATGTGCGCATGCTGCTCGGCGAACCCGGCCTCAAGGATACCGCGCGCCAGGCGGAGAAGGCGGTGACCGCCTTCCTCCGGCTCTACGGCACGGAAAAGGTACTGGCGGAGATGCCGGCTCTCGGCTGATTTCGCCTTAATGACAGTCAATAGGACAAGCACAAGGGAAGGAACTTCAAATGCGCGTCTATTACGATCGTGATGCCGATCTCAACCTCATCAAGGCCAAGAAGGTCGCCGTCATCGGCTACGGCTCGCAGGGCCGTGCCCATGCGCTGAACCTCAAGGACAGCGGCGCCCAGAACCTCGTCATAGCTCTCAAGGCCGGCTCGCCCACAGTCAAGAAGGCCGAAGCCGACGGCTTCAAGGTCATGACGGTTGCCGAAGCCGCCGGCTGGGCCGACCTGATGATGATGGCGACGCCGGACGAGCTGCAGGCAGACATCTACAAGGCCGATATCGCGCCGAACATCCGTGACGGCGCAGCGATTGCCTTCGCTCACGGCCTCAACGTTCACTTCGGCCTGATCGAGCCGAAGGCTTCGGTCGACGTCGTCATGATCGCGCCGAAGGGCCCGGGCCACACGGTTCGCGGCGAATACCAGAAGGGCGGCGGCGTTCCCTGCCTCGTTGCCGTTCACCAGAACGCATCCGGCAACGCGCTTGAACTCGCTCTCTCCTACGCCTGCGGCGTCGGCGGCGGCCGTTCGGGCATCATCGAAACCAACTTCCGGGAAGAGTGCGAAACCGACCTCTTCGGCGAACAGGTCGTTCTCTGCGGCGGTCTCGTCGAGCTCATCCGCGCCGGTTTCGAAACGCTCACCGAAGCTGGTTATGCGCCTGAAATGGCCTATTTCGAGTGCCTGCACGAAGTGAAGCTGATCGTCGACCTGATCTATGAAGGCGGCATCGCCAACATGAACTACTCGATCTCCAACACGGCCGAGTGGGGCGAATACGTCACCGGTCCGCGCATCATCACCGAAGAAACCAAGGCCGAGATGAAGCGCGTCCTCAAGGACATCCAGACCGGCAAGTTCACCTCCGAGTGGATGCAGGAATACCGCTCCGGTGCTGCCCGCTTCAAGGGCATCCGCCGCAACAACGACAGCCACCAGATCGAGGAAGTCGGCGCCAAGCTGCGCGGCATGATGCCCTGGATCGGGAAGAACAAGCTGGTCGACAAGTCGGTCAACTAAGCTGTTTCGCTAACAGTAGACGGGGAGGCCGGGATGAAAGCTCCAGCCTCCAGACTGCTGATAACCCCTGGCTGAGCTGGGGGTTATTTGATTCATTGCGACATGCTGAAGAAAGCCTGCTCGGGGATCGAGCACCGGTGGGTGGTGGATCACATCGCCAACGAAGAGGCGAGCTTCGGTTTGTTGGGAACGGAACTGGAGTTGATCGGTTAGTGCGATATATTCGATCTACTTCAGGGACCAAATGCCTAAGGCCGGAATTCTTACCTTTCACCGCTGCATAAATTATGGCTCCTATTGGCAGGCACGCTGTCTGGCCGAAGGCCTCGCGTCCATGGGAATAGAAGCCGTTCTGCTGGAACACATGTCCGATCGCGTGAACCGCGCGGAATGGCAATGCGCACTGCAACCGCTGCTTCCTGCCACCACGCCGAAGGAAGACTACCCGCTCTACAAAGCGAAGATCCGGAAATTCTTTCACGCGTTCGCCAGCTTACCTCTTTCATCGCCTTTTCCCTTGGAGAACCCAGCCGCGATGGACGACTATTCGCTCATTGTCGTGGGCAGCGACGAGGTGTGGAACCTTCGCCATCCTTGGTATGGCGGGTATCCGCTGTTTTATGGTGAAGGGGTGCGATGCGGACGGCTTGTTTCCTATGCCGCGACGTTTGGAAGCCTGACATCGTCGCAGCGACTGGAGGGTTGGGCAGAAAAGCTGCGAAAGTTCTCTCATATTTCCGTCCGGGACCTCCATTCGGAGCTGATCATCCGCGAGACATTGGGACTGGAGCCCGAACTCGTTCTCGACCCGTGCCTGCAATTTCCGCAGATGATGAAGGCGAGCAGGGATGACGGGGAGGCGGCAGCCTATATAGCCGTCTATGGGCACAGTTTTCCCACGTGGTTCCAGGATGCAGTGCGCCGGTGGGCAGGAGACCGGGGCTATCGGCTTGTCAGCATCGGCTATCGGAACGATTGGGCCGACGAGCAATGGATTGACGCCGGGCCGGAGGACTTCGCCACATTCATTTCCGGAGCAAAGGCTGTCGTAACGAACTTCTTTCATGGATGCGTGTTCTCGCTTGTCAACGAGAAGCCATTTGCATGTGTCCTCTCCGATTACCGCTCTAATAAGATACGCGATCTAACGCGGCTCGTCCGAGCCGAACATCATGTACTGACCGAAGATACGACACCATCGGATCTGGATACTATCCTCGATAACCCGCTTCCTGTGGGCATTTCGCAGCGAATATCTTCGCTGCGCGATACATCCAACACCTATCTCAGCCATGCCCTGCAATAGCTCCGGTCAACAAAATCGGCTCACGCCGGGCATCGCTCCCAAGGATATTGCAGGCTCCGGCTGCTGCATCGGCTGCGGCTCCTGTGCCGCAAGGTCAGCGCGACCGGATGTGCACATGGAACTCGACCGGTACGGGCAGATGAAGCCGACAGGCCCGAAGACTTGGTTGCAGGGCCGTGATGAAGAATTTGCGCGAATTTGCCCGTTTTCGCCGATGGCCAGGGACGAGGATGAATTGGCAGCCGAATATTTTGCCGCTGCGAAAAACCGAGACCCTCTGCTGGGTCGTTACGAGGCTGCTTTTGTCGGCTATGTCGAGGAAGGGGAATACCGTTCGAACGGCAGCTCCGGCGGCATGGTTACTTGGGTGGCAGCGGAATTGCTGCGCCTGGGGCTTGTCGATGGTGTTGCTCACGTCAAGGAGAGCGATGATCCGCAATCGGAACGGCGCCTGTTTCATTATTCGCTGTCACGTGATCTGCAGGAACTTCAGGCGGGCGCCAAATCGCGATATTATCCAGTCGAGCTTTCCGGAGTGCTTCAGTCCATTCGCGAGGCGCCCGGCCGGTACGCCGTGGTTGGCATTCCTTGTTTCATCAAGGCGGTGCGACTGGCCTGTGCCGATGATCCAGTATTGAAGAAGCGAATTGCCTTCACGCTTGGGCTGTTTTGCGGCCATATGAAAAGCGCGCGCATGGCCGAGAGCTTCGCATGGCAAATGGGGCAGGACATCCGGAAGGTTAAACGGCTCGACTACAGGAAGAAGGCCCAGGATCGGCCTGCGAATTGGTATCGGGCTGAGCTGACACTCGAAAACGGAGAGACGTGCGCCCAAGACTGGTGGCATCTGGTCGATGGTGACTGGGGTGCGGGCTTTTTCCAGAATTCCGCCTGCAATTTCTGCGACGACGTCGTTGCAGAAACGGCCGATATCGCATTCGGGGATGCCTGGAAGGAGCCCTACTCCTCTGATGGAAGAGGAACGAACGTGGTGATCGTCCGCTCAAAAGCACTTCTAGATGTGATCCAGGCGGGAAACGCCGAGAAGAGGATCGCACTGTCTTCTGTGGATTCCGACTTTGTTGTAGCCACCCAAGCCGCCGGATTCCGTCAGCGTCGCGAGGGCCTCGCGTTCCGGTTGACCTGGCCTCATATGCGTATGCGCCCGCGCAAACGTGTCCGTGCCGGTCGCCATGGCCTGTCTCGGCGGCGCATGGCGCTCTACATCATGCGCTATTGGATCAGCTTCTGGAGTCACCGCGCCTTTGCAATCGCCGATTTCTTGCACAGCCCCAGACTTTACATTCTGTGGGCTCGTGCTGCCTTGGCATGCTATCAGGGAGTCGCTTATTCCCGGGGGCCGATTGGCCGGATAGCACAGAGCCTGGGTCTAGCCGGTTCCGAGGGACGCACGTGATTCAAGCCCCAGCAGACGGGCAGCTGACTTGGCAACGCGTGACGCATATCCGCTATCCCTGCGCGGTGCATAACGTTCGACCATTTCCTCGCAGAACCCTCCGAATTCTTCGGGCACCAGGGGTGCACTGGTATGGTGCGGCGCGATACCTCTATGCTCCGGCGTGAAGCAGAATGTCACCGTTACGTCGAAGTCTTCGAGGGCACGCATCTGCCGGTCGAACCAATCGAGGGCGTTGGGCCGGAATCGGTCCGCCCAGGAAAGCCCGGTGCGCACAGATTTCACGCCCAGCCGCCTCATCCAGGCAGCGGCCTCATCCAGCCGCGGGTCTTCGAAGTGGAACCACTGCACCAGCCCGAAATCCGGCGTGTGTTTGGCAAACTCCTCAAGCGCCGGTTTGGGCGTTCCGTCTTCGCGCAGAAGGCCCATATAGTAGTGCCTATAGTAGGAGGAGCCTTCGGCTTCGCGATGACGCGTTGTTGCCTCCCATGATCGGGGGAGGTCGTAGAGGCTGTACCACTGGCAACGCTGGACTCTGCCCTTGAGCAACTCGGCCGTACGTCGCAGACCCCACAATTGTACTTCCTCGGCGCCGAAGGTCGAGACGCCCACTTCGCTGACCCAGATCGGCAGATCGGTGACAGCGCGGATTTCATTGATTTTCTCCGGCCACTCATGAATTTGCCAGAGGTTCCAGTCGAGCGGGAAGCCATGCAGGGCGACGGCGTCGAGGTGATCGAGCACGCCGTAATTCTTCATGCGGCTGATGAAGAAGGGGTCGATTGGAGATATTCCGCCGAGCACCTTCGTCAGTTCCGGATTCTTGGCTGCGATGGCATCGGCCGCCAGGATTGCCATTTGCGCAAACAGGCTCCATTCAGGATCGATCTCCGGATCCCAGTGCGATTTGTTGTTCGGCTCGTTCCAGATCATCGTAGCTTCGATCATTTGACTTCCCCGGGTAGGATCTAACGAACGGCTTATAGGGTCACTTCGTTGAGCGTCATCACTTTTGCACCCCAGTCGCCGATCACAACTGTCGTGACGGAAGCGGGTGCAATATCAAATCTGGGCCAAGCGTCGATTGGAAGTCCCAGAACATGACTCACAGCCGCCTTGATGAGATCGGCATGAGACACAAGGGCTATTCGCCTGTCGTTGCCGACGCTGGTCAAAGTCTCCATCAGGCCGAAGATCCGTGTCTGGACGTCCAGCATCGTCTCGCCTCCTGGCGTGCGGGTGAGGCTGCGTGAGATATTCCAGCGGCGCCACAGCGGATCGTCATTGAGAACTTCGAACGTCTTGCCGGACCAGTTGCCGAAATTCACCTCGTCCAAGGCTTCGTCTGTTTGCGGCAGAGACAGGCCACAGGCTGTTGCTATACCCACTGCCGTCTCGCGTGTTCGTTCGCGCGGGCTGGTGTAGATCGCATTGATGTCCTCGCGTCGCAGCCGCTGTCCGAGCCGCTGAACTTGCAAGCGGCCGGCATCGCCAAGCGAAATTCCAGCTGTACGGCCCGCCAGGAAATTCCCGACATTATCATGCGCGGCGTGACGTATCAGGAAGAACGTTGCCGTCATTCCGCGGCTCCGCGCAGAACATCCTCCTGGTCATCGATGAAATTTTGCGTTCGACGGCGGGCCTCGTGATCGGTGAATTGTTGCGGCGGCGATTTCATGAAATAGCTCGACGGCCCTGTCAGGGCTCCGCCCAGACCTCGGTCGAGCGCCAGTTTGGCGCACCGTATTGCATCGATGACCACGCCGGCGGAATTGGGGGAATCCCACACCTCAAGCTTCAGCTCGGCATTGAGCGGCACACCCCCGAAGGTGGTGCCCTCGAGACGGATATAAGCCCATTTCCGATCGGTGAGCCATGGGACATGGTCACTTGGGCCGACATGGACATCGTCAGCCGGAAGCGGAATATCCAATTGGCTGGTGACCGACTGGGTCTTGGAGATCTTCTTTGATTCCAGCCGCTCGCGCTCGAGCATATTGAGAAAATCGGTGTTTCCGCCGAAATTCAGCTGATAGGTGCGATCCACTCGGACGCCTCGTTCGCGGAAGAGATTGACGAGCATTCTGTGGACGATCGTTGCCCCCACCTGGCTCTTGATATCGTCGCCGATGAGCGGCAGCTTGCGGGCAGCAAACTTCTGCCGCCATTCCGGTTTGGAGGCTATGAATACCGGAATGCAATTGATAAAGGCGCAACCTGCCGCGAGGGCCTGTTCGGCGTACCATTTCGTTGCTTCTTCCGAGCCGACTGGAAGATAGGAAACCAGCACTTCCGTCCGGGTTTGCCTAAGAATTTCCGCCACATCAACTGAAGGCTCCGTCGATTCCTCGATCCGATCTTTAAGATACTTGCCTATCCCATCCATCGTCCTGCCGCGTTTGACCTCGACCCCAGTCGGAGCGACGTCTGCGAAACGTTGGGTGTTGTTCGGCTCGGCGTAGATCGCTTTCGCGACATCATGCCCAACCTTTGAAGCCGCGACATCGAATGCGGAAGATATCTCAATATGATGCACGTGATATCCGCCAAGATCGATGTGCATGAGGCCTGGAACCGGCTCGTTTTCTCGGGCGTTATTATAGTAGGTAAGTCCTTGAACCAATGACGAGGCGCAATTGCCAACTCCCACCAATCCAACGCGAATGGATTTCGAACGCATGGCTCCCTCCAGGGGCTGCTTGCTGCGGCATCTACAAAGCTAACCAGCGGGAACCGCAGCGGTTCCCGCTTTTCTGTTTTTTTGATCAGGTCTGACGATCTCCAATCAGTTCGGGCAGGCATTGCGGCAGGAAGGAGGACTGGGTGCTTGTCTATGGCGATGTCGAGCACATCGAGAGGGCGGCAGCAGTACGTGCATCGATTTCAAGACTGATGACTGCGTGCATCGAAATGCAGCCAAGCCGGCGGCGCCACGAAAGCCTGGTTCGAGCCTTCATGCTGACTGGAGAACTGGTGCAAGGATTGGCCGACCAGGAATTCGCAAGCAAAAGGGCGGACGATCTGTCCGAGCTTCAGGACGCAGGCGCCAAACTTCTGCTCATGCAATCACGCGCGATCATGCAATCTTGGCAAAGCGGATTTGCCGGCATTTTGTCCTTTCCGGAGGATTGGGCATCCAAGCTCGATCTTTTGGACAGCACCGATCCGGTGCGAATGAAGCGCGCTGAGGGCTATGCATTTTATGCCTTGTATCCCGAGAGCTATATCGAAGCTGCTTCGGTCTCAAATCTAACGCCTAAAACGGTCGTCATAGGGATACGCAGCATCGGGACCGGGCTCGCGGCCCTGGTTTCCTCAGCCTTGGGTGCCGAGCCCGCCTATTCGCTGCGCCCGACCGGCCATCCCTTCGAACGGCGCGTACGCGTCACACCGGCTCTTTCCGAGCGCATTCTCGCCGACCGTGACACCGATTTCGCCATCGTCGATGAGGGGCCGGGGCTATCGGGGAGCTCGTTCGGCTGTGTTGCGGACTGGTTGCAGGCGAACGGCGTCGCGTCTGGCCGGCTTCATTTTTTCCCGAGCCACGCGGGTGAAGCGGGCCCGCATGCAAGCGAGCCGCATCGAACCCGGTGGCGAGATCGGCCACGCCATGTCGTCAGCTTCGACGATCTTACCCTGAAGGCCCAAGACCCAAAACATCGTCTGCAGACATGGGCCGCCGATGTTGTCGCAGTTGCCCCTTCGTCATGGCGCGACCTGTCCGGTGGCGCATGGCGCGATGTTCGGTATCGCGATCCTTCGCATTGGCCGCCGAGCTATATGCAGATGGAAAAACGCAAATTCCTGATGGAAGCCGAAGGAGCGGCTTGGCATGTCAAGTTTGCCGGGCTTTGCGGGAGCCACGTGGACAAGGCCAGAAGAGGCTCTTTGCTGAGCGAAGCCGGATTTATTCCGAAGATTGCCGGCACCTGTTACGGATTTATTGTCGAGGAATGGCTGGATGGAACGCCCCTCGACCATAGCGGTGTAAGCAGGCGCGATATCGTGGATCACCTCGGGCGTTATCTCGGTTTTCGTGCCCGCCACCTCCCGGCACGAAACGGCGGCGCGTCGATCCACAAACTTTGTGAGATGGCTATTTTCAATATTACGGAAGCGGTAGGATCGGACACGGCAGAAAAATTGAGGTGTGTGATGGGCGCGCCCGAGCGCCTAGCCGGGCGATTGCGACGGGTCGATACGGACAACCGGCTTCACCCATGGGAATGGCTGACGACCACCGCCGGGCGCATCATGAAGACGGATGCGCTCGACCACAATGCGGCCCACGATCTGATCGGGTGCCAGGACATTGCCTGGGACGTCGTGGGTGCCTGCGTGGAGTTCGAACTCTCGAGCAAGGAGCGTGATTGTCTTGCCGATCTCGTCGGGCGGGAAGCGGACTGCGATCTGCGCGACGATGTGCTCAAGTTTTTTGAGGCCTGTTATCTCGGTTTTCAGATAGGTCTGTGGTCGCAGGCCAGGGCCAGCGTCGATGGCGCCGAGAGGGAGCGGATTGAAAGCACCATCAAACGTTACCTGGACCGCCTGCCGCAATTGGTCGGACCCTGACTGCGGAAGCGGCCTGGATCCGAAGTCTTTCAGCAAAGTGACGGAGGCGGTTCCGCCATCGGATGACGGCTTCCATGTTCCACCAAATAAACTTCCCGTTCCGGATTAGCACGAATGACGAACCCGGCGCTTCTCAGCATCGCCTCGACCGCCGCCTTGTTCGGAATGAACCAATTTGTGGGGTCGCCAGCGTAACGTCCTTCCATGAAATACACCTTGGGAAAGCCGCGCTGCTCAAATATCGTCGTGTTGAAGAAGTCATAATTTTCGCTGAGTGCCGCGACTTCCTCTTCACCCCGCTGCATGCATTGAAACAGCATCTGGCCGCCGACGACATGCTCATGCAGAAGGTCAAGTGCCAGCAGCGGATGCCGCAGGTGATAAAGGACGCCCATGAAAAGGACCAGGTCGAATCTCTCCTTGAGCTTTTCCACCTCGTAGACCGACATCAGCTTGAACTCGATGTCCTCACCTGTCTGTCTGGCCGCGAACTCGGCTTGCCTGAGATAATGCGGGTCGGAATCGATTCCGACGACCCGTCCGGCATTTCTTTTCTTCATTTCAAGCGAATAGAAGCCGGCATTGCAGCCGACGTCGAGAACGCTGCATCCCCGGAGGTCTTCAGGTACAACCTGCTGAAAATGGGCCCATTTGAAGGACGGATAGTCACCAAGGAAATGATCCGGCGCGGTCTGAACGCCTTTAATTCGCAGGTTGTGAAACCACGGCCTCAGGGCTGCGATGTCGCTTTCCAGTCGAGCCTTCTCGTTCATTCCGTACTCCGATCCGCAGCGTCGATCATTCCTTCGATTGCGCCCCCGATATGTGTGTCCGGTTACGTTTGAATTTTCTGATTGCCGACCGTATCTGCTCGACGGACCGGGGGCCGATCCCCGCGAGCTTGAGGAGTTCGGCGTTCTTCATGTCTGCCAATTGGCTCATTCGGTGAACTCCACTTCTGGCGAGCGAACGGGCTATCCATCCAGGGAGACAGGTGGTCAATAAGGGATCTTCGGTATCTCCCCCTCCAATCTTCGTCCGCTTTTGAGATACCTGCGGCATGTTCAGCTTTAGCCGGCTTCGTCAGATTGTGGTCGAACCCTCTTGATGGTTTTCGGTTCCCGCTGAAGAAGAAAAACCCGCCAATTGTGTGCGAGATTGTCTTTCTCGGTCCGCACAAGGACCTCTAGACAGTGAACCTAATCATGAGAATCGTTCGACGGATTGGTGTTGGGCGGCATATCTTCCGGGCGGATGATGCGCGAGTTACCGGTGTCGGGCGCCGGCTCCACCATCTCGGTGTCGCCGACGGGAGGAGGCCTGAGTTCGCCGTTGCAGTCGCTCAGCTTCTCGGAGAGATCTCGGTGATCATCCGCTGAACCGCGGCCTTGGTTTGGCTGTGACGGGGCGACGCATTTGTCAGGCGGCGCCTGCGCGCTCGCCTGGAGCGGTAGGGGAAGGATCGCCACGGCGAGCGACAGCGCGCTCAGGAGTCGTCTGAACTTCGGGGCTGTGGTCGGCATGCCTGAAACCTGCGTTTGGAGTTTATCCAAATTTCATCTCAGTCCTTCTTTCGAGTTAGGCGTCCGCCAAAATCTTTAGGGGCCGGCCGCAGGGGCAATCTGCATCTGCACAGGCTGAAACTTGTCCGGCAGTCCGGAAAGTGGTTCCTGGCCGGTCAAGCGCTCGTCGGCCGAGGCCTGATGTCCCTGGGTTTGGGCGGTGGAATTCGTCGTTTCCGTTCCAATGCCGGGGTTCGAATCGAAAGTCCGCGCCGTTTTCGAATTCGTCGAGCCTTGCGGTTTCCCTGAAAGCTGGTCCGTGCCAATTGGCTGCGGCGTGACTTTGCCGTCGGATGAAGCGACGCGCCAAACGGTATTGCCGGCATCATCGGCAACAAGCAGCGCTCCCGTCCCATCGATCGCGACTCCGACCGGCCTCCCCTTTGCCTGATCGCCCCGGATAAAGCCTGTGACGACATCCTGCGCCTTGCCAGATGGCTTGCCATTCTGGAACGGTACGAAGATAACTTTGTAACCATTGAAGCTATTCCGGTTCCAGCTGCCGTGCTCGCCGATGAAGGCGCCGTTGGCGTATGCGGCCGGCAGCGCGGAATTCATCGAGAAGGTCAATCCGAGCGCGGCAACATGGCTGGACAGGGCGTAGTCCGGTGGGATTGCCTTTTCGACCATGTCGGTTCGTGGCGGGTGAACGCGAGCGTCGACGTGCTTGCCGTAGTAGCTCCACGGCCAGCCGTAGAAGGCGCCGTCCTCCACAGAGGTCATGTAGTCGGGAACGAGGTTTGGGCCGAGCTCGTCACGCTCATTGACGACAGTCCAGAGCGCACCCGTTTCGGGGTTGAAGGCGAGACCGTTCGGGTTGCGCAGACCGGAGGCGAAAACGCGGGCGGCACCGGTCTGCCGGTCGACTTGCCAGACCGCTGCACGGCCTTTTTCTGCTTCGAGCCCGTTCTCAACAATGTTGGAATTCGATCCGACCGAGACATAGAGTGTCTGG
Source organism: Rhizobium etli CFN 42 (assembly GCF_000092045.1). Taxonomy (NCBI): domain Bacteria; kingdom Pseudomonadati; phylum Pseudomonadota; class Alphaproteobacteria; order Hyphomicrobiales; family Rhizobiaceae; genus Rhizobium; species Rhizobium etli. The sequence continues at coordinate 2,848,007 of NC_007761.1, read as the reverse complement.
CCGTCGGGGCTGAGGGCGAGATCTTTTGTCCAATGATGATTGATCGGGCCGCCGGGAAGCGGCGTCAGTATTTTCGGCTGCGCGGCGACCTCGTTCCGGCCAAGTTCGTAAGGGTAGGCAAGGATGGCGCTCGTCGTGGCGACGTAAAGCGTATTGTCTATCCAGGCAAGGCCGAAGGGAGAATCGAGCTCCTTCAGCAGGTCATGGCGTTCATCGACGGTGCCGTCGCGATTGGTGTCCCGCAGCAGGGTAATGATATTGCTCTCTTTCTGTTCACCGCTGCCGCCGTGGGCAATCGACATGATCCAGCCGCGGATGAGATCCTTCGGCCGCGACGTCGGTTCGCCGGTTGGGCCGCGGGACTGGACGACGAGCACGTCGCCATTTGGCAGGGTATGGACCGTGCGTGGATTGGCGAGGCCCTTCGCATAGGCACTGACCTTCAAGCCGTCGGGAACGGCAGGCGTCTCTCCTTCCTTCCAGCCGACCACTTCGGCGACCTTCAGATCAGATATCAGGGAGGAAGATGGCTCAGGCAGAACCGGATTCGGGCCGATCTGCTGCGACAGATCGAATTCGGCCTCCTGCGCCGACGCGCCGAATCCGAAGAAAAGCAATAGAACCGACGTGCCGAGAATGAGAGATCTCATCATCATATCCTCCACGCCAATCTGGCATACTTGCGGGCGGAAACAGCGGCTGCCACCAGGCAAAGCGCTGATGTAACGGCCGAGAGCGTCAGTCCATAAGGAACCACGGCAGTCCATCCGTCGCCGGCATGGACAAGGCTGTTCAGGAAAGCAAGGGCGAGGATGATCAGGTATAGAAGCACAGACGGGAAAGCCGCCCGCAACGCACGGGTGCGGGGCCGCACGAGATCAATCAAGCCAGCCAGGATCGCAATCACGCCGAGCACCAGGCCGGCGCACAACAGCCAGGCGGAGAAGTTCTGCCACATGAGGTTGTTGCTCTGCCAGAAGGCGATATCGGTCGCGAGCGCAAGCGTGAAGCAGACGAAAGGGAACGGGACGAAGAGCGACTGTATCGGATAGGCGGTCGCGTCTCGATCGTTGGGGGAAAGTACAGCCATGGCATGCTCCGAGCGGCAAGAGCGCAGATATGCGATTCAACCGTGGAGGCAGCGGATGGTTCCGTTACAGCGGTTTGTCGATCGCCTCTTCGGCGGAATCGTGGAATTGCGGCCACCTTTCGCGTTGCGCTACCGGAATGACAATGTGGGGGGCACTACCCTCTGTCGCTGATCCCTGCGACAGGCAGAGGAATGAAGGAGGGGGCGGCGTTTTCGCCTAAGCGCGACGGCGCCAAGACTGCCGCTGACATGGGGGGCAAGCTCCGACCTTATCGTTGCGCACTCACAATGAGCCAGCGGGTCGGCTTGCCGTCATATCCGCCGCCGTTGCTTTCCTCTACAGCGAGGTTGCGCCAGCCGCCCGCCGTCAAAAGCGCCGACAGCCAATCGGCGGATGGATAGTTGTAATAGCGCCCGAAGCCATCATGCCCTTCGGCTTCTCCCGACTTGAAGCTTGCGTGGAGGATGCCGCCGGTTCTGAGCGCGCGGTGAATACGGGCGAAGATCTCGGGCAGGGTCGACCTCGCGACATGAAGGAGGCTCGCTTCGGCCCAGACGCCGTCGAACGCGGCCTCGGCGTTGAGATCCTCAAACAGCATCACCATGACCTTCCTGCCGATTCGCGCCTCGGCCTGTGCCGCGAGTTCGGGTGAGCCGTCGGTTGGCGTCACGTCGAAACCTTGAGAGAGCATGTAGGCGCTGTCCTGGCCGCCGCCGCAGCCAAGTTCGAGGATCGCGGCCCCCGGCGCAAGTCGGGCAAGAAAAGCGTCGAGTTTCTGTTTCGGCAGGCTGCGCGCGCGGTTGGCATATATTTCTGCGTTGTTGTCGTAGAAGGCGGAGGTGCTGTCATGGGGCATGGGGGGCGGTCGGTCCGGATCGTCGGTTGGACTGAAGATGTCCTTCGGCAAGCCGGTCGGCGCCGATGATGTCGATGACGAGGATGCCGTTGGGTATTTCCCGGTAGAAGGCGATATGGAGGCGGCGCAGGCCGGCGCCAAGCGCGTCGCACTCGTCGCCCATGGCGGGTACGCGCGAAAGAAGTATGAAAATCCGGTCCCAGTCGAGAAGGTAGGCATCCGCCTGCGCTTCGCCGAAATGCAGATTGGCATATTCGTCGATGCCTGACAGTACGGCGTCGGTCGTCCGGGTCAGCCTATAGGTGGTTGTCACGCAGCTTCGCCTTCGATTCCAACAGGATATCGGGAATGCGCCGATCGCTGATACCGCTCTCCTCGGCCTGCCTCAGGATCTCGCGCAGTTCGTCGTCGTCGAGCTTGCGATGGTCCTGGTCCTTCACGATCAGCTCCGCCATGAATGCGTCGGCGCTGTCGTATCTGCCGCTTGCGACATGGCGCGAGATGTAATCCGCCAGACTATCCGGGAGCGAGATCGTCATTTTCGCCATTGAATTCGCTGCCGTCCGTGCGTGCCGGTTCAGCTGTCCCTGATGCCCGTTACCATTCCCCACCCTGTGATAGAAGCGTTGCCGCCCGCCGTCGAGCGCTTGGGTCACATGATGGTCAGTCTTCTTATCGCTGTAGACGGCACGTTCGAGATCCTTGAAGCGGGTGTCGCAAGTCAGGATGTCGGCATCGTGGCGCTCGCGGTCGCGTAAATGATCGCATCGGCGTCGGCGAGTTCGAGAACTGCCGTCAGCCCGGCTTCTTTGAAGGCGAGGCAGAGAGCGGCGCCCAACATGTCAGTGTTGGCGCCGCCCTTCGCGTGAAAGGTCTGAAGTTCAGGCCGGGATGAGGCGGGTCCAGCCGTGCACATCGTTCGTTACGCCCTTCTGCAAGCTGACGAGCTGCTGGCGCAGTTCGCTGGTCAGCTTGCCGGTCTGGCCGTCTCCGACCAGAAACTCGCCGCCGGCATGCCGAACCAGGCCGATGCCCGCCAGGACCGCGGCAGTACCGCAAGCGAAGGCTTCGACGAGCTTGCCACTGGCGGCATCCTCTTGCCATTCCGCGAAGGAGTAGGGACGCTGCTCCACGCGAAAGCCCCGTTCCTCTGCGAGCACGATGACGGAAGCCCGGGTGATGCCCGGCAGGATCGTGCCGCCAAGGGGCGGGGTCACCATCGATCCATCATTCATCACGAAGAAGACGTTCATGCCGCCGAGTTCTTCGACCCAGCGATGCTCCGCGGCGTCGAGGAAGACGACCTGATCGCAACCCCTCTTCGACGCCTCGGCTTGCGCCACGAGGCTGGCTGCGTAGTTTCCGCCGCATTTTGCAGCGCCGGTGCCGCCGCTGGCTGCACGGGTGTATTCGGTTTCGACCCAAAGAGAGACGGCCTTCGCGCCGCCCTTGAAGTAGGCGCCGACCGGAGAGGCGATGACGCAGAAGACATATTCCTGAGCCGGACGAACGCCGAGGAATGCTTCGTTGGCGAACATGAAGGGGCGAAGGTAGAGGCTGGCGTCGCCCGAGGGAATCCAGCCCTTGTCGACACGGACCAGTGCTTCGACCGCCTTCAGGAAGAGTTCTTCGGGCACGGGAGGCATCGCCATGCGGGTCGCCGACTGCGCGAAGCGGCGTGCGTTCTCTTCAGGCCGAAAGAGCAGAATCCGGCCATCGTCCGCCTTGTAGGCTTTCATGCCTTCGAAGATTTCCTGAGCGTAGTGCAGGACGGCGCTCGCAGGATCGAGTTCCAAGGGGCGCCTGGGCGTAACCTTCGCATCGTGCCAGCCCTTGTCGGCCGTCCATCGTGCCAGGACCATGTGATCGGTGAAGAGCTTGCCGAAGCCGGGCGCCTCCAGTGCCTGGAGACGTTCGGCGTCCGAGACGGGAGATTTGTGGAGTTCGATTTTGATTTCCGGAGAGGCCGACGTCACGGTCATTGCTGGCACCTTGATATTAAATTGAATAGTGGCGGCGACACTACCGCCGCCGAGCCGGTTTTGGAAAGGTCTGAAGCAGCCGGTTTCGGCTTGATCAGAGGAATAATCGCTTGATGTGGCAGACGTCGAGCAACAAATTCGGAGTCGAGCGCCTTCGATCGGGGATAGCGTCACCATCAAGTGAACCGCGACATCAGCAGTACCCGAAAGGAATTCGGTCGGGAAATCTCACTCTTATCGGGAATGACGTTCGCGAATTTGCCAAGGCCTCGGAAATAAGATCTCCGACTTGTCACCATCACAAGAAAATAGGTCAGTATTATTGACATAATTTCCGCCCCATGGTTTGTCGGCGGCATAGAAAATACGAGGAAACCTCCATGCTGAATTGGGACACCATGTTTGCGTCGCGCTCGTCGCGCATGCGCGCATCCGAAATCCGCGAGCTCCTGAAGCTTCTCGACCAGCCCGACATCATTTCCTTTGCCGGCGGCATTCCGGATCCGGCGCTGTTTCCGGCCGAGGAATTCCAGCGGGCCTATGCCGATATTTTCTCGGGTGCGGCCGTCAACTCGGCGCTGCAATATTCGGTCAGCGAAGGCTACAAACCGCTGCGCGAATGGCTGGCCGGGCAGATGGGTGCGCTCGGCATTCCCTGCGAGCTCGACAATGTCTTCATTGTCTCCGGCTCGCAGCAGGGGCTCGATTATCTCGGCAAGCTCTTCCTGTCGCCCAATGATACCGCGCTCGTGACCTGGCCGACCTATCTAGGCGCGCTGCAGGCCTTCAACGCCTATGAACCGGCCTACGACCAACTGACGCCGAACGGCAACCGGACGCCCGAGTCCTACCGCGCCGCGGCCGCGGCCGCCGGCGGTAAGGTGAAATTCGCCTATCTCTCCGCCGATTTCTCCAATCCGACCGGCGAAACCGTCGATCTCGCCGGCCGCAAGCGGGTGCTGGCGCTTGCCGAAGAGCTCGACATTGCCGTGATCGAGGATGCGGCCTACCAGTCGCTGCGTTATGACGGCGAGCCGATCCCGCCGATCCTGGCGCTAGAGATCGCCGAAAAAGGCCATATCAACGATACGCGTACGATCTATTGCGGCAGCTTCTCCAAGACGCTGGCGCCCGGCCTTCGCGTCGGCTTCATCGTCGCCAATGCGCCCGTCATCCGCAAGCTGGTGCTGATGAAGCAAGCGGCCGACCTGCATTCCTCGACGATCAACCAGATGGCGATATCAGATGTCGCCTTGCGCGGTTTCGACAAGCAGGTCACCAAGATCAAGGCTGCCTACAGCCAACGGCGCAACTGCATGCTGGCGGCGCTTGAGAAATACATGCCCAAGGGCACCGGTTGGACGAAGCCGGAAGGTGGCATGTTCATCTGGGTCACTCTGCCGGAGGGCATGGACGGCGCCAAGCTCTTGGCGAAATCGCTGGAAACCGCCAGGGTCGCCTTCGTCCCCGGCAAGGCCTTCTTCGCCGACGGCTCCGGCGCCAACACCTTCCGGGTCAGCTTCTCCTGCGCCAACGAGCAGATGATCGAGGATGGTATAGGCCGGTTGGGCAAGCTGATTTCGGCTGAGATCGGCGGGTGATTGCTTGAGAGCGGCTGCACGAACGCCCTCTCGTTCCTCATTCCTGCGTCCTCAGGGCTTTGCCCGAGGGATGTCACAGAAATCCAGCCACGGCGCGTCCGCGCCGTGATTGACTCTTACGCTGGATTCCTGTGACAGGCACAGGAATGAGCGAGGAGGGAGAAGTGCTTCCTGCGGTGCAAGTGCATCGTGACGCGTATCCTTCACCGTGCAAGGCCTCCGGCACTATTGCTGGAGATGAGGGCCGAAAAGTTCGAGATCGGCTTCGCTCAGCCGATCGCTGGCCGTGTTCAGCTGGTGCCAATAGGGATAGAGCACCGGCGGAAGGCTGACTGCGTCAAGGCGCTTGCGCTCTTCATCGGTCAGCGTCAGCTCGGCGGCAGCGATGTTGTCGCGGAACTGGGCTTCGGTGCGCCCGCCGATGATGACCGAGGTGACGGCTTTGCGTCCGATCAGCCAGGCAAGCGCCACTTGCGCGGCCGAAACGCCGCGCTCCTCACCGATCGCTACCAGCGTCTCGACGATGTTCCAGAGGCGGTTTTCATCGCGAATCGGCGGCTCGGTCCAGCCGGCGAACTGGCGCGTACCTTCGGGCGCGGCCTGGTTGCGGCGGTGTTTGCCGGAAAGCAGGCCGCCAGCGAGCGGGCTCCAGACCAGCACGCCGAGCCCCTGGTCGATCGAGATCGGCAGCAGTTCGTATTCAGCGTCGCGCGCTTCCAGCGTGTAATGGATCTGCTGGCTGACGAAGCGCTGGTAGCGGTGCTCGTTGGCGATGCCGAGCGCCTTCATGATGTGCCAGCCGGAATAGTTCGAGCAGCCGACATAACGCACCTTGCCCTGGCGGATCAGCGTGTCGAGCGCTTCCATCGTCTCTTCGAGCGGCGTCTGGCCGTCCCATTCATGCACTTGGTAGAGGTCGATGACGTCGGTCTTCAGGCGCTTCAGGCTCGCCTCGCATTCGCGGATCAGGTGGTAGCGCGACAGGCCGCGGTCATTCGGGCCGTCGCCCATGCCGAAACGGGCCTTGGTGGCGAGCAGCACGCCCTGCGGCCGCTTGCCGGCGAGCGCCTCGCCGATGATATTTTCGCATTCGCCTGAGGAATAGACGTTCGCGGTGTCGATCAGATTGATTCCGGCATCGATGCACATGTCGATCATCTTCTTCGCCTCGGAGACGCCGAGATCGCCGACCATCTTCGCCCAGCCGACGCCGCCGAAGGTCATCGTGCCCATGGTCAAAGTCGAAATTTTCAGGCCGGAACGGCCGAGCAGGCGATATTCCATTGAAACTCCTCCTTCATCGAAACCGGGTTGACGTACCCCAGCGCGGCCGAATGGCAATGGCGGCGTGTTCACGCCTGCGTGAGGTTAGGCAAGATAGCGGGTGCCGGCATTTCGGGCCGCGCGTGGCGGCGGCAGACGGATCGTACAATATGCCGCCGGCTTGTCGAACGAAAATCGTCGCAGCGGTGCGGGGAGGTGGCCTTGCCTCAGGCCTCGTCCTTGTCCCTGCTGTGAATGTTGTCGCGGATCGACGCGATCGTGTCCCGGATCTTGCCGACGGTCTCGGGGTCGAGGCCGACGGCCTTGCCGATGCAGTCGAACACATGGGTGGCGCGGCTTTTCAGTGCCAGTCCCTTCTTCGTCAGGCGCAACAGCACCTGGCGTTCGTCGGCGGGATTCCGGTTGCGGGTGACGAGGCCTATATTTTCCAGCCGCTTCAACAGCGGAGTGAGGGTGCTGGAGTCGAGGAAAAGCGTCTCGCCGAGATCCTTCACCGTGCGGTCGTCACGCGCCCACAGGGCGGTCATCGCCAGGAATTGCGGATAGGTGAGTTCCATTTCGTCGAGCAGGGGGCGGTAAAGCTGGTTGAAGGCATGGCTGGCCGAATAGATTGAAAAGCAAAGCATTTCATCAATCTGCGGCACGTCGGCGAGATCATTCGATGTGGTGTCTTTCATCACGCTCTCCTCTCTGTTGAGTATAATTTGTGCGCGATCTGTTTGCAAGCTATTGACGCGTGGGAAGAGATGGATTAGATAGATCGGGCACAAAGAAATCGTAGACAAAATAAATAATGAATTTGAGGGCCGGAAAGCACGTCAACTCCGCTTCGGCTCATGTGACATCCAACCGACGAAAGGAAAGACCAATGTTCAAGTTTGCTGCTGCCGTTGCCCTGGCGGGCGCTCTGTTCTCCGGTGCTGCCGTTGCCGAGACGGCCAAGCCGACCGTCGTCCTCGTCCATGGCGCCTTTGCCGATTCATCCAGCTGGAACGGCGTCGTCGAAATCCTGCGCAAGGACGGCTTCCCGGTCGTGGCGGCCGCCAATCCGCTGCGCAGCGTTGCCAATGATGCTGCCTATGTCTCCGACGTCGTCGGCAGCATCGCCGGCCCCGTAGTCCTCGTCGGCCATTCCTATGGCGGCCAGGTCATTTCGACAGCGGCCAATGGCCACGGCAACGTCAAATCGCTGGTCTATGTTGCTGCCTTCGCTCCTGAAGCCGGGGAATCGGTTGCCGATCTTGCCGGCAAGTTTCCCGGCGGCACGCTGAGCGGAGCCCTGGCGGCTCCGGTCAAGCTCAGCACCGGCGGTGTTGATCTCTATATCGACCAGGCGAAGTTCCATGACCAGTTCGCCAGCGACGTGCCGGCCGAACAGGCTGCGCTGATGGCGGCCGCCCAACGGCCGATCACCGAAGCGGCGCTCACCGAAAAATCCGGCGAGCCCGCCTGGGAGAAGCTGCCGTCCTGGTTCGTCTACGGCACCGGTGACAAGAACATCCCGGCCGCAGCCCTCGGCTTCATGGCCGAGCGGGCAGGGTCCAAGCGCACCGTCGTCGTCGATGGCGCCTCCCACGTCGTGATGGTGTCGCATCCTGTGAAGGTCGCCGAACTGATCGAAGAGGCCGCGAAGTAGCGTTCGATCCAAGGGCCGCGGCGCGAAAGTGCCGCGGCCCGAATGCCGGCAAGCGGGGGCCTGCCGCCGCCTGTCACATCTCTGTCAACGACCCCTAATAAGGGAGGGGTGACGCAATTCCGAGGACGCCTCCCATGAAGACGATCGTTTCCGCCGCAGCCCTTCTCGCCGCGAGCCTGCTTGCCATTCCGGCTTCAGCCGCAAACCTCGTTCTCTACACCAGCCAGCCGAACGAAGACGCGCAGGCGACGGTCGATGGCTTCATGGCCGTCAATCCCGATATCAAGGTCGACTGGGTGCGCGACGGCACGCCGAAGATCATCGCCAAGCTGCAGGCCGAGATCCAGGCCGGCAATCCGGTGGCCGACCTTCTCCTGATCGCCGATATGGTGACGCTGGAGCGCCTGAAGCAGGAGGGCAAGCTGCTCGCCTACAAGTCGCCGGAAGCCGCCCAATACGACGCCACGCTCTATGATGCCGACGGCTACTATTACTCGACCAAGCTGATCACCACCGGCATCATGTACAATACCTCGGCTGGCATGAAGCCTGCGAGCTGGAAGGATCTGACCAGGCCGGAAGCCAAGGGCCTCGTCACCATGCCGAGCCCGCTCGCTTCGGGTGCGGCCCTCATCGATGCCCAGACGCTTGCCGCCGTTCCCGGCCTCGGCTGGGATTTCTACAAGTCGCTCGCCGAAAACGGCGCGATCGCCGCCGGCGGCAATGGCGCCGTGCTGAAGTCGGTCGCCTCGGGCGAAAGGGCTTACGGCATGGTCGTCGATTACCTGCCGATCCGCGAGAAGGCCAAGGGCGCGCCCGTCGAGTTCGTCTTCCCGAGCGAAGGCGTTTCGGCCGTGACCGAGCCGGTCGGCATCCTCGCCAGCACTAGGAATGCCGAGGCCGCCAAGAAGTTCGTCGATTACGTGCTCTCGGAAAGGGGCCAGGAAGGCTTCCTCAAGCTCGGCTACATCCCGGCACGCAATGGCATGAAGGTGCCGGACGGCTTCCCGGCGCGCGAGACGATCAGGGTCCTGCCGGTCAATGCCGCAGAAGCCCTGAAGAATACCGACCAGGATCTGAAAACGTTCTCGGGCATTTACGGCTCGAACTGATCTCTTCATGCCAGGCTATGTCAGAACAGGAAACAGCCAGCCGCCCTGGCTGTTTCCTTTTGTCGTCATCACCGTGCTGATCCTCAGCGTGCTGCCGCTCGCCCGCCTCGCCATGGTCGGGATCGCGGCCTTCGCCAATGGAGGCATCATCGATGTGCTGAGCGCGCCGTCGCTCTGGTCGGCGACCTACTACACCATCGTCACATCCGTTGTTGGCACCATGATCTCGCTCGTCATCGGCTGTCTCTTCGCCTTCCTGCTGACGCTGACGGATATTCGCGGCAAGGGGCTGCTCAGCTTCTTTTTCGTGCTGCCGATGATGATCCCGCCGCAGGTGACGGCGCTTGCCTGGGTGCAGATGTCGGGGCCGTCAAGCCCGCTGCTGAAGGCGCTGGCGATCGCTCCGCCGCTCGGCTCGCCGCAGCCGCTCTATTCGGTCGGCGGCATCGCGCTGCTCTATGGCGTGCAGCATGCGCCGCTCGTCTATCTCGCGCTTAGGGCCGGGCTGATGACGCTGCCGCGCGATGGTGTTGAGGCCGCGCGGCTTTCCGGCGCCTCCAGCTTTCGGGTCTTCAGCGACATCATCCTGCCTCTGTCGCTGCCCGGCATCATCGCGGGGGCGGCGATTTCCTTCGTCTCCTGCACCGGCAATTTCGGCATTCCCGCCATTCTCGGCATTCCCGCCTCGATCTTCACGCTGCCGACGCTTGTATTCACCAAGTTTTCCGCCTTCACCAGCCGCACGTTCGGCGATGTCGCCGTGCTCTCGGCGATCATCGCGATGATCTCGGTAGCGGGCTTGATGATCCAGGACCGGGCGCTCAGAGGCCGCGATTACCGCGTCATCGGCCTGTCCGGGGCGAGTGCCGCCGTCGAGCTCGGCGCCTGGCGGTTTCTCTTCACGCCGATCCTCTGGGCGATCCTGTCCTTCATGCTCGCCGCACCCTTCTTCGCGCTCGTCGCCGGCGCGCTGGTGCCGGCCTATGGCGTGCCGCTGACCTTCAAGACCATGTCGCTGCATGCCTTTGAGGAGATCCTCTTCCGGCAGGCGGTGACGCGCACCGCTTTCGTCAATTCGATCTCGCTTGCCGGCGCCACCGCCGTTTGTCTCCTGGTGGTGACCGTGCTTGCGGCCTATATGCTGACGCGGCGAAAGGATGCGGCCTCCCGCATCATCGCCAGCCTGATCGAGATACCCTATTCGCTGCCCGGCATCGTCATGGCGGTCGCCTTCATCCTGCTCTTCGCGGCACCGATCCCGTTCCTCCACATCTCGCTCTACGGCACGATCTGGATCATTCTCATCGCCTATTTCTCTTGGTTTTTCGCCGTCAGCCTGAAACCCGTGGTCAGCGCCTTCCACCAGCTCGATCCGGCGCTGGAGGAGGCAGCCCGTCTTTCCGGCGCCGGTTTCTTTCGGCGGCTTTCCGATATCATCGTGCCGCTGATTGCGCCCGCCGCCGGCGCTTCCGTCATCCTCGTCTTCCTCATCGCCTGCAACGAGCTGACGATCTCCGCGCTGCTCTGGTCGGCCGGCACCCAGACGCTCGGCGTTGCCATCTACAATCTCGACGACAGCGGCAGCTCCGACCTTGCTTCGGCACTCTCCGTGCTCGTCGTCCTCATGGTCGTCATCATGATGCTGCTATTGGAACTGCTGGCGAAACACCTGCCGAAGGGGGTGGTGCCATGGCGAAACTGACCCTCAACCGGGTGGCCAAGGATTTCGGCACCGGGCGCGCGGCTGTCAGCGATTTCTCGCTCGATGTGCGCGAGGGCGGCTTCCTGGCGCTGCTTGGGCCATCCGGCTGCGGCAAGACGACGGTGCTCAGGATGATCGCCGGCTTCGAGACGCCCTCCGACGGCTCGATCCATCTTGGCGAGCGGCTGCTGGCCGATGCCGCCCAGTCGCTGCCGCCCGAGAAGCGCAACATGGCGATGGTCTTCCAGTCCTATGCGCTCTGGCCGCATATGAGCGTCGCCGGCAATGTCGGCTATCCCCTGAAAGTGCGCGGCGTCTCGGGCGAGGCATACCGGGCGAAGGTCGGCGAGGCGCTTTCCACCGTCCGGCTTGCCGATTATGCGGGCCGGCGGCCAGCCGATCTCTCCGGCGGCCAGCGCCAGCGCGTCGCGCTCGCCCGCTGCCTGGTGACCTCGCCCGACGTCGTGCTGCTCGACGAGCCGCTCGCCAATCTCGACCGGCACCTGAAGCATGAGATGGAGGAGACCTTCCGCGAGTTTCACCAGCGCTCGGGTGCCACGATGATCTACGTGACCCACGACCAGAGCGAGGCGATGGCGCTGGCGACCGACGTCGCCGTTATGTCCGAAGGCCGCCTGCTGCAGGTGGCGCCGCCAGCCGAGATCTATGCCCGGCCGGAGGGTCGCATCGTGGGCGGCCTCATCGGGCGCGGCGCGATCCTGACGCTGCCTGTCATGGGCGGCGAACGCCAGCTGGAATGGGATGAACTGCAGGACGCGCTGCAGGCGGCCAACACCGATGGCGCCGATATTCTCGTGCGGCCGGAAGATGTGATCATCGGCGGCGAGGGGGGCTGCCGCAACCGTCGAATCCGTGCTGTTCGAGGGTGAGCGCTACGCCGTGAAGCTGACGCTCGGCAACGGGCAGACGCTGCGCGCCTACAGCCGCGTGGCCGTCGTGACTGGTGAAGGCGTGCGCGCCGTCATCCGTGCGGGCTGGCGACTTTGATGTATAGAGAACCGGCGTCTACGGGATGCCCGTCTTCGGAGCGGGGCGAACGCACCCAGGCATTTAGCCCAAATGACTTATACCGCGGTTCGAGCAACAGCAGCTCGTCGAGCAGTCCTGATGGCGGACACGGCCAACCTCACGATAATGCCACTTCAAGCCCGCCCAGCCATATCTAGGCGCAGACGGCACTTGTCCGCATTTTTCTTGGTCTGCCGTCTTTCCCTGCGGCGATTGCCGGTTAAGGTACGCTCCGCAACCGGACTCCCGCCATGTCGCTTCGCCTCGCCACTTTCAACGTCGAAAACCTGCTGACCCGTTTCGATTTTACCGGCTTCCGCAATCAGCTGCGCCAGGACCGCGTCATCAAGCTCTTCGAGGTCAACAGCGAGGGCGTCTACCAGCAGCTCGAGCAGGCCCGGGTGATCGCCGCGGCCGACGACACCAGGCAGATGACGGCGCTCGCCATCGCCGATGCGGATGCCGATATTCTCTGCCTGCAGGAAATCGACAATATGGCTGCTCTGCAGGCCTTCGAATACGGCTATCTCTTCCGCATGGTCGGAAACGGCTACCGACAGAAATTCCTGGTCGAGGGCAATGACAGCCGCGGCATCGATGTCGCTGTCCTGATGCGCGAGGAAACGCGCGACGGCCAGAAGATCGAAGTCAAGGACATCAGAAGCCATGCAATGAAGACCTATCGCGACTTTGATCTCTTCGATGAGGACCTGG